>JAJQAL010000045.1 GCA_021203815.1 Coprobacillus sp. | reverse complement strand
TCCTAAATATTTATATAAATAAGGAAAGAGAGGCGAGTGCCTCTCCTTCCTTTTTATTTCTATCTATATATCTATATTTATATATAAAGATTGCCTATATATAAGGATATAAGCGTGACTACTTATTTAAATAACGTATATAAATATTTATATCCAATCCCTTTATATTCTTTACACTGACAAAATATTTTTTTTATCGTTAGGAAATTATCTCTTTATCATATATAATAAAGTTAAAGTTAGTTAATAATATATAAATACGGAGGTAAATATTATGACTTTTTTAATTGAAGAAGCTGATGCCATCCAGGCCTCCTGGGGAATGCTTATCTTCTTAACTGTTATTGTCGGGTTATGTCTAGCCTGTTTACTCGCCGCTATCGTGGTGGGTCTACTCGTCCACTATGGCGTCATTAAACACCTTCCCTGCCCTCATCACCATCATGAAGAAGGGGAGCCATGTGAGTGTCACCATGAAGAAGGTGAAGGCGGTGAGGGAGAGGTTCTTGGCGCGATTGACATTGACACTAAAAAGATCCTTGACGCGATTAAAGGCCTTAGAACAGAAGGCGTAGTCGCCGCCGCAATTCCCGCTAGTGAAGGTGGAGTGACCTTTGCGACAAGCGTGGAGAAGAAAACATACGTCCAGAGAGTGGACGAACTCCCCAAAGAAGAGAGAAAACTCTATGATGCTCTTATCGCTCATATCCATGAGAAAGAAGGAATTAAAGAGAGCATGACTACTTCTACCTATAAGATTAAGATGAAAGCTTATCCATTAGTGAAGTTCACCTTTAAGCGAGGTGGACTCGTCGCTCTTATTAATGTTCATAACCAGGCCCTAAACGGCTATATCGGTGAGTCTAATGTCAAAGTTAATGAAACAGAAGTCGCGGTCAAAGCGCTTGATGATTATCAGATGATCAGTGAGCTCATTGATGTCGCGGACGCGGAGATTCATAAAGACCTCGAGCGTAAAGCCGAGGAGCGTAGAGAAAAGCGTAGACTCGCTCGAGCCGCCGCTAAAGCCGCGCAGTAACCGCGTTATAGCTTTGCTTGATATTCCACTATAGAGGTGATATTGATCTATAGTGCTTGGTCTTCCCTCCTTCCCCTTGGGAAGACCTTTTTTATAGATAAAAAAGAGTAAATAAAAAGTTAATTTTTAATTTCTCTATTTACAAAATCTATTTTTTAGGTAAAATACATATTTGATATAGGGATTACTTTATTAAGAAAGGGCATGAAAATGAAAAAGAATGTTTTGATGCTAATGGGTGTCTCTTTATCGGTTTTTTGTTTAAGCCTCACTGCTTGTAATAAAAATAAGGATAAAACTAATCTCGATGATGATATAGAAACCCAGCCGTTTACCGCTTCTATTAGTGGTTTATATGCTTTTTATGCGCCCTCGGATAAGATTGATTGGGATGAAGTAGGTGTCTCTCTTACTTTAAGTAATTACGCCACGGTTAATCTAGTTCGAGGCGAGATCGACCCCACAAGACGAAGCTACACTCCAGGAGAGGGTGAGTATAGCCTCGTTACAAATGGGCTTTATAACGAAACCGGCTCCCTAGCGGAAGGAACCTATCCTATTAGCTACGCATTTACTTATATGGGCGAGCTATATGAAGGAAGCTTTGATACCGTCGTAGTCTCCTCTAATCCTTCTAGTCAGTATGGGGTCTTTAGCTTTACTAACCCCGCTTTCCAAACAACCTATGAATCAAATCTTACCCGTAGCGATGAAAATGGGGTCGCTAGTGAAGATAACTTCTTTAAAAGTGTTAGTGAAGAATACGAAGTAGGCGCGGATAACCCCTTTATCTATCAGCCTAGTTTCTCTCTCTTTTCCTTAAGCGGGGCCAGCGCGATGGCGCCATCAAGTTACCAGGTTGATTACTCGGTTAGTATGGGAGGAAAAGAAGTCGGAAGTGACTATGTCACTTATGACGGCTACTTCGGCTTCCAGTTTACAGAAAAAGCTATTGGAAATGTCTTTACCATTAGTATGACTCCCCGCTTCTTTACAAGCGATATAAACGGTAATCCAATTGGAGCGTCCTCGATGACGGTTAAGGTCTGTGACGGTTATAACGTCTATAACCCCTTAGATCTAGGAAGAATAAATCTCACTAGTGTAACCACTAGTGAACTAAGTAGCTACACAAATGGATATAGTGAGCCAATCTTCTATAGTAGTGATTCTAGATCCCTTGTCTCTATGGCCTATAGTGAGATATGGGCTAATTACCTAGGGGAGCTAGGAGAGACGAATCTTAAAGAAGTAAACGGCATTTATATTCATAGAGACCTCGATATCACTTCAGAGTGTATCCCTAGTGAATACCTAGTGAGTGAGGAAGAGATGGAGGCGATTGGAAACGGAAATAATGACTGCGTGGGCTCTCTTCGTGACTACTCGAGAATCTACACGCATCTAGTGGACACTAATTTTACCTTTAACGGTAATCTCTTTAAGATTGATACCTCCTCTATTAGCTGGGGTAAGACCTTCTACGAAAAGGGAATGAATGATACAGACTACTACTATAGTGAAAATAAGACCCAGTTTAATCCGGGTCACTCTAATCTTTTCCTCTTTAGCGGGAAAGATACGTCTTTAAGTGCATCCTCTTACACAGTGACCTTTAAAAACGTCGAGAGTAACGGAAATACCGCGGGTATACTCACTGCTGGAGACGATGAAGAATCGATTAGAAACGCGGAGCTTGCCTCTGGCTCTCTTATCTTCTTTGACTCCTCTAACGCGAAAACGGTAGCCACAAATACCATTATTAAAAACTATATGATTGGCTATTTTAGCTGTGACGCGAAATGTGACGCTTCGACTTACTGCCTAAGCTTACAGGACTCTAAAATCTATGACTGCTATAACAGCGCTCTCTTTATAAGAGAAAGCGAAAGTAACTATGTTAAAAGCTGTGACTTTGCTAGATTCGGCGGTCCCGCTATCTTTGTAATAAGTAACGACCTATCCACTAGGGACACTGATAATAATCTTATAAGCCGCTCCTACTCAAAAGCAGGAGTGACCGTTAATGAAAACGTTACCATCAGCGCGCAGCTTCAAGGTGACGAGGCCTGGTTTACCTTAGTAGGGGCTACCTCGATGATGACTACAATCTCCAATATGGACGCTTTCTTTAGAGGCGGTATCTACCCATTTTCAGGAAATGTTAATGTAAATAATCTCGATTTAGGAGAGACGGTGGATGCCCTTGTTCAGCAGTTTTATCCAGACGGATTTATTCCCATTGAAAATTTAGATGTTCCCTGTAAACCCGCGGGGAAGACGATTCTCGATGAAGACGGGAAATTTAACTTCATTGAAATTGGACTTGACTATGACTATTTAAGCGCCACTAATGAAGATATCTATACCGATTATATCGTTGAGCATACTGACGGGAGTAAAACTCATATCAGCGCGGATATGAGTTATGACTCTGATAGCTATGAACTCACAGTAGATAATCAGGCATCTTTCCCAGAAGAAGATAAACTCTCCTATGTCATAAGTGAGTACTTTAAAGACGGAGACCATCCTTCTATGGCGGTCTTTATGACTAACACAGGGAAGATAATCGGCCTACAGGTTGAAATTAGCTTTCCTTCAGATACGAGTAATATTATAGAGATGCTTAACGGAATGGAGCTTGAGATTTCTCTTATCGATTTATGGCAGTGGGCCTATACCGGAGGAGAAAATGGCGGAGAGAATATTTCAATCGATCTTGATGAAACCGACACTGAGCTCTTCTTCTACTATAGACCACCCGCTCTTAAAGTCCCCTTCAGCGGTATCTTAGAGCTTTATGATTACGTAGAAGAGGATTAAGCTAGATAATTATAAATAGCTATTAATTAATATAGCCCCGCCTTAACGCGGGGCTATTTTTTTATATTTATAAGAGTGGGGAGGGAGGGGCTTAGGGGGTATTTCTCCCTATTTAGGGGCATATAGATGAACATTTCTAAAGAAATTAATAGTGGCGCGCTGCCTACTTTACTGTAAACGTCTATGAAGGAGATGTTTATAATAAAGGAATTTTAACGGCCTCCGTTAGTAGCTCTCATGAAACTGGCGCTGCCACTAGCTGCATTCAGTGGTGTCCTGACGCTGGTCATAGTATCGATACTGACCATGATGAACAAAATGATCACTATGGATATACCACTGATGGTGATTATGTTGAGATTGATAACCTTGGGTTCACTCTCTTAGAAAATAACTCCACTAGACCAACCATAAATTAATTTAATATCCTCCTAAATTAATAGATAAATGGAAGCGAATAATCGCTTCCTTTTTTCTCTATTTTTGTGTGGACATTGTTAACACAAATAAGTATAATAAGTACAATCTATTTAGGGGATAAAATAATGAGTGAAAAAAGCGCGAATATCAATGTCAGGATTGAGCCAGAGCTAAAAGAAGAAGCGGAGGCTATCCTAAGTGAAGTGGGACTATCTCCTTCAGGAGCGATCAATATGTTTTATAAACAGATTGTTCTTCATAAGGGGCTTCCTTTTGAAGTCCTTCTTCCTGAAGGAATTATTAATATGAGTGCCATATCAGAAGACGAGTTAAATAAGGAAATTATGAAAGGCTATCAAGATGTTCTAGATGGGAATGTCAAGCCTATAGAAGAGGTCTTTAAAGAACTCGCTGAAAAATACGGTCTATCAATTAAAAAGTAGCTTTTAGTAAATAGTGAAACTAAGTAAAATCTAATTAATAAATAATCTTTTATCAAATAGTTTTAAATCAATAAATTTAATAAAAATATTAATGTAAATAATTATTTTTTTATTAGTAAATATTTTTTATTTTTAATTAAAATTTAGGGGTATTTTTAAGGGGTAAATTACCCCTATTTTCCTATCTCAAACCCTTTAAAATAGGCAAACCATACACTGTCAAAAAAACCCGATTTTTTTTGTTATTTTTTTCTTTTATTTTTAAATAAATATAGTAATATAAAGGTAGTTCCTAGGAAGGGACTAGTAATCAAAAAAATACGCCAAATTAGGTTTGTCCGCAACGACAATAAACTACGATAAAACTAAGAAAGGGAGGGTACTAATTATGGCATTTGATTACTGGGAGTCTCGTCCACTACATAGTGCTAATAAGTATACTTTATCCTCCATTGGTCTTAAGGGAGTGAGAAAAGAAATTACTTTCACTTCTAGAGATAAAGCGGAGGACAGAATGTACGAACTTATCTCCAAAAAAGGTGTTCACGTGACTAAAGTCATTGAAGACAGCGTGAATAGCGATAAGGCCTATTATCTATCAAACGGTGCGACCTGCTACATCAGCGCGAGCTTCTAATTGGGGTAAGCACTATTAATAAGTAATAATTAATAAGATGAAGGAGCAAAATCCTTCATCTTTTCTTATTGAATTAAGGAATAAATTAATATATATTAAGAGTAGCAGAAATGCTATTAAGTCGTCCGCTTCTAATTATGCGGGGTATAAATTAATTAGGAAAAAGTTGTCCGCTTCCGGCTACGCGGGGTATTAAGTTGGCCGAACTTAAATTAGTCCCATTGTTATATTTTTTGGGACTTTTTTGGTAGGAGGGACTAGACATAATGGATTTATATGAAGGCTATTTTTATTTTATAAAGGATTCTTTTTTTGAAAAAGTTAACGATCCTTATTTGATGCGTAACTATCCAAACACAAAAAGGCCTCATTATCTTCCATATATTGATTCTAAAACAGGTCTATACTGGATGATTCCATGTTCCTCTAAGGTTAGCAAATACCAGGCAATTGTTAATGATAAAATTCAGCATCATAAGCCACACGATACCATTCAATTTATTAACATAGCCGGTCGTGCAAGTGTTCTCCTTTTTCAAGATATGTTTCCAGTGAGTAAAGATTATATAGAAAACCAGTATGTGAATAAAAATGGTCCTATATTTATCAAAAATCAAAAGATTGTTATAAGCCTAAACAAGATAGCTAAATCCACTATAAGTAGCATAAGAAGAGGTGTCACATTTTCTATAACACAGCCAGACTCTTTAAAGATTGAAAAAATGCTTATTGAAGGTCAATTATAATATCTCTTTTTTGACGAAAAAAACGTGTTTTAATTGACTCTTTAAACAAGTCAAAATAAATAAGAAAATAACTATTTTTTATTAAGTAAATATTTTTTATTTTTTATTAAAATTATAGGGCTAATTTTAAGGGGTAAATATGGGCAAAATTTTCGCTGTAATCCTTTAAAATAGGCAAACCATACACTGTAAAAAAATACTGATATTTTTTGTTATTTTTCTCTTTTATTTTTATATAAATATAGTAATATAAAGGTAGTTCCAAAAGGGACAAACTAGTAAGCTTCCATCTTGTCCGCAACGACGTTAAACTACGGAAAAAAATACTAAAGATGGGAGGGTGCAAATTATGGCATTTACTTACTGGGAGTCTCGTCCACTTAATAATTGCGATAAGTACACATTATCCTCCATTGGTCTTAAGGGAGTGAGAAAAGAAATTACTTTCACTTCTAGAGATAAAGCGGAGGACAGAATGTACGAACTTATCTCCAAAAAAGGACTCCATGTTACCAAAGTCTTAGAAGAGACTACTAGCATGGACAAGACCTACTTACTCTCTAACGGTGCGACCTGCTCTATTAATAGAGCCTTCTAAACCCCTTAGGGATAAACCTACTTAACTTATTAAAACGATGGATCTACTTCCATCGTTTTTCTTATTTATAATAATATAGATAAAGTATTGCTAATAGATATACATATAGATATAATAACTATTATGAATGAGGATAAAATAATGAGTGAAAAATCTAGTTCTATATTTATAAGAGTCGAGCCGGACGTTAAAGAAAAGGCCGAGTCTATTTTAAAAGCGCTTGGGATTACTCCTAGCGCCGCAATTAATATGTTTTATAAGCAGATCATATTAAATAATGGTCTTCCTTTTGAACCTAAACTTCCCCCTAATATGGTGGACGTCTCTAAGATAAGTAAAAAAGAGTTAAATGAAGAGCTTATGAAAGGCTATAACCAGATCCAAAATGGTGAAACCATGCCTTTTGACGAGGCAGTTAAGAAGCTCTACGATGAACT
>JAJQAL010000046.1 GCA_021203815.1 Coprobacillus sp. | reverse complement strand
TAACAGTTGATAAAATATTACCGGTTTGATGAGAATCGAAGTATTTTAGGCCTATCTTATCTAGTTTTTGCTTTAATCTAAGTCTAATGTTATAGCTATATTTGGTGGACATTGTGATGGATGTAAAGTTAAGAAGCCAGCTTAAAGTGGCGCTAATTAAATACATTCCGAGAATTATTCCGAAGGTGATAAACATGTTGCCCCAGTGGAGAGCGACCACACCATCAACTAAATACAAGTATTGTCCATCATTCCCCATCGTTTGAATTTCATCAATTAATTCATCAGTGAATGTCGATAATTGATCAGGCACTAGGATTGTCATCGTACAGGAAACGACACAGCAAACGACTATGATTAAAAGGGCCTTCCAATATTTGGAGAAGTCTTGAGCAAGAACCTTGATAGTTCCTTTTGCATCCTTTACTTTTTCCGTCGTCTGGTATGGCATTACTCGTCACCTTCTTCCATGGCATACTGTCTACTTAAGACTAGAGTCTTCTCAATTTCATCTGGATCCATTTGTGAACTAACAATTTCTCGATAAACCTCGCAGTTCTCGTATAATTCTGCGTGTTTTCCTTGTCCAACTACTTCTCCTTCATTCAAAACTATGATGTTATCCGCATCAAGTATTGAGGAGACTCTTTGAGCAACAATAATAATCGCGGCGTCTTGAATATATGTTTTAAGAGCCGTTCTTACTTTAATATCGGTTTTGAAGTCAAGTGCGGAGAATGAATCGTCAAAAACATAAACTTCGCACTTCTTAATGATGGCCCTTGCAATAGCAAGTCTCTGTTTTTGCCCTCCAGAGAAGTTCTTGCCACCTTGATTAACCCAGGAATCAAGACCATTTTCCTTTTTCATAACAAAGTTATGAGCCTGGCTAATTCTTAAGGCTTCATCGACTTCTTCGTCGGTAGCATCCGACGCCCCAAATTTAATGTTTTCTTTAATTGTTCCTTCAAATAAAAGCGCAGTTTGTGGAACCACGGCAATCTTGGCGCGTAAATCTTTTTGTGAATAGTCTCTTACATCAACACCATCGACAGTGATGGATCCACCCGTCACATCATAAAAACGAGGTATTAAATTTACTAGGGTAGATTTACCGCTTCCAGTAGAACCAATAATAGCGGTTGTTGTCCCTTTATGTGTTTCAAAAGAGATATCTTTAAGAGCGGGAGATTCACCATCTGGGAATGTAAAACTCACGTTATTAAATTCAATATTCCCCGTATTTTTCGCATCAATTGTCGAAATATCAACTGGATTTTCAGGATCTAAAACCATAGGTTCTGTATGTAAAACCTCTTCGATACGTCTCACTTTTGAGCGGCATCTTGGTAATCTTATAAAGAGCATACTAAGCATAACTAATGAGTTTAGAATGTGCTGTGCATATCCAGATATTGCCACGACATTTCCCGCGACAACCGCGGCGTAATCAGCGGTAAGTTCTGTCTCGCCCACTAGAATAGCTGCGGATACGAAGAATATCATGACGTTAGCGATATCTATAATCACTGTTGTTATCGGGTCTGATATAGTCATTATTCGTTCGGCTCTTCTATCCAGGTGATATAAATTACTATTAGCTTCTTCGAATCTTTCGTATTCTTTCTCTTCCTGATTGAAGGCTCTAACCACTCTAACGCCAGTTAATCCTTCTCTATATACATCGGTAACAGTATCAAATGCTCTATTTACTTTACTAAATAGTGGACTAACCTTGACAAACATAATAACCACGAAAATAACGATTATTGGCGCGGCTATAGCGAACACTAAAGAAACCTGCCAACTTGCCTGAGCGGTTCTTACAATCGCCACTACAAAGAAAACAGGGGCAATGACAATTTGCCTCATAAACATCGTAAAGGTCTCTTTGCAGGTATTTACATCATTAGTGGTTCTCGTTAGGAGGGTGGCCATTCCAAAATAGGAATACTCCGCTAAAGAGAAAGTCATAATTTTGGCGTATAGTTCGTGACGGATAGCGGCAGCATATTTAGAACCAAGTTTTGACTGCAGAAATACACTAGCGACATTAACGCCAAAAATAATAGCGCAAATAACGAGCATTTGAATGCCGTACGACCATATAGTGTGAACATATTCTGCATCATCTATTCGTGCTAAATCCGTAGCATGTAGTGTTATTTCTTGGGTAATTAAGCTGGTGTATGTAGGAATTTCAAGCTGTAGGTATGCCTGGAAAAAAAGGCAAATAAAAAGGATGACAAACATCCACCACCACTTTTTAATTATAAACCTTGCTAACTTTAGCACCTAACACTCCTACAAATTAGTTATTCTACTACTTTGTATAAGTTTATTCACTATTTAATTTGTAAAAATTAAAACTAAGTTTTTGTGCTAGTTTCTGTAGTGTTTTCTTCCTCCTCATTTTCCACTAGTAAAACATCGTTTTCCTCTATTTTTGGAGCGGTTTCCCTCTCTTTTTTCTCTTCATCCTTCTTTTTAGTTCTCCTATACATGAGAATTAGGAGATAACCTAGGACAACGCTTATAACAAATAGGCCAATTCCCAGTCCAATCTCCGCGCCCATAGACATACAGCCCTGTCCACCGCTGGCCCACATTTGATAATATCGATAGACGTTATTGTTATAAAACATAACCGGAATAGATCCAGCGCAGAACCCAATTATGAGATAATACACTGCAACTCTCCAGTGACTTAATAAAACTGCCATTGTTTTTGAAGCGGCATATGCTCCTATTATTATTCCCACTATAAGGCATAACGTCATACCTACTAAAGCACCGGTATTAGTGAAATCCCCATGGAACATCTCTATGCTCCAGTTAGAAAAGCATGAATTAATATTTGTGTACCAACCTAGAACTAATAGTATCATTGACCCACTTATTCCAGGGACCACTGTAAAGAAAGCCAATATTAGTCCGATAAGAATAACTAGGAAATAAAACCACCAATGTCTATTTATAAAGTAGTCCCCCATCACTTCAGAGAGGTTATATTGAACAGATAAAACACCAAGAGTAACCGCCACCCCAATACCCACGATGAGAAGGATGATATAGGACGGCTTAACTTTCTCTCCCTTAACGTGCTCCACAATTGAAGGAAAGGTTCCGCACATTAAACCCGCAAAGATACATACTGTTCCAAAAGCGAACCAGTCAAAGGCTAAATCAAATAAAAAAATACAAGGGACTATTCCGAGAATCATCCCAAGTATCACCGGTACGATTACCACCATCGACTCTTTAAAGCGCTTAAAGACCGATCCGATAGCAAAAACTACATCATCATATACTCTGATTATAACTGCAGTGGTTCCACCGCTTATACCAGGTATCGCGTCTGTTATTCCAATTAGTAGGCCTGAGATAAGCCTTCTAAAGAAGTTTCTTCCTTTTTTGTTCATGAATGATGTAGGTCGGAGACTAATTAATCTATAAGGTTAATTAGAAATTAGTCTCGCATCAGATATATTTTTATATATTTTCCCTATTTTTTGCAAATAGTTTTATATTAAGCACTTTGTTTGTCTTGTTTCTTGCTCTTAATGTTATTTACTAATTTAGTAAATAAAGGAGATAATTCTCTATCAAAGCAGAGGACGATAACACCGCTCATAACGCCTAAAAGCATTCCAATAATTACATCTGTTGGGTAGTGGACACCAAAATATAATCTAGAGAAGCCCACAAGAAGAGCGAATATAAAGCACCCTATGCCCGCTTTATGGAAATATTTAAAGATAATCGTCGCGCACATAAAGGATCCAAAGGTATGACCGCTCATAAATGAATAGGAAGTTTCTTTTGGATAGGTAAAAAGACCTAAGATTGGTGATTCTCCTGGTTGGAAGAAATAATTTGTATTTTGGAGGTTTGTGAGGATAGTAATTGACCTAGTGTCATCGAGATATAGCGGCCTTACTCTGCCCACCACATTCTTAATAATCTCTTCGTTAAAGACGAGCGCAAATAGGACAATAGCGAAGGCTAAAACCACTCCACACTTCCTTGTTTTTTTAACACACAAAAAGACTATAGCGACTATTATCCAAATTAGTATAAATTCACAAGAATTCGTAATTACTGACATGATCCAAGAGAGCCATGCCATGTTTGGATTTCCAACGCCCCAATTAGATAGAGCTTCAAGAAATGAGAGTTCCCAATCCACGTTTCTACTCCAAGTCTTTTGGGTCTATTATATCTTTATTTTTACTTTCTTTTGTTGGCTCTTCAATATTACCCGCAATCGAGTGACCAGCTGCTTCATTTTCAGCTACAACTTTTCTATATCGGTTTATAAATAGATACCCAAGGACAGCGGCTCCGCAGAATACAAACACCCCTATTAATATTTCTGCCCACTGCGGAAGGCCCATCTGAGTTCCAGCGCTCCAGCTTTGATAATATGACCAAATATCGCTATTGAAAAATAAGGTGAAAAATGATCCAATAACTACGCCAATAATCACATAATAGCTGCCAAAGTGGTATTTTTTTAGCAAAAAATGCATCAATTTTGAGAGAACAAAAACTCCAATTATATATCCGCCGAAGAATGTTAATGCCAGCATCCCAAGCTGGAAGCCTTGTCCTGGATATAACCCTTTTGAGAATAGGGCCACCACTGTATCAACTAACCAAGAAAGTAATGGTGTATAGAATCCAATAATAAGCATGACTAGGCTACCACTAATTCCTGGTATCACTAGGGAGAACGATGCGATAAAACCAACGAGAATTAAAAGAAGATAAAACCACCATGACCATTCTTCGCTTCCAAACCAACCCTCTACCGTGGAATCCGCATTTAATAAAATTGACATGACTCCAATTGCAACGGCGACAATAATTCCAATCACGAGGCCCACAATATATTTGTTCTTAATTGGCTCCCCTTTAACCTCATCTAAAAGCGATGGGAAACAACCTACAATTAAGCCACCAAATAGGCAGAGAACTGCAAACATACAATACTGGAATGCGAGATTAAAAAGATAGACGCACGGGATCATTGCGATGATAACGCCGAGGACAATTGGAATTAATATTATTAGTGACTTAACAAATTCTTTTATGAAATAACTAAAGGCATGAATAATCTGATTATATATTTTTAAAACGACAGCGGTAGTTGCACCGCTTATTCCGGGGATGACACTTGAAACTCCAATAGCAAAACCAGCAGCAAGCCTTTTAAAAAAATCCTTTACGGGTGTTTTTTCCATAAAAATATTCTAACACTTTTATCGTTTATTTCATATTTATTAGTATAAATATATAGTCACATTCTCTTCTCTTTAAATTCTTCTCTTTATATTTTCGAACCATATTAATATGGCGATAATTACACCAATTTTATTACTCTGTCTTTAATATCTAAATACCAATAAATTTTCTTTAAGATAATTTATTATCTTGATTTTGACTTTTAAAAGTCTAAAATATTCATTCGGTGACTAAAATATGCCAGGAGTTGTAAGAACATTAGCAGGATCAGTTAGAGAGTATAAGACACAATCGATTATATCGCCAATTTTAATGATATTTGAAGTCGCTTGTGAATGCACTATTCCTTTCTTTGTCTCTGATGTTGTTAATACAATTACCGATATTTCTACGGGAGTCACACAAGCCGCGGATGTAACTCAGCACATGATTGTTGTCTTACTTATCTTGCTTGGACTTGCGATTGTTTCCCTTCTTTGTGGCCTATTCGGTGGTATTACTGCTGCAGTGGCCTCATCAGGTTTTGCTAAAAACCTCCGTCATGATATTTACGAAAGAATTCAAACATTCTCGTTTGAAAATATAGATAGATTCCAGACAAGCTCTCTTGTGACTCGTCTGACAACGGACATTAACTATGTGCAAATGTCCTTCTCTATGCTCATTAGAATGGCCTTTAGAGCCCCTATCATGCTTATATTTGCTATTGTTATGTCGTTTGTTGTGTCTGCAACACTAGCATGGGTGTTCGTTGCTCTGGTGCCTGTACTGGGTATTGCTCTATATTTTATCATTGTTCAGTCCTATAGAATTTATAAACAGGTCTTTAGAAAATACGACGCTCTGAATGAATCCGTTGAAGAAAACGTCAACGCTATTAGAGTGGTTAAAACATATACTCGTGAGAACTACGAGAACGAAAAATTCCATGATGCTAATATGGATCTCTCTTTAGGCTTTACAAAAGCTGACCGTATAGTGGCTTTCTCTAACCCTGCAATGGGATTCTGTATTTATCTTGCCTATATTCTTATCGCTATCTTTGGTGCTTACGCTATTGTTGGAACATCCACGGGGGCGGGAAGCATCTTTGGTGAATTAGGCGTGGGCGATTTATCCGCGCTAATTACCTATGGTATCCAGATACTTTCTTCCCTTATGACGCTATCATCCATCATGGCGATGCTTGCCATGAGTGGTGCGTCAGCGGGCCGTATTTGCGAAGTCCTTCGCGAAGAGTCCACATTACAAAATCCAGAAGATCCTATTTATGAGGTTCCAGACGGCTCAATTGACTTTGATCATGTGGCCTTTAAATACTCACAAGAAGCAGAAAAATACGCTCTTTGGGGCGTGGATTTACATATTCCATCAGGTTCCACTGTCGGAATTATTGGTTCAACTGGATCAAGTAAATCTACTTTAGTGAGTCTTATATCAAGGCTTTACGATACCACGGAAGGCACTGTAAAAGTCGGCGGTATTGATGTTAAAGATTACGATCTTGAAACCCTTAGAAATAATGTGTCTGTTGTTCTTCAAAAGAATGTTCTATTCTCCGGCACGATTAACGACAACATGAGATGGGGCAAAGCGGATGCCACTCAAGAAGAGATTATTGATGCCTGTAAACTCGCCTGTGCTGATGATTTTGTCACATCATTCCCTGATGGATATAACACATATATTGAGCAAGGCGGCACTAACGTCTCTGGTGGTCAGAAGCAGAGACTATGTATTGCCCGCGCTCTTCTCAAGTCTCCAAAAGTACTTATTCTTGATGACTCCACTAGCGCGGTTGATACCAAAACCGACGCGATGATTAGAGCCTCATTTAGAGAATATATCCCATCCGTGACTAAGATAATCATTTCTCAGCGTGTTGCTTCTGTTGAAGATGCTGACATGGTTATTGTCATGGATAACGGCACGATAAATGCCGTCGGTACACCAGCAGAACTTCTCGAAAC
>JAJQAL010000008.1 GCA_021203815.1 Coprobacillus sp. | reverse complement strand
AAAATCCGTCGGGTGTTGAGCCCGTGCCGGTTCAAGTCCGGCTTTGAGCACCACTACCTAGTTAGTAAAAAAGGCGATACGTAGTCGCCTTTTTATGTACATTTTATATATATCATTCAACTGGCTTTATAAAGAAGTTCCCATAGACCTGCTGCAGAGGGGTGGCCGCGATAAAGACATTAGGGTCTACTTTTCTGGCAACTTCCGCGACTCTTTTAATCTCGTTAGAGGAAACAATCATATAGATAACCTTTCTCTCACTACCTGAATAAGCGCCTTTTCCGTTTAAAACAGTGGCCCCATGTGGGAAATAAGCAAGAAGTATATCGACGAGATAATCACTTGAGGAGATTAGCTGGACTTGGACCTTCTTATTTCGGGTATTAATGGCATCAATAAGCATTGAACTGACTAGTATTTCAGTTATTGAGAAGAGAATACTAAGGAGCGCCGTGGGATAGTCAGATGGATTACCCGCAAATAAGACAATCGCATATAAAGTGATAATAATTCCATTAACTAGAATCATATACTGACCAACAGAAGTTGATTTTCTTAAAGAGAAGTAATAAGTAATCACATCCATCCCTCCACATGAGAAGTCGCCTTTAAAGGCGATGGCCGCGCTTGTGCCGATACATATACCCGCAAAGAGGGTACGCGTAAGCATGGAGTTAGAGATAACCGCGGCTTCCTGTATCGGCTGACTAAAACCGACATCTGGTAGTAGCGAGATAAAAACAGAAGTTAAAACAACATTAATAATCGTATAGACCGTAAACTTTTTACCCACGCATATGAATCCAAAAATGAGGATAGGAACGTTAAAGGCAAAGTAGAGAATAGACTGAAGAGTGTAGGTATTAACAGTGCCTCCACATAGCCTTACAATTTGGACGATATTCTGAGAGAGACCGCTGACACCACCGGTGACTAACGTCATATCTCCAGAGTCTACAGCCGGCGTGACAAAGCAGGTAAAAGCAAAAGCAAAAAGAAAAGCACTAGCGACCGCGAGGATAAAAAGCCAAATATAATTAAGCCAGTTCCTAAGGTGGAGGTGGTCAAATAAATAATTATTTATTTTCTTCTTGATTTTTTCGGATTTTTTCATAAAATTATCAACGTGTTTTTTCCTTTAAGCGCTATTATGTTATCACTAAAAAGGGAGAAATAAAATTATTCTTGAATAAGATAGTAATTTATTATATAAATACTATTTGAAATTAGGATTACCTAATGGTAAAATATCAAAACTGAACGAAAAGGAAGAGAATATTGAAGCGATGAAAGCAATCGGAAACTTCTTCAGAAGAATTGGTAGATGGATTAGAGATACGGCATGGATTCAGCCGCTTTTAATTGTCGCAGCGATCTTTATCGTTGTCTTCTCCATTCCTTATATCACGGTCTGGGTCAAATCATGGTATAACGGCGATGCCTCAGTCTCTTACTATCAGAAATACGCTTTATCACTCGATAACTGTGAAGACGGAGAATCCGAAGTAGATGACCTCCTCCAGTACCTCGAAGATCAAAGTGAAAATAAAGCCACAAGTGAACAAAAAGAAAAGTATGGAGAAAAGTTCTTCCTCTCCTTTGTTCAGGAAGGTTGCTCTGACTGCGAGTCTAACTACTACGGCTTTAACTACCTCCAGACAAACTGGAATAAGAGTGGATATGAAATCGATGATGGTGGAAGCTTTAAACTTTACACAGTCTTCATCGATGAGTATGACGATGATGATAAATATAACTTATTTGCTAAATACGTCTATAACCACTTCGACACGATCTTTGAGCAGACCGCGGGAACCTATCAAGAGTCTTATTACTATATGACTCATGAGAGCCAAATCGATAGCGCTCTTGAATCGATTACCGATGCGGATAGCTTTGAGTCCCCAACGACCTTCTTAATCGACTTTACTAAAGACGCCCCATTCTATACGAATGAATATGGAATAAGTGAGGTCTTCTTCGCTTATGAAGGAACCGCAACAGGCGGCGGAGAGACCACCACTCCTCAGGCTAAGGCCACAACGCTTAGAGACTGCTGGAATCACGATGGTGAGTTTGGTAAAGACTACTACGATAAACAGTAAAAAAATATAGCTAAAAGAAAATAAACCACCCAAGCGGTGGTTTTTTCTTATATAATAAGAGAGATGAAATATTTTAATTGGGATACATTTAAAGAGATAAGCGCGATTACGACAACGAGAGAAATCGGAAATATGGCCTACCAAATCGGAGAGGACCATGAAAGCGTAAAAAAGGCGAGAGAGACGGTGGCCTTAGATTTAGGGATAGCTCCTGACCACATGATTTTTACCCATCAAACCCATAGCGATATAATCCTAAAGGTCACGGGGGAGAACCTTGGGAGAGGAATGGACTCCTTTCTCTCTGGTATGGAAGGGGACGCGCTTTATACCACGGAAAGAGGAATAGCGGTGGGCTGCTTCCACGCTGACTGCGTCCCAATCTTTGTCTATATTCCAAGGGTTCCTCTAGTGTGTATAATTCACGCGGGGTATCAGGGAACACTTAAACATGTCGCTTATAAATCAGTAAAACATTTAATCGATAAATATGGAGTAAAGGGAGAAGATATCTACGCTCATTTAGGACCCGCCCGTCAGTTCTACTCTTTTAAAGTAGGAGAGGAAGACAGAAAGCTTATATTTGAAGCGGGATGCGAAAAAGCATATAGATATGACCTAGACGGCGGATTCTTTGACGCGCCTTTCTCTAATATCAATGATTTAGTGGAAGCGGGAATCCCCTATAAAAATATCGACTCCTGTGAAGTCGATACCTGCGATGATGATAACTGCTATAGCGCCATTCTTCCCGAAAAGAAAAACGGACGTATGTCCTCGCTTATTATGTTAAAGTAGTTTCTTAAGCCCATCTAAGACAGGAGCGGGAACTAGGTCAGAAACATCCACGCCGTTAAGATACATATCGACAATCGTCGATGAGTTAATAAAAGAATCATTACCACTAGACATGAGGAAAACCATGTCTATTTCATTATCGATATAGTTATTAGCGCTATTAAGCTGGAACTCATATTCAAAATCAGAGACGGCGCGAAGTCCTCTAATTAGATGGGTCGCTCCCACCTTTTTTGCGTATTCAATAGAGAGTCCGTCCGTAAAGTCCACTTCAACGTTAGGAAGGTCTTTAACTGTTTCTTTTATCATCTCCACTCGATCTTCTACAGAAAAGCGCGGGGTTTTCGTAGGGTTATTTGCCACTAAGACGATAACCTTATCAAAAAGAGAAAGGGACCTATATAAGATTTTAAGGTGCCCATTAGTAATTGGATCAAAACTTCCTGGATAGACCGCTATTTTCATTTTTTTACCTGGAAATACGTTAGATTAATAAAGCCAAAGTTCTTTCTTTTTATGATCTCATAAAGTGGAAAATCAGCTTCACTTAAAGGGTGATCTGATTCCACTACTATTATAGCATCACTTGATAGTAAATGATATTCATTAAGGAGCAAGAGGTCACAAGTATACTGCTCCTGTTTATAGGGAGGATCGAGATAGATATAGTCAAAGACTATATAACTCTCACTTAATCGCTTAAGAGCGGTCATTACATCGCTTTCGATAACATTAGTATTTTCTACTCCTAAACTAGAAATGTTATCTTTTATGCACTTAATAGCGGCTTTATTATTATCGATAAAATAGATAGGAGCGGCCCCTCGTGATGCTGCTTCAAGGCCAATTGACCCACTTCCAGCGTACATATCAAGAAAGGCTTTGCCGTTTATATTACCTAGAGATGAAAATAGCGCTTCTCTCACCTTATCTTTTGTGGGTCTAATTCCCCCCTCCATAGGAAAATCAATTCTACGGTGGCGGTAATTTCCACTTATTATCCTTAGGGTTTCTTTTGACATAAATTAGCCTTTAAGGGAGAGATAATCTCCTCATTAATCTGATCGAGTTCGTTTTGATATTCTCTATAATATGAGAGGTAATTTTTCACTAATGGATGGGCATATAAAGCGTTTTTCGAATTTTGAAGAGCTTTTTGAGCGGGTTTTACCTCGTAGGAATCCTCTCCATATTCTTCGATAAGTTTATTATAGTTATCTAAATCTATTTTCATCTGATTTGATAACGCTTTTACTTCTTCCGATTCATTCATTAAGGTTTCACTATCCACTAAAGAAAGATAGGTCTTACTACTTTTAAGATCATTTTTAATATTTTCTAGAATATTAAGAAGTTCAATGTCCACGCTTAAATTATACCACTTAATAGCGATTAATGATAAAATATAGGGGCAGTGAAATATAACATTATTAAAGACACAAACCCTAGACTAAGAAAAGTAAGTGAGCCCGTCTCTCTTCCTTTAAGTAAAGAAGACGAAGAAACTATCGAGTTCATGCTTTCTTATATTAAAAGAAGCACCGACGAAGAATACGCCGCAAAACATAATATCAGAGCGGGCGTGGGTCTTGCCGCCCCTCAGCTTGGTATCTTAAAGAGAATGTTTATTATCTATATTCCTAATCTCGATGGAAAAGATGTTGTTTATCAGCTTGTTAATCCAGAGATACTAGAAGAATCAGATAAACTCATTGCCATTAAGGATGGGGAGGGATGCCTCAGCGTGGATAAACCTCACCCTGGACTCGCTCACCGTCACTACTCCATTAAGATGAAAGCCTATGACTTTTACTCAAAGCAGGACGTAGAAATTGACGCTAGTGGATATGAAGCGATTGTCCTTCAGCATGAATTTGATCACCTTAATGGGGTCTTATTCTACGACCGAATCGACCCAAATAATCCCGATAAACAAAGACCAAATGAAGTCCTTATTTAGTTAAGGAAAAAACTATTCAATTTTGTTTAAAAATTGATATAATAATCTTTGTAAACTTAATCAGTTAATAATTTTAAAAAATATATATTTATACATCTTTATAGGAGTCATATCTTTTTATGGTTAAAAGTGCTTCGTCGCCCATTTCTATTTATGCGCTTGGAGGCCTTGGGGAAGTCGGTAAGAACATGTACTGCCTCGAGACTGATGAGTCAATTTTAATCATCGACTCCGGAGTGAGATTCCCTGGAACTGATTATCCAGGAGTGGATTATATTATTCCTGATTTCTCTCACTTAAAAAATAATAGAAGTAAGATTAGAGCCCTTCTTATTACCCATGGACACGAAGATCATATCGGTTCTATTCCCTTTTTAGTGCAGTCGGTTAAGATACCAGTGATATATGCGCCTAGACTTGCCGCGGCGATGATTAGGCAGAAACTTGAAGATTTTAAAGTGACCACTTCGGTAAATATTATCGAATATGATGAAAATACTATTCTCGATATAGATGCCTTCCATGTGACTTTCTTTAGAGTGACCCACTCCATCCCTGATTCCTTTGGAATCTGTATCGATACGAATGAAGGAAGAATCGTTACCACTGGTGACTTTAAAGTGGACCTCACTCCAATCGGAAGAGATATCGATTTAGGGACGATGGCTAGACTAGGAACGGAGGGTGTCGATTTAGTTTTAAGCGACTCCACAAATGCGGAGTCAGAAGGATACACTCCTTCAGAAAAAAATGTCCTCGCATCGATTCAGGAAATCTTCGATAACGCGTCAGGAAGATTAATAGTCGCGACATTCGCCTCTAATATTTCGCGAATTCAACAAATTGTTTCAGTCGCTAATGACAGAAATAAAAAAGTCTGCATTTTAGGAAGAAGCATGGAAAATGCTGTGCAAATCTCCCGTAATTTTGGTTATATTCATATTAAAGATGACTGCCTTATCCAGCCTGAAGAGCTTAAGCAGTATAAGCCTTATGAAACCGTTCTACTCTGCACGGGAAGTCAGGGAGAAAGTATGTCCGCTCTTTCAAGGATTGCAAACGGAGAGAATAAAGACGTAAAGATTATTCCAGGCGACACAGTGATCTTCTCTAGCTCCGCTATTCCTGGAAATGGAGTTCTAATCGATAAGGTCGTTAATACTCTCACAAGAAGCGGCGCTAGTGTCATCACTAATTCAATTCTTAGCGATATTCACTCCTCTGGTCACCCAGGAAAACAAGAGTTAAGACTCGTCTTAAAACTCCTTAAACCCCGCTATTTCATGCCGGTCCACGGAGAGTATAGAATGCTTAAGACGCATGCGGAACTCGCTGCGACCGTTGGAGTGCCCTATGAAAATACCTTTATCTGCGATAATGGGGATGTCTTAGAGCTTAAAAACCATAAAGTAACAAGAGGTTATAGCGTTGAACATGGAAATACCTATATCGATGGAAGTGATATCAATGGTTTAGCGGAAACGGTGATTAATGATAGAAAAGTGCTTACTGAAGAAGGAATGCTATCCATTGCGATTGCAATTGATCCAAAAACAAATGAACTTATTGTCCCACCTGTTCTTAGCTCAAAAGGCCTCATGTTCTCCACAAAAACAAAAGATATGAATGAATGTCGAGACCTCGTCGAAAAGAAAGTAAGAGAGCTCCTTAGCAGAAAGACTAATTTCTCCGAGCTTAAATCAGAAATGAAATATGTCGCGAGTGAATATATCTATAGGAAGACCCATCGTTCCCCAATGGTAATTCCTATTATTATGAGTAAAAACGATGACTAATGTAATCCTCGCATCTAATTCCCCTAGAAGAAGAGAGCTATTTAAAGAAATATGCTCTTCTTTTTTAGCGGAAGGAGAGGACATTGATGAAAGTGGAGCGAAGTCACTAGCGCCTCTTGAATGCGTAACAGAGCTTGCTAGTGAAAAAGCTAAGGCATGCATAGATAAGCATCCGGATAGTTTAGTTGTTGCTTGTGACACAATTGTGGTGCTTGATGGAGAAATAATAGGGAAACCAGTGGATTATTCTGATGCAGCAAATATATTACGAAAAGAATCGGGAAAGACTCATGAAGTAATCACCGCATACTGTCTTCAATATCAAGGTAAAAAACTTCAAAATCACGTTCATTCCTATGTTAAATTTAATAAATTAGATGATGAATTAATCGAAAAATATCTAAATGAATTTCATCCTTACGATAAAGCGGGAGCGTATGGAATTCAGGATAGCAGTAAAGAATATCCCCTTATTGAAGAGTTTTCGGGTTCATTCACTAATATTATGGGTTTCCCGCTTAGCGAAATAAAAAAAGATTTATTTAGTTTCTGCGTTAAACTAGAAATAAATCCCGACTTTTTAATTTAATTCACCCTGAATATATGGAGAGAGGAGATCCGCAATCTTTTTAGGATCTCTTTCCATAGTAATCGTAAGCATATGTTTATCCAAAGAAGTTTTAGTAACCCCGAGCGCCGCAAGAAGCGACTTATCATAAATCTGGAAATTGACTAGTCCAACGACTAGTTTTTTTCCGTCGATGGCAACCGAGGCGATATTTTCCGCTCCGCCAAGTCCCTCGACAAAATTAAGGATATAGTCACTTTCAGAGATGGCCACACTACTCTGCTTCGCTCTATGTCTAGTTAAACCTAAAACAATGGCAATCGCCGCGATTATAACTAATATTCCAGCGCCGAGAAGGATATACCAGTAGTCGGCAAAGAAGCTAGTAATCTCCTCCATCATCACCTTCCTTTAGTAATAGACTACTAATATGCTCTCCAAATGAGTAGCGAGGAGAACGAGCAAGACGAACCTTTTTCGTCGATAAGGTCACGGTCAGAGCCTCTATCCCTTCTCCATCTATCACGTTATTATCATATAGGATTTTAAAAGGCGGACACTTTTCAAAGATAACGTCCACATTTTTATCTTTTCTTAAAACTAAGGGGCTACGAAGTGAACTGACCATATAGTTATTCATCGGAGCAATTTCACTCATCGTAAAGCCCGGTATCGATTCGTCAAGAATCGCCCCTCCAATGGACTTATTAAACCCAGTGGAACCAGAGGGCGTCGCAAAACAGAGTCCACTACCGCGGTAATACTCGAGTTCATCATAGCCAATAGCGATATGAGCTTTAATCGTTTTTTCTTCGCTCATAATACGAATATCATTAACGGCGTAATGCATTGAGGATTCCCCTTTACTCATAACCTCGAGTTTTAGTAGGGGGAGATTTATATAGAAACATTCTTCACCAAGTAAATCTTTTACTAGGGTGGCAACGTGATCGATATCGTAGTCATAGTAGAAGCAGGTTCCACCCATAGCGATACCGAGTAGATAAATACTATTTAGTCTATTTAAATTAGCCTGAACACATCTAAGGAAGGTTCCATCCCCTCCAAAAAAGAGGATGATATCGGGGTTTTCTTCATCATAAACTAACCCCGCTTCTAAAAGGCATTCAAGCGCGTCTTTTATCTTTTTATTATCGGTATCAAGACTAGTTTCAAATAGGGAAAAGGTCATGCTTTAATTATATATGTAATTAAATAATAAATAAAGGAGGAGGACCGCTTAAAGGGGTTGGGGGTTGATTTTTACTTAATAGGGGAGTAATATATCAGCATGCCTGAGGCGAAAGAAATAGAAACTAGAACTTTTCTAACCGAGCAGCAATATATTAATATAACCGCTTCTTTTTTAAGAAACGATTCCCATCAAGAGTTCTTCGATGTAGTTAATTATTATATTGACGATAGTCAATATACACTTGAGGAAAATGGCTGTTTCCTCCGCGTCAGAAACTGTAAAAACACCATCGAATTAACTCTAAAAAAACGCGTCAGTGAAACTGAGAATATCGAAGTTACCGATATCATCAGTGAAACTGATTTTTCTTTACTCGTAAACGGACATATTCTCCCTCCTGGTGATGTAAGTAGCGCCCTAAGCGAAGCGGGACTTAATAAACTCACCTTTATTAAAGTGGGAGAGATGGAGACCAAAAGACTCGAGATTATAAAAGAGGACTATAAGATTATCCTCGACTCTAATAAATATAATGAAAAAAGCGATTATGATCTCGAAGTTGAGGCCATTAGCCCCGAGCTAGCGAGTGAGACGCTAGAAAAACTTGCGGGAGAATATCACTTCAAGATAAGTAAACACTATAAATCTAAATATTTAAGAGCGGTTCATTCTTAATCGCTTTTTTCTTCGCCCTCGATTAAATCTTCAAATAGACAAGCGTCGCAGTCTTCGCACTCCTCGCATAGGCCTTTCTGGCATTCCCAGATGGCCACTTTTTTGGCTCTATCAAGAAAAGCGGTAATATCATCAGGGTTATAGCCAACCTGAAATTTATTATCATCGACGATAATGGGCCTTTTTAGACACGAGGGATTTTCTTTAATAAATTTTATGAGTTCTTTTACGGACATTGAGTCGATATCGATATTATTTTCTCTTATTACCCTACTTCTTTTCGAAATAATATCATCGGTCCCGTTTTCCGTTAAAGAGAGGATTTCGGTGAGCTCTTTTTCGGAGAGAACACTTTTAAAAATATTCTTCTCTTCGAAGGGAATATCTTGTTCTTTGAGCCATTCTCTAACCTTACGGCAGGATGAGCATGATGGGGTGGTATAGATTTTAATCATACGTTTATTATAATCTTTATTATTAAATTTATTTAATAAAATGCTCACTTTTTTTCTTTTTACCTACATTAGTTTACATAGATAAATAAAGCAAAAAATAGCAATATTTATACACTGTCAAAAAATTTTTTTATATCTTAATTTTTCTATTTATTTTATTTTCTTTTTTAGATAACATATAAGACACTAACACGAGTTAGAGGTATTATATCACGAAAAAGTGGCCTTTAACTATATGGGGGTATAATCATGTTACAAGTCAGAAAAAGAGACGGCTCTATTGTCGACTTTGATTTAGTGAAAATCGAGAATGCCATGCGCAAAGCCTTTATCGCCGAGCACAAGGTTTATACCGAGGAGGTTATTACCACTCTCGCTTTAAAAGTGACTTCTGACTTTAATAATAAGGTTAAGGAAAACATCATTGATGTTGAAACTATCCAGGACTCTGTAGAAAACGTTTTATTAGAGACCGGTTACACCGATGTCTGTAAATCATATATGGTTTATAGAAGACAGCACGAGTCTCTCCGCGATATGAGATCAAGCGATCTCGACTATAAGAAAACCGTCGATAATTATTTAAAGAATAATGACTGGAGAGTAAAAGAAAACTCCACAGTGACATACTCCGTCGGAGGACTTATTTTATCAAACTCCGGAGCGATTACCGCTAACTACTGGCTTAGTGAAGTTTATGACCCAGAAATCGCTAACGCTCATAAAAACTGTGACCTTCATCTCCACGACCTCTCTATGCTTACCGGTTACTGCGCGGGATGGAGTCTCCGTCAACTTCTTGTCGAAGGACTAGGAGGCATTGAAGGAAAGATTACCTCTTGCCCCGCTAAACATCTTTCAACCCTTTGTAACCAAATGGTGAACTTCCTTGGCATTATGCAAAATGAGTGGGCGGGCGCGCAGGCCTTCTCCTCTTTTGATACTTATCTCGCTCCCTTTGTTAAAGTGGATAATCTCTCTTATGACGAAGTCAAGCAGTGCATTCAGTCCTTCGTCTATGGAGTTAACACTCCATCAAGATGGGGAACACAGGCTCCATTTACTAATATCACCCTTGACTGGGTAGTCCCTGATGATATGGCGGAGCTTCCAGCGATTGTCGGCGGGAAAGAAATGGACTTCAAGTATAAAGACTGCACGAAAGAAATGGCCATGATTAATAAAGCCTTCATTGAGATTATGATTGAAGGCGATAGCGATGGAAGAGGCTTCCAGTATCCAATTCCAACATACTCTATTACTAAAGATTTTGATTGGTCAGAAACGGAAAATAATAGACTCCTATTTGAGATGACCGCTAAATACGGAACCCCATACTTCTCTAACTACATTAATTCCGATATGGAGCCAAGCGATGTGAGAAGTATGTGCTGCCGTCTTAGGCTCGATCTAAGGGAGCTAAGAAGAAAGTCAGGCGGCTTCTTTGGAAGCGGAGAATCCACTGGTAGCGTCGGTGTGGTTACTCTTAATATGCCCCGTCTTGCTTATTTATCAACAGACGAAAAAGATTTCTATAACCGACTCGAGAAACTTATGAATGTCGCGGCGAGATCTCTTAAGATTAAACGTAATGTCATTACTAAACTATTAGATGAGGGTCTATACCCATATACGAAGAAATATCTCGGCTCATTTGAAAACCACTTCTCAACGATTGGCCTCGTAGGAATGAATGAGTGCTGCCTTAACGCGAGATGGCTTAGATGTGATCTTTCTGACCCAAGAGGACAGAAATTCACTAAAGAAGTCCTTAACTTTATGAGAAATAAACTCTCAGATTATCAGGAGATGTATGGAGACCTCTATAATCTAGAGGCCACACCCGCGGAATCGACCGCTTATAGACTCGCTAAACACGATAAAGAGAAATATCCTGGAATCATTACCGCTAGTGACGCTGATCATACGCCTTACTACACTAATTCCTCTCATCTTCCTGTCTCCTATACCGATGACGTCTTTAGTGCTTTAGATATTCAAGATGAACTACAGACTCTATATACCTCAGGAACTGTCTTCCACGTCTTCCTTGGAGAGAAGATGCCTGACTGGAAGTCCTGTATGAACCTAGTTAAAAAGATTGCGGAGAACTACCGTCTCCCTTACTATACGATTTCTCCAACATATTCAGTCTGTCATCACCATGGATATATTACAGGAGAGGTCTATGAGTGCCCAATCTGTCACGAAAGGACTGAGGTCTACTCAAGAATAACCGGCTACTATAGACCAGTCTCAAACTGGAACGCCGGAAAAGCGGAAGAGTTTAGAAATAGAAAAGAATATGTGATAGAAACAAGCGTTCTTAAGCCCCGTGATATCATAAAAGAAGAGAAACCGGGTTCCTACTCCGAGCTTATCGATGACGAGCAGATAATTCTTTTCACTACAAAGACCTGCCCAAAATGCCGCATGGCGAAAGAGATGCTTGAGGAAGAAGGACTTGAATATGAAAACGTCGACGCCGAGGAAAACGCCGAGCTCACTAAATCCTTTAACATAAAGAGCGCTCCAACCCTAGTGGTAAAAGAAAACGGGAACACAACTATTTATAATAATCCAAGTAATATTAGAAAATATCTTGATGAAAGGAAAATGAATCTCAATTAGTAGCCGCGAAGATTTACTTCGCTAACATACTTAGATAAGATAAGAGCGAATTCTCTTATCTTTTTTTCATCCACTGAGTGATAGCCGCCGACGATGCAGTTAGGGGAGTCGACATACTTTTGAAAATAGAAGCGCTTTGCTCCTTTAATAAGCTCACCAATCTCGTCCATATCCTCAGCCGAGTGAAACTCATCAATCGTCGTCATACGGAATTCGTAATCGATATCGGAGTTAATAAGAAGGGAAATGCTCTCTTTTATAGGAGAGAGGTCAACACTTGATAACCCCGCAGTTAGGGCGTATTTTGCGGGAGAATTTTTTATATCCATCGCTACATAATCAACGAGGTGATTATCGATAAGATTTTTCAAAACTGAAGGATTGGTGCCGTTACTGTCGAGTTTTACAAGATAACCGAGTGCTTTTATCTCTTTTATGAAGGGTATTAGGTCTTTATCAAGCGTGGGCTCTCCGCCGGTAATAACTACTGCGTCAAGTTTCCCGATTCTCGCCTTTAAAAAATCAAAGATTTCATCGTGAGATAGACTTGGGAGACGGGGGCCAGGGAGCACTAAATCTTTATTATGACAAAAGGGGCAGACGAAATTACACCCCTGAGTAAATAGAACGCAGGAGAGCTTATCAGGATAATCCACGAGGGATAGTTTTATCATAGAAACGATATTCATAAGAGTATAATAGTCCCCTATTTAACTAGTTGCAAAACTAAAGTTTATAACATAAACTTAATATACGCAGAGGCGCTTATGAAAAGAATACTTACAGGAGTAAAACCTACCGGCACACTAACACTTGGAAACTATATTGGCGTGCTTAAAAACTTAAAGCATCTTGAAAAGGAAGGCGAGATGTTTATTTTTATTGCGGACCTCCACGCCTTAACGCTTCCAATTGAAAGCGAAACACTCTCGAGAAATAGCATCGATATCACCTGTTTTTATCTCGCCGCGGGTCTTGACCCCGCCAAGAGTCACATCTTTCTCCAATCAAGTGTTCATGAGCACGCTGAGCTAGCGATAATCCTTCAAAACTACCTCTATATGGGAGAGCTTTCAAGGATGACTCAGTTTAAAGACCAGTCAAAAAAACTTAATGATAATGCCATTGGACTAGGAATTTTTACTTATCCAGTCTTAATGGCAAGCGATATTCTCCTTTATGACGTGGATACTGTTCCCGTTGGAGAGGATCAAGTCCAGCATGTCGAGCTTTGCCGCGACCTCGCTAACCGCTTTAATAAAAGATATGGCGAAACATTTACAGTGCCAAAAGCCCAGGTTAATGAAGTCGGAAAAAGAATTATGTCCTTATCAGATCCCACGAAAAAAATGAGTAAAAGCGACCCGAAAGGCGACATTTTCCTTTTAGATGACGAGAAAACGATCAGAAAAAAGATTATGAGCGCGGTTACTGATCTTGGAAATGAAATTAAATATGACGTAGAAAATAAACCTGGAATATCTAATTTACTTACCATATACGCCGCGCTTACTAATACAAGCATAGAAGAAGCGGAAGCCCATTTCGTGGGTAAAGGATATGGGGATTTTAAAAAAGAAGTTTGTGATGCCGTCGTAAATGAGCTCATCCCCTTCCAAGAAAGATATAAAGCCATTTTAGAAAGTAAAGAATATGAAGCCGCTCTAAAAGAAGGGGCTAAAGAGGCAAGAAAAGTCGCGAGTAAGACTCTCGAGCGGGTAAAAGCTAAAGTTGGACTAGTTAATCTTAATGAAGACTAATAAATATTTAATTGTCATCGATATGGACTCGACGCTTCTAACGGATGAGAAAACCATATCAGAAATGAGTCAAAAATATTTAAAATCCCTTCAAGATGAAGGTCATATTGTGATGCTTGCAAGCGGTCGTCCACGTCGCTCATTAATCTATTACTATAATCAAATAGGCCTTAATTCTCCCCTTATTTGCTATAATGGGGCCTACTGTTTCCATCCTAATGATGAGAATTTTAAAAAGACCTATTTCACCTTTCCTAAGGAAATCATTAAAAAGATATATCAAGACTGCGGAGACGCGATATGTAACGTCATGTGTGAGACTGATGATAAGATATGGCTAGCGGAGTCTGATGAAGAGCTATCACGTTTCTTCTGGCATGAAGGGCTTGATATCAACTACGGAAACATCGTTGAAACACTTGACGAAGACCCTTGGACTATGATTATGAAAGATACAGATAGCACTAAACCAGATGAAAGAATCGATAAAGCGGTCGCTAAACATAAAGGATATGCAGTGAGATACTGGTTTAAAGCGGAATATAGCGAAATCTATTTTAAAAAAATATCAAAAGCGGCGTGTATTAAAAGGACCGCCCACTATTACCATATCCCAAAAAGAAATATAATATGTATTGGAGACTCTTTTAACGATTTAGAAATGATTAAATACGCTGGAATTGGAGTGGCCATGATTAACGGAGTGGATCAATTAAAAAAAGCCGCTAATATAGTGACCGAATATGATAATAATAACGATGGAGTAATGCGCGTTTTAGAAAGTATTTTAAATAAATAAAGCGCAAAACAAGCTTATTTTACTCAAAATTAAGATTCAAATGAGAGATAACAGCGTCAAAGAAATTTGAGGCTTTTTCTTTAGCGTTTATACGGTCAGTAGAGACCACGCCGACATAGAATTTAATCTTAGGCTCAGTGCCGCTAGGCCTGACCGCAAGAGACGTTCTATCACTAAACTTATAGATAAGAACATCACTCTTTTCAATATCGATAGGAGTGATTTTCTCGCCTTCATATTTCTTACTTACGAGATAGTCCTCTAGGGAAACGACTTTCGCTCCATTAATTTCAGTAAGGGGCTCGGTTCTTAAAGCATTAAGAATATCTTTCATTTTCTGACTACCGCTTGCCCCTTTAAACTCGATGGATTTAACAAGGTCGAGGTGATAGCCAAACTCTTCGGAGATACGGTCATAGTTTTGCCCTAAGGTTCTTCCGTGGAGTTTATTATATAGCGCAAGCTCAGCGTAAAGGAGAGCGGCTTGTAATCCGTCTTTATCTCTTGCAATAGGGGAAATAAGGCAGCCATACGACTCTTCAAACCCAAAGATATAGGTTGGCCCATTATGCGCCTCATCTTCTGCGATTTGATTACCGATATATTTAAATCCAGTAAGGAAATTCTTATAGGCCACGCCGTAGTGACGAGCAAGTTCCTCTCCAAGCGGAGTGGAAACAATTGTGGAATACATCGCTGGGTGCTCCGGCATTGTCCCTAGAGATATACGCTCACTACAAATATAGTCAAAGAGCATCGAAGCGGAGTCATTACCAGTAAAGAGTTTATAGTCTCCGCCGCTACTTGAGTGGTAAGCAAGGCCCACCCTATCGCCATCTGGATCAGTGGCAATTATAATATTCGCGCCTACTTTATAGGCGAGTTCTATGGCTTTAGTAAACGAGCGGGGGTCTTCAGGATTAGGACACTCCGTCGCGGAGAAATCAGGGTCCACGACGCACTGCTCTTCCACTGGATAGACTTCGTATCCACAGTCTTTAAAGATTCTCATTAAATTAACATAACTAGTGCCGTGGTTAGGGGTAAAAACAATCTTGAAGTTAGATTTATCAAGTTCAGGATGAAGCTGAATTTTTTCGACTTCCTTAACATAAGTATCATCCACTTCACTTCCTAGGGTTATAGTCTCGCCTCTTGTGGGGGCGGTATCATATTCCACTTCTAGTTCATTAGGAAGAGAAGCAATAATCTCCACTAAACGGCTTATTTTAGCGGGCACAAGCTGGCAGCCTGTATCATCATAGACCTTAAACCCATTATATTCTTTAGGGTTATGAGAGGCGGTGATCATAATACCGCCAGAGGCATGGGTATATCGGACCGCAAAAGAGAGTTCTGGAGTGGGCCTTAGGGAATCAAAGATATAGGCTTTAATTCCAAAGTCATTAAGAACTTCCGCACTTAAAAGAGTAAACTCTCTCGACATATGCCTATTATCATGAGATATCACTACACCTCTATCTTTCGCGTCGGGATATTTCTCGAGGAGGTACATACTAAAACCAATAGCGGCCTTTTTTATGGTAAAGGAGTTAAGGCGGTTAGTTCCGGGGCCAAGGACCCCTCTCATTCCCGCGGTTCCGAATTCAACGTCTTTAAAAAAAGCATCGTCGATTTCTTCTTTACTCATGTTACGTAAAATCTCTTTAGTGGACTCATCCACCTTAGAAGAATTAAGCCATCTATTATAACTATCGATGATGCTCATATCGCTTCACTCACTAGTTAATATTATAGTTTTTTTAGGGGTTAACTAAAAGTTAATTAGAAGAATTCTCATCAAGCCCTTCTAATATCTTCATATATTCTTCATCCATTGGCGCAGTAAACGTCTTCCCTTTTAGGTAATTTAAGGTATCTGGAGGATTAGTAAAGGTAAGTTCATAAGCCTCAAGAAACTGGGAGTGGAGATGGTATTCGTCCTTAAAAAGACGGTTAAGGTCGAAGTCTCCATATTTCGAGTCTCCCACTACTGGATGAGATATATACGCCATATGGACACGGATTTGATGGGTACGGCCTGTTAATAATGTGATATCTAAAAGAGTATAGTTTCCATGGTATGATAGCGGGACATATCTCGTCTGGGCTCTTTTCCCTCCCGCTTCTAAGGAAGAGACATAAACGGTGTTATTTTTACTATCCTTAAGAAGGGGAACATCCACTATCCCGGGTTCGTCCACTATTCCCTTTACTAGGGCATAGTATTTCTTTTTAAGAGCGGATTTATCTTTCATCATGAGAAGGAGAGCCTGTAATGAGAGAACATTTTTTCCAAATACCACTAGTCCTGAGGTATTCCTATCTAGTCTATGAGCGGGACCTGGCTTTAAGGTGGGGCTTTCAGTTGGGTCATAGACCCCTTCGGCGTATAAATACTCAAGCGTCATATCGGTGAGGCTTTTTTCCTCTGATCTATCATCCACTACTAAAATGCCCTTTGGTTTATTAACGATGAGGATATTATCATCCTCATAGATAATCCAAGGCTTTATATATTCATTAGGGGTAATAGTCTCGCTTTTAAGAAAAGAGAGGAAAGCGTCTTCACTAATATAGATACTAACCTTATCTCCTTTGTGTAAAACGGCTTCCTTTTTCGCTTTTTTCCCATTAATTTTAATATCTTCTTTACGGAAGGTTTTATAGATAAAACTAAGGGGAGCGTTCACTAAAAGTTTGCGAATATACTTCTCTAAAGTTTGACCTTCTTCATTGCTATTTATAGTGAATTCACGCATATTCATATTTTATATGAAATATTTAGTAAATTATATATAATTTGGTATAATACCTAGTTAGTGGAGGAATACCCAAGAGGCTGAAGGGGCGGGCTTGGAAAGCTCGTAGGCATGTCACAGTGCGCGAGGGTTCGAACCCCTCTTCCTCCGCCACGCAAAAAAAATTGACAATAATACTGATTGAATATATCCCTACACCATCATTTAAACAAACGCTTAGCATTAAAGTAGGAAACTAGCATGAAAATAACAACAAAAATAATTACTAATAAGTTAGTATTGCTAGGATATTTACCACTTATGGTGGTCTGTTTAAGTGGCTGCTGGCAAGGTTATCACCAGCATATAAAAGAACAAGGGGTGTGGGAAGCAAATAATATATATTTCGAACAAACCAATTTGTTAATCAATAATATAAAACTTGTTATAAGTGAAAAAACTGGATTGCAATATGGACTATATAGTAGCGAAAATTCATCGATATTTAATTACTCTATTTGGTTAAACGATGTTCCAGTTGGACAGGATGAATCTGAAGAGTTTACATACAACTTTATTCCACAAACCAATATATCTTGGAATGATGGAACATACCTCTATAAATTAGAAACAGAACTAGAAGAAAATCAGTCTCTAGACGAAATTAATATGACCTTTTCTATTGGTGATTATAGTGTTTTTAGCACCACTCATAATTCAAACGATTCGCGTATTGAATCAAAAGAAATAACACTAGTAAGGACGGCTTGGGAAAATGAGTAGGAAAATCCCTAAATATTTTGTTATTGTATCCTGCCTGGCTCTAATTACTATTAGTGCGTGTGATAATAATCCTTGGGGCTCTAATAATCCTGCGAGAGGTTTTATAAAAGAAGGGACTTGGGAAATAGATGATTTAAATTATGGAGATCAGAGTATATCTACTTTAAGACTAGAAGTAACAAAGTGGGATGAGGATACACCAAATGGAGATATAAAAGGCATTACAAAAGGCAAAGTATTCTATGCTGTGGATTTATATGCTAATAATGAATCGGTGTATGATTCCTTACAAATAGATGACATTTCATATAATGGAAGTAGAAAAGCATGGAGATTTGTCTTCGATTATAACGAAGAGGAATACCGATTAACTGGATATTTTAAATATGTCGTTCCCCGCAATTTTGTTGGCATTTTTGAAATGACGAGGGAAGACGAAAATACACTTATTTATCGACCATATGGAACTATTGATATAAAATTAAAAAAAGTATAGTTCAATGAAAAAAGCTATTTTAATTTATTATTCATATTCAGGAAATACGAAATATATTGCCTCTAAATTAGAGGCTCGTTTAGGTTTAGACTCTTTTGAAATAACTCCTCTTAAGGAATATACAAAAGATGTGAATGGTCTAATTAATCAAACAAGAAATAATCAAAAAGATAAACCATGCACGGATATAAAGGGGTGCACTATTAATTTTGATAATTATGATACGGTTATAATTGGAACACCAGTCTGGTGGTATACCATTCCACCAACGACAAGGACATTCTTAAAGGAATATGATTTAACTGGTAAACTAATTATTCCCTTTATTACCAGTGGAAGTGATAGAGGAGAGTCCCTTGAAGAGATTGAAAAACTATGTGTGGGCTCTGAGGTAAAAGGAGAAGGTTTCTTCCAGTTTGATATGAAAAAAGGAATGGTGAGTAAAGAAGAAGATATCGACTACTGGATAGAAAGCGTTAAAGAAATCTTAGCAGATTAAATAAAAAGTGAGCAAATACTCACTTTTTTATTAGCTTTTTAACGGTGCGGCATCATATTACCGCCACCTGGAGTACCTCCTCCTCCAGAGGTTCTCGTGGTTCCAACACTTGTAATAATCCCGCTAATAGTGGCCTCAACTAAAAGTTTATCGCCTCCATAGATATAATATGTTTCACCTTTTTTAAGACTAGGAGAAGAGAACATGATAGAGCGGTAGCTTCTCGCTGTGGTTAGTCCAATTATTTCATTATCGCTTTTATCTCTTATAGAGACATAAGTCCCACTACTAATAGAGCTTTGAGCACCAAAACTAATGACATACTGCGTAGAATTAGAGGCCGGGGTTTCCACCATGCCAAGTGAACCGCAGGCGAGGAAATTCCCGCCCGTTACAAGAATTCCGTACTCGCTATCAATCGCGGCGTCCATATTACTTGATGGTCCGTTTATTGCTAGAGATCCGCCGTTAATATAAATATAGCCATTTGAATCCATTCCGTCTCCTTGAGCATCCACATAGACTACACCATCATTAATAATAATCTGGCAGTTTTTATCCGCTTGGGCTCCTTTAACACTGGCGGCGTTTATCCCGTCGTCAGTAGCAACAACCGATAAAACTCCACCATCTATTTGAATTACTTGGGCTTCTACGCCCTCATAAGACTCTTCAATATAAATAGTACCGCCCACTACTATAAGATCCGTTTCTGCGTGGATAGCATCGTCTCCTGTTTTAATTGTATAGTCCCCTCCAACGAGATAGAGTTTTCCGTTAGAGTGGAGGCCGTCGTCATTTGCGCTTATATCGTAGCTTCCCCCTAAAATACAAATCGTATAATCATAAATAGAATCTAGTTCATACTCAGCATTATCAATTTCATAATCAATAGTGCCCGCTTTGATGGCTTTACCGTCTCCCCTATTAGCGGTAGATGAGCTAGCGCTTTTAGGCGCTCCTCCATTCGTGGTTATACTAAAGTCACCATTCTTTATATATACAAAGGTATCCGCTTGAATCCCGTCTCCTGATCCAGTTGTGGTAAGGGAGATTGAACCAGTTGTATCTATATAGACATATCCATCTTCATAAGTAAATTCACTAACATCATCTTTCATTTCGGCGTGGATTCCGTCTTTATCAGTGGTTTCTGTTTCTATATTGGTGTCACCTAAGATAGTAACACTATAGCCTTTTAAAGCGTGTTCCTCTGTTGTTATCTTATAGGTTCCACCTGCAATATATAGCTGACCTTTAGCCTGAATTCCTTCTTCCACGCTATTTATTTCAATTACTGGGGAACCCCCTATCACAATATCTTTATCAGAAACTATGCCTTTTTTAGTTGAATTAATGATAAGTGTTCCACTACCTAAAATAGTGATTGAAGCGTCATCACCATCAATACAGTTTTTCCCGCTTTCATCAGTGGCAGTTATATAGTTCGTGGTGCCATCGACTAATACAAGAGTGATATCACCGCCGATATCCATCGCTTTTTTAGAGCAAGTTAGATTAACTCCATTAAGATATATATGAGCGCCCTTGCCTTTTGAGCCTACTTCTATTTGCGAATCTATATCCCCTTGGAGAACATAATTGTTATCATCTTTAATTTTATCTGTGTATTCAATAGCGTCCTCTGATACTTTACTGGTATCAAGCTCTTCTATTTCGAATGTATTTGCCTCAATTACATTTTCCATCTCGCTAACTTCTAGCTGGGCTTCAATCGGTAAATCTTCCACTGTGCCATTTCCGCCTAAATAGTCACCAGGATTAGTCCAGTCGCTAATAAAACTATCTCCTACATCACTAGTATCACTATTAACATCTTTTTCCTTAGCGCATCCACAGACGAGTAAAGGAATAATTAAGAGTAACGTAAGACATTTTTTCATAACTAAATATTTTAGAAATTAGGATATAAAAAGCAATAAAAAATAAGGCACGGGCCTTATTAATTATGCTTTATTGGTGACCAGTACGGGATTCGAACCCGTGTATGTCACCGTGAAAGGGTGATGAGTTAAGCCGCTTCTCCAACTGGCCAAGAGTGGCGCCTACTGAGGGACTCGAACCCACGACCGATCGGTTAACAGCCGATTGCTCTGCCGACTGAGCTAAGTAGGCATCCCTATAAAGCAAAATAGATATTAGCAAAATAGAAGTAAAAGTGCAAGAGTATTAACTCACCTTTGAGTTAATTAGAGCCTTCACATCTTTAATTGTCTTAATCGCTAAAATCTCTTCATTAGAGAACTCCACATTGAGTTCCGCTTCAATTTCCATCATAACTTCTACTAAATCGAGGGAATCAAGGCCGAGGTCACTAAGGACGCTATTATCATTAATAGAGCTGATATCCACTCTTTTAGAGAGAATTGAAGATAGAATTTCATCAATATTCATAGTAATATCCTCTTCATTGTAAAATATTTTATCATTTTCTTGCTAAATTACAAATATATATAAAGATTAATCTTTATAAATATTTAAAAAAGACTAAATAGAGCGGTGTGACTATTTAGTCTTCATATATACCATTTGCCCGCCTATTAGAAATAGATGGAATAGAGGTAGGGAACCAAAAGGGGTGTTTTGGCGGGCAAATTGATAATAGTTTAATAATTAGAATGAGAGTAAATCAGAGATGAGATATATCTTTGACTCACCGGGTGGATCATCATCATCGTCTGTACCATATGTGGTTATTAGATGTCCATCTGCGTCATATAGAGAAGTAATCTCGTCCTCAACATTTTCAACCATTCCATTAAATAGACTGATAAGTGTTGGTACCATCGCGGCGAAGACCGCGACAACGAGGAGTAAACCTAATACTTGACCATTTAGTTCGCTCATAAATCCTCCTTTCTTTTAGATATTTATTAATTTCCATAGTATCCAAGGACAGCACTTCTTGAAACTGAGATTGTCATATCATTTGAAAATAGAAATAAATCAATCGTACGCGATAAATTAAAGGAAACTGTTTCACCATAGGCACAGACATCAGTTTTACAGCTGTCAATTGTGGTGTAAGTAATGCCATCCTCCTTTAACGAAGCGATTAAATCAGCTTCATCATCTTTAGTAAATGAACTATTCCACATGATATCGAAAGCGATATCGTTTGCCGTATTCTCTAGGGCGGTATAAGCCGCTTGAAGAGTGATAAGATCCGCGCCGAATAAAAAGACGATAGCGACAAATAGAAGCGATAAAATTAAACCAACATTAGAGGACACTCATCATATCTCCTAGCATAGAAATAATTCCAAATGTTAAACAAATGGTGAAGACAGCGGTTCCAATCATTGGAAAACTAGAGGCGCTGTTAATAATTCTTTGATTCTTTTCAAATGAAGCGTTACGGCTATCTTCATTTAATTTAGTAAAGAGAGTAAGAAACTTACTCATATAGGTGCTCTCATTTCCCTGATCAACCATCTGATATAAAACGATAAGAATATCTTCGTAGTGTTGCTCAGTGAAATTAGAAGCAAAATTAAGGAAGGGCTCCACGGTTTTATCTTGATCGATGTCGGAGAGGAGTCGGTCCACTTTATCTCTCATCCAATCCGAGAGATAGGCTTCTGAAAGCTGAAATGACTGATAGACGTTTATTCCATTTACAATATAGATTTGAATATAGGTAAGAAGAGAGACAAATTCCTCGCTATGGAGTTCTTCTTGGCTCTGCTTTTTACCCGCTCTTGAAGAATAGAGCCAGTAGTCAAAGATAGCTAAGATGAGGACAAAGATAATTAGCTCAGTATAGGAGAAATAAAGGACTGTAAAGACGGTGCCCACACCAATAATAAGAATATTACCGAAGACAGGGAGAGCCCATTTGCTCTTCTTTTTATTAGTATCAGTGTCTTCGTCTTTATTTTTTCTTCTAAAGGAGAAGCGTTTATCAGATCCTCTTTCTTCGGTGGTGTTACCATCTATGTACTCTCCTTCATTTGTGTACTCTTCCTCTTTATTTTTTCTTCGATGAAATAGCTTTTTCATGAATCCACCCCCTTAATACGCTGCTTTGTGATACGGATTGTTATATATTCAATCGTAAATAGAAGAAGACCAAAGACTACGATTATCCCAATGATATAAACGGAAGAGGCCACTAGAGACGAGTAGAAATCAGTAAGCGCAAAACGGATAAAGACTGGAATTACTAGAGCAAAAGCCCATAATGAACCAATACTAATCATTTTGGAGCGGTTATACTTATTTAAAGAAGTGACGCTTATTTCAATCTGCTTGATCTCATCGAGAATGTATTCACTCATATCGAGGATATTACCTCCGTTATCCTCATAGAGCTGGATGACATTGAGAAAGGCCTCATAAATCGGGAGATTAAAGAAGGTAGAGAGAAACTTAAGTTTCTCGGACCCGCTCATCTGCGATAAATCGCCAATCTCTTTAAATTTAGATAAGTCTAAGGTCTCAAATACTTTCTCAATCCCGTTTGTGGAGTTTTGATAAACGGAGATTGAGGTAATCGTATTATTAATGATGTTATAGGCAAGATGAATCTTATCCTGCTTATGCTTTTCCTTTTTGATTACTCTCTGGGTTCTAATGATGAAATAGAGAAGGAATATAAGAGCGATAGCGACACTGAGGAAAAGCTGGTTAATAGAGAGATAACACACCACTCCAATAAGAAGGGAAACCAGAATATAAATTAGATAATTATTTTTCATCATTCTCCCCCATAAAAGCCTCGTAAAACGAGTCCGAACAATCAAGAATATCCTCTAAAAGTGGACTATTTTTCATCAATTTGTGATAAATTGGTCCATCCCCGTTATTTTGGTAGAGGATATTTTTCTCCCCCGTTTTACTTACCTCCATAATCTCAGAGATATAGCGGGATATTTTCCCTCCTCTTTCTTTCTTTTTGACGTATACATAAAGCGGGAAGTTATAGTATACGTCGGAGAGCACATTACTATAATCGAGCTTTTTATCTCCGTTCATCACCATCATGCTGATCTTTTCCGGCATAGAGTAAACGTCACTTGCGTGTACTGTCGTAATAATAGAGTGGCCAGTCATCTGTGACTGGATTATATTAATCATCTCGACGCCCCTCGTTTCGGCGATTATGATCCAGTCGGGATTATTACGAAGTGCAGTGCTTAGTAGATTTTCCATAGAGGTGCAGCTCCTTTTAAAATCCACTCTCCAAAGCGTGATGTCGCAAGCGGAATACTCGTGACAGTAATCGAGCTCTAAGACCTGATCAATGACGATGACTCTCTCCGCTGCGGGAAGCTTTGAGATAAGATACTTCTGAAGCTCGGTTTTCCCGGAAGAGGTTTCTCCACCGATGATAATTGGAATCCTAAGATTAAGCGCATGCACGAGTAGCTCTCTTGCAAGCGGCGTAAAAAAGGAACAATTATCGGTGATTTGTAGTTCTTTTCTTCCGATACGGATAGAAAAAGTGGTGACATCTTCATTTAAATATTTACTAATTGTGTGGTGAATCGCGCTGATTCGATATCTAGATAAAGAGATATCGAGAATGGGATTAGTAAAGGAGAACTGCTCTTGAGTGTAGTTTGAGAGCTGTCGGATAAAACTATCAACCTGCTCACGAGTGACCTTAAAATCCGCTTTCTGTCTCCCTTTAAAGTTATCCATATAATATAGGTCTTTCCCGTTATATGAGATATCCGTAACGGATGGGGAAAGAAGGAGAGAGGATAGAAAGGAATGCTCCATATATTCCACCGCTTTATTTACCATTATTCACCTCCTACTATTTCGTAAGTCATGCTTTTAGAAAAAGACCAAAGAGAAGAGATATCACACGATAAGGTCACAGTAACTAGCTGCGGTTTTTCTTCTTTATCATCGAGGTAATTACCATAGGTATAAAAGACCTTCTCTTCATCATTTCCGCATTTTTCATAAAACGAGCCAATCGTTGTCATAAAATAAGTATTTACATTGTCCTCTAAGACATCTTTTTCGATATAAGGGATTTCTAGATTATTAGTGCTTACCGCGATGATAGAAAGTGGCATATTCTCCATCGCACTGGAGAGTGTATTCGTCTGAAAGTAGATATAGAAATACTCACTACACATACAGGCGAAGAGAATAGCCACAAATAAATTAATCATCCTTTTTTACCTATAACGCAGTAATTAGATGTATTACAGTTAGAGCTAAAATAGTCCTTTTCGGGATAATAATCTAAATCTTTATATAAATTTACTTTATTATATCCACATCCATTTAAAACGAGTCGGTATGTATTTTCTTTAGCTTTATCCGCTTTCCCAACAGGCATATAGAAATCCTTTGTTTTTTGATATTTAGAAGATGTTCCGTATGTTGAAGTGTCATACATTTGAAGACTATTTGGGTTAACATAGTATAGTCCGTCCTTAATTGAAAGGGAGACTTCGTTAGTGGATTGATTGTAAGATGTATCAAGTTCAATTCTAAAGGACGAATCTCCTTCGTTTTTACTCATATAGGGATATACATTCCCATAGTCATTCACTAATATATAGGCTTCTTCGCAGGTAAAGGTATCTACGGGAAGGCCTCCTGGGTTATAGGTAAAATCAAAATCAATATCTAGTGTATTACCATTAAGGAATAAATAGCCATATGATGAGGAAAAGGCGTAGCTTTCGTTTTTAACCATGTATGCCGTATTGCTGTAATACTGATAATATCGCTGAATGGGGCTAAATGACGACGCTATTTCACGGGTTTCAACATCGTAGATAGTATATGTTTCTGTTTTTTGATAGGCTGGGGTGGTGCCAGTGGCACTCTCATAAAGATTAAAATCAACCGTTATTGTATTGCCGTATAATTTTGTGCCTTCATTGAAATAGTCAAAATAGAAGTCCCACGTATATTCACCTCCGACTTTTATAGTTATTTTATCCTCTCGGTGATCAATTCCTGCTCTCCCGTTATGGGTCGTATTACCCACCGTCACTGTTTCTGTTAAATCCGCGTATACTGTAAGAGACTCAGAACCACTTTTATTAGGATTTACAACGGTCCAAGTCATATCATCGCCCCCTTGACCCTCATACGGTCCAATTATGCTCGAATATATAGAAATATTCTTATATGGGTTATACGTTGAACTACCGTCGCCATCTCCTCCAGGAAATTCAAGAATCGTTAAAGGCATAACCGTTAATAAAGTAAGGGCCACCGCCACACTAGTTAGCATTATTCACCTCACTGAAATAGTTAATAAATTGATGCATGGCAATCTTCTTTTTCTTTTGGAAGTCCCCTCTCGAATATTTTTTAATCCACCAATCAGCGTAGTCTTGGTAGAAGAACTCATTATTAATGATGTCCTTTTCTTCATCAGTTAATTGATTAAAAGCCTGATTCGTATTTTGAATATAAGATTTAGCGTCTTCTAAATTAGTGGAACCTAGCATTCCGTTATTACTTCTTCTTACCCTATCCTGATAGAAGAAATAGGTTATCGATATCTCCTTAATGATGGAGATCATTTCTTTGTAATTATCTTTTGCCATAATTTACCTCCTACTTATATGTATTAGCGAAAAGTGGCTTTTTTGGTAAAAAAAATTTAAAAAAGTTTAAAAAAGTTTATAATTTACCTATAAAGTAAGGAAAAGACATAGAAAATGATTGTTTTAGCGGGAGCAAGTGCATCAGGGAAAACAGAGGTAGCCAAGCAGCTATTCGATTTTTTTGGAATAAAAAAAGTCATCACGACGACGACAAGAGAAAAAAGAAGTGGAGAGGTCGACGGCGTGGACTACCACTTCGTTAGTAAAGAGACATTTTTAGAAATGATCTATGATGATAAATTCATTGAATACACTGAATTTAATAATAACTACTATGGAAGTACAAAAGACGGAATAGACCTATATACCTCCGTGGTTATTGACCCTGAAGGACTAAAAAGCTATATGGCCCTATCTGACCCCACTATTATTACCTTCTATCTCGACTCCACTGAAGAGGTGAGATTTGAAAGGATGATGCTAAGAGGGGATAATGTCGAGGACGCTAGAGGCCGAATCGTCCACGACCGCACCGCTTTTGCGGAAGAAAAAATCCCAAGTGTCGACTTTAGAGTGAATTCACAGACGCAAAATGTCGAAGAGGTGACTAGGGATATATACGCTAAATACGTAGAGGAGCTCACTAAAAGGGGCTACACGATATAATCATTATATAGATTTAAATACTTAGGATTAAGATAAGCGGTTACTTCGTAGCCGTTTTCTTTTTCTTCAAGCGTGGTAACATAGGCGTGCTTAAAGAGTTTTTCTTTACTTACTTCGTAGGGAAGAAATAGATGAAGAAGGGGCCACTCGCTATATAGCTCGGAAAATATAAAGGCTAATATATCATCGGTGTCATCGCTATTAGCAAGGGAGATAAGAAGCTCGTTAGAGCGGGGTATTTTTCTTATAACCGAGTTTTCTAAGTCTGATTTACTAAGGAGATGCACGACTTTTTGATGGGGATTAACTTGTCTCTCTTTAAGGAAATTCTCACTATTAGTAATAATACTAAGATAATCAGCGTTTGTGGTGTCAACGATATTAACCACGAGATCAGCGTAGCCGTATTCTTCGTAGTAAGGGGCTAAATTAGAAAAAATAAAATCCGCTTCCGAGATAATAAGCCCGGTTCCATTCATGAGATAGAAATCGGGATAACGGAAGTTTTTTATATGCTTATATTTAGGCTCAATAGTAAAGGGCTCTCTTTTCGCTTTAACTCCAGTAAGACTAGAAAGAAGATTATTAAAAAGCGTCGATTTCCCCGCGCTTGGATAGCCGATTAAAGCGATGATTGGGATATCACTATTATAATATTTAAGAATCTTATTCTTTCTTGACTCGATTATCGGGACGAGATATTCTTCACTATTTTTTAGGTAGTTCTTTTCTCTTTTAATGGCGATATTAGCCATACGCGTACTTTCTGCGTAGGTATGGGCTTCTCTTTTACTAATTTCACTAAACATTCTTTCAACGAGAACCTCACTCATCTCGCCCTTCGCGTTCGCCGCAAGATAATTAATCACAATAGCGCTATATTCCCAAAAAGGGAAGGGCATGTGTCGGTAAAACATTTCTCTTTGTTTACTAGTTAAATCCATAGGAAGAATCACTTCATAGGAGTCTCCTTCTTCTAGAGTTCCTTTAAGCTCTTCAAGTCGGTCCATAAGGGAGAAGAAGACATCTTTTTCGTAGTAATAGGTCTCGTCAATTTCGACTTCCGTTATAGTTTCACTCTCTTCTTCCTCGTCCTCATCTAAGTCATCACCAGCGAGGAAAACGACATCAAGGGGCATATAAAAAAAGTAAGAGCACATCTCGAGGAGAAAATTCTGCTTCTCACTATTTATAAAATCTAAAACGATGATGCCATGTCGGTAAGGATCTTTAGACATCGTAGACTCTCCAGTTATAGTAACCATAGACCGCTAAAACGATTAAAGCAATAGCGATGAGGACAATGACAATAATAGTAATAAGAATACCTCTATCGGTTTTGTTATGAATGTCGAACTTGTGGTCTTGTTCGCCTCTTTCTTCAAGTGGATCGTCTTTTCTAATGTTTGGCATGCTTTATATTATATACTTTCTAAATAAAAAGCATACAAAAAATCCCTCACTAGGAGGGATTAATTGTTTATTAAGACTTAACTAGTTATTGGCCTTGAGCAATTCTTTTAACCCAATCTATCTGATGGACTTCTCCTTGCTCGAGATCATTCTTCTCCATGAGCTCATTGATGAGAACAATGGCTCTTCTAAGGGAGAGAGGAGATCTCACTTTGAACACAAGTGGAATATCCTGATAGATGGCAATATCACCAGCATCTTGCACAGGGATTGTGCTTTCCGCATAATCACGAGGATCAAGAGCGTAGTAGAGCTTTAGGCTCTTACCAGCAATGGTAATCTTAATGTAGGTCTTGCGGTGGAGACGGAATGTATCACCACTGTTTGACACACGGGATTTCACACCATAAGAGAGAATGGTGTTCTTTAGGACATTATAGTTGTCCTTCATGTCCTTTTCCGCGGCGACTATTCTAGTCTGGAATGGAATACGGACAATCTTACTGTCATCGACAGGTCCTACAACAGGAACTTCATCACTAACTGTTTCTCTGACGGGGGTGGGTTTTGGCTTTGCAGCTTTTACTGGAGCTGCAGGAGCTGGCTCTGGCGCAGGCTCACAAACCTCTTCCTCCTCATAATCAGAAACGCAAGTTTCACCATTGGGGTAAATATTTACCACAATTGGGGTGACATTAGGATCGACAAATTGCTGTTCGTAGGGACCACATGGATGATGTTCATCATCATCGCAACTTCCTTCGTGTGGCTCTCCACCTTCGTGGTGTTCGTGGCCGCCTTCATGATGCGCATGATGGGGAATGACGTTAGTTGGAACTGGTCCATTGAAATACTGGACAACAAGAGGTCCACCAACAGCACTGGTGTGATGATGAGGCTCGCCCTCACTAGGATGACCAAGCTCCTCTTTAACAGTCTCTCTAACGACTTCTTTTAACATCTCAATGAGTTCATCGGTTGCACTAGCAGGAGCAACAGTCTCCTCAACTGGAGCTTCAGGAGCAACAGCGACTTTCTCAGCAACAGGGGCAACTTCTTCGACTTCAGCCTCAGGTTCCGCTACAAAGAGTGGAATTGGCTCAGGCTCAACATCTTCGCTGTCGGTGAAGGAATCAAATGGATTCTCTTCCTCAAGCTCAATTTCTTCTTCGAGCTCGACTTCTTCATCGAAAGCCCCAACTGGTCTCTTGCAAGTACGGACTAAACACATAATCCAGTAAACTGCTGCAAAGAGACAACCAAGAGCGTAAATAATTTGAACAATAAGGAAGTAAGAGAATCTTAATGCGGTAAGACCCTCAGCACCATCTCTAAAGTCGTTAATGTTAGTAACAATGAATGACATGAATCCTGGAACCTCAATTGTTCCTGCCATGTCGAAGACACCAGCAGTGAGGACTAAGATTGGAAGCCATCCTAATAAGACCCAGCCATTCTTTTTAACACAGGCCATTACTATAGAAACAATAAGAAGGATTACGCACACAAGTAATGTGAGATATCCGGCAAGTAAATTTGTATTTGCCCAGAGATCGCCCCACTCATAACTCGTACCTCCAAATTGGAAGTAATCGGTCATTTGTTTTACTTGGACATTATTTAAGTAATCAACAAATCCTACACCTTCCTCAGCAAGGAATAGATATTGTAAGAAATAGAAAACTACAAAAACAACAACAAGGCATAAAGCAATTAAACCAATTATTAGTAAAGATTTAGATTTCTTTTCTTTTTCCATAAATAGAATCTCCTTTATGTTTTATATTTTAATTGTTTTCGCGCGTAATGCAAAAGAAAATTTATTAAAAAAAGCGCAGTTTCTAACTTTAATTTTAATATCAAATTTTTTGTATGGAAATTGCGGTTTTTTTCGAATTTTTAAAATTAAATTTTTTTTAAATTTTTTAATTAGTATGTATGGCCTTTTTTGTTTTTTTTGAATAGTTTTTGGTGATCCCACCCGGAATCGAACCGGGGATTAGACCTTGAGAGGGTCTCGTCTTAACCTCTTGACCATGGGACCACAGGATTATTCTATAACAAAGATATCATATGTGCAATTCTTTGTTTACTGCGTTCTAACCCCAATACTTTCATAACATAATAAAGATTGGGGGAGTTTTTTCTACATGTAAGCGTAATTCTTAAAATTTCCGCTACATCGGCGACAACTCCCTTATATAAATCAGGATTCTCTTTAAATGCGCGATTATTTTCCGCAAAACCAATACTACCACCTATTTTCTTAATATTAGCAAACCAGTCGCTTTCTTCATCTGGCAAATTGATATTATCATATAAGGCCTGGAGCACTTCTTTTATAATAGAATTGCTAAATTTCTCATGATTAAAGGGGAGAATAGAGGGATTTGAAATTAAATCACCGTATATTTCGTCATAGAAGAAGCCAACAGAATCATATATATTTGAGTATTTATCATAGTCCTTTCGGGGATTGTCTCTCTCCCTTTCTATATTCATAATCTCCTCAAAGTAGGTTCGGTCGTTTTCAATGAGGGTTTCTAAATCCTTATTATACTTCTTTGCATATTCTAAAATCGCATCAGTAATTTCAGATTTAGTGTAATTCGCAAGGATTTCTCTAGAAAAGAAAGTCAATTTATTAATATCAAATAACGAGCCGTCCGACGACATTTTATCAAAAGAAAATTCAAATTGATCCATGTCTTTGAAATGATGCTGGAAAATCCATTCCTCAAAATTGGTATTAGCAATAGTCATTAGATACATAATGACAGCTTCACTAGGATAACCCTCCTCAATAAAATATGAAACAGCGGCTTCAGGATCAAGTCTCTTAGACAATTTACGTTTATGTCCCTCCTCATCTAATTTAAGAATAAGCGGGATATGCGCATATTTAGGAGGTTCCCAACCTAATGCTTCAAATAAATCTAAATGAATTGGAAGAGACGCAATCCACTCTTCGCCACGGATAACAGTGGTGGTTCTCATAAAATGATCATCGACAACATGCGCAAAATGATAAGTAGGGAGTCCGTCGCTTTTAAAGATAACAATATCTAAATCGTTTTGAGCAATATCAAAATCTTTATGAATTAAATCGTGAACTTTGATTTTTTTAACATGATTTCCAAGTGATTTAAAGCGGATTACGTAGGGTTTTCCACTTTCAATGAGGGCTTTTCGCTCATCATTTGAGATAAATCTATACTTTGCAAATTGGCCGTAATACCCAGTTAATAATTTTGCTTCCTCTTGTTCTTTTCTTATTTCATCAAGTTCTTCTGGCGTACAGAAGCAAGGATAAGCGCGTCCAATTTCTATTAAATGTTTAATAACTACTTTATAAACATCTGCTCTTTTTGATTGAACATAAGGACCATATAAACCCTTTTCTTCATTTCCAAAATATCCCTCATCTGGGATTATATTGAATGATTTTAATTGTTCGAAAAGGATGGTTCTTGAGTTTTCTACTTCTCTTTTTGTGTCGGTATCTTCTAAGCGAATAAAGAAGACCCCGCCTGTTTGCGTGGCTACCTTACGACAAACCATAGAAGTGAATAAAGAACCGGTATGTAAAAAACCGGTCGGAGATGGAGCAAACCTTGTAACTTCCGCGCCCTCTTTTAAATTTCTCGCTGGATATCGAGCCTCTAAATCATCAATAGTTTCACTGACATCTGGAAAGATAAGATCAGCAAGTTCTTTATCAGTTGTCATACATTTCCTTTCTTTTTTTATATTGCATATTTTGTCTATTTTGCTATAATAATCATACTGCGATTGCAGGTGTAGTTCAGTGGCAGAACACTACCTTGCCAAGGTAGATACGCGGGTCCGATTCCCGTCACCTGCTCCATTAGTGAGACATTAGTCTCTTTTTTTTTAGTTAGACCAGAAGCCTCCGTCATCACTACAACCACTCGGACCATCATCACCATTATTATCATTAGGAGATTCCTCCTGATTATTATTCTGGTTACGGTAGTCATCAGGGTCTATTCCCTGCTGTCTCATCTGGTCTTCCATAATCTTTCTCTGCTGCTCCGCCATCTGAGCTTGCTGAGCAAAACGGTCCGCCATCATAGCGGTATATCTTAAATTCGAGTTGTCATATTCTTTCTGCCATTTCTCATAGAATGATACCGACGCCGGCATATAAAAAGGCATAAAGAAGAAGATAGCAACAAACCCACCGACAATACCAAGAATAGATGGGTAATAGTAATAGCCGCCGTAACTATCCATAAAAATAAGAAGTAGAACACCGGTAATAGCATACCCAGCTACATATAATCCCAGAATAGGTCCAATCATTGACCATAGGTCTTTTCGATATGGAGTCTTATTATTTCTTAAAGTCATTTGGAAGGTATTATTAACCGAAGAGGGATTAACGGCGGGATGAGCCTGTCTATAATAAATTGAAAGCGAAGATTTAAAGACAACAAAGATAAAGAATATAACTGGAATCGCCATTGTGGGCATCATAGCGACCGCAAGATAGGTCATGTACATCCTATAACATTCATCTCCAAGGACATCATAAACTTCTCCAAATGTAGGATAGCTAGTCTCTATCGTTCCAAGAAGAGTATTCATCTCAGAGAAAACTTCAGCATCAATGCTTTGACAAACAAGTAGAGCAATATATTGGAATAGAATTTCGCAAATTAAATAAGCCACTATATAAACGAGGAAAGACTTCCAAAAACTAAACGTTCCTCTGCTGCTTCTTTTGTAAAAGGCTGCAAAATCTGAGAAAAAGCTTTGAAAGGTAATCTTGGCCCCTTCTTTATAGACTTTATAATGAGCACTTAAAGTGGCATAGAAAAGAGGCAAAATTATAAGCGGAATTAAAACAAAAATGAGAATAATCGTGTAACTATAAAGCCCAATTAGAAGAATTCCACAGGTTACCAAAATGAAAATAAAGGACAAAATCCAGTTAGTTGCCCATTGACCACGATAAATATTCATAGCGGAACGCCATAAATTTGTGTTCGTTAGCTGATCATTATCGATAATATCGCTGTAATTATCGCTCATTTGTTTTGCCTTTCCTTTCATTTAGATTCATACTAGCGATTTCTTTCACTTTGAGTGAGAGCTGATCTTCATAGAGATATTCACTATCCCGAGATTCAATATCCTTTACTAGACTAGCTAAATCGCTTCTGTTCGCAATAAAGAACTGTTCAGATTCATTCATGATTGCAACTTTGCAATCATCATTTACAAGAACAATACCTATAATTGACGAATTTGGGAAGTTTGTCAAGTTTTCTATAGTAGAGGTGTACTCTTTTAGAGTACCAAAGGGATTAGTGACATATTGCCTTTTCCCATTATTAGGAACAAAAATAAGTGACCCATCTCTTCCTTTTCCAGATAAATCGCCATGAAAATACCTGTCGATTATGAGATAAACAAATTTATCTCCAAAAAGGAAGTGATCTATGGTGTGAACATC
>JAJQAL010000025.1:4713-8452 GCA_021203815.1 Coprobacillus sp. | reverse complement strand
GGGCAGTATCTAGGACCAACACCAGTAATCTGACCGCTATATAAAGCGGATTTATCAAGGTTATCTCTAATTATTTTGTGGGTTAATTCAGTAGTGTAAATTAAGTGGCAATTTATCTGTTCCTCAAGCGGAATAAATTTCTCGGTTTCATAAGAGAAGGCAAGGTGTCCTTCAGTGCCTGGTTCAACCTTGGCTTTCGAGAAATCAATGCTGTCTCTTTTTATTCTAGGAGGAGTCCCAGTCTTAAGTCTATAAAGTGAAATTCCCATCTTTGAAAGAGTCTCACTTAATCCTAAAGATGTTCTCTCTCCTTCCGGTCCTTCCTTACGGGTTTCTCTCCCTTTAAAGGTGAGAGCATTCATATAAGTCCCAGTGGTGAGGATCACCGCTTTTGCATTAATCTTCGTGCCGTCTTCAAGTAAAACGCCATATACTTTATTACCATCCACTAATAAATCAGTCACCATGGCCTCAATATATTCGAGATTTTCGCAGTTTTTAACGGCGTTTTGCATATTTTTAGGATAAGTAAGTTTATCTTGCTGGCTTCTTAGGCATCTCACTCCAGGCCCCTTTTTCGTATTAAGCATTTTCATTTGAAGGTAGTTCATATCTGCTATTTTCCCCATCATACCGCCAAGAGCATCAATTTCTCTTACTACTATTCCTTTAGCGGACCCTCCAATAGAGGGATTACAGGGCATATTTCCGACTTTAGAGAAGTTAAGTGTGATTAAAAGAGTCGAATGAGAGAGGTGAGCAGCCGAAAAAGCGGCCTCAAGTCCTGCATGGCCGCCACCAACTACGATAATATCATAGCTATTTTTCATTTAACCGACCGACCCCGTCATATCCATTTTGATGAGTTGATTGAGTTCTACAGCGTATTCCATAGGAAGCTCTTTAGTGAAGGGCTCAATAAAGCCCATGACAATCATGAGAGTGGCATCTTCTTCACTAATGCCTCGTGACATGAGATAGAAGAGCTGCTCCGCATTTATTTTAGAAACTGTCGCTTCATGCTCGATATAGGAGGAGTTATTATCGCACTGATTTGTGGGGATCGTATCGCTATCTGATAGACCATCTAAGATAAGAGTGTCGCATTCAATGTGAGACTTAGAGTACTCCGCTTTCTTATTAATTCTCACTGTTCCGCGGTAATTAACAACGCCCCCATTTTTACAAATGGACTTAGAAACGATATTACTCGTGGTATAGGGAGCTTCATGAATCATTCTCGCTCCAGCGTCCTGAACCTGGTTATGACCGGCCACGGCAATAGAAATACAGGTCCCTTTTGCGCCTCTTTCTTTTAAAATGCAGGCGGGATACTTCATATTCATCTGGCTTCCAATATTGCCATCCACCCACTCCATGATGCCGTCTTCATAGACCGCCGCTCTCTTCGTTACGAGATTTATGATATTATCAGACCAGTTTTGGATGGTTGAGTAGCGGCATTTACCGCCTTTCATAACAATAATCTCTACGACTGCAGCGTGTAAGGAGTCTTTTGAGTATATTGGAGCGGTACATCCTTCGACATAATGGACACTAGCCCCTTCATCTACGATGATTAAAGTTCTTTCAAATTGACCGCTTTTTTCATTATTAATTCTAAAATAAGACTGCAAAGGTTTATCTAAATGAACGCCTTTTGGAACGTAAATAAAGGAGCCACCACTCCAAACCGCGGAGTTAAGAGCGGCAAATTTATTGTCTCCCATTGGGACCACAGTGCCAAAGTATTTCTTAAATAGATCAGGATAGAGCTTTAAACCCATATCAGTAGAGAGGAAGATAACTCCTTTCTCTTCTACTTCTTTAAGCATGTTATGATAGACCATCTCGCTTTCATACTGAGTGGCCACTCCGGATAAGTACTTCTGTTCAGCCTCGGGAATACCGAGTTTATTAAAGGTATTTTTAATAGTCTCAGGAACCTCATCCCAGGAGCGAACTTCCTTCTCACTAGGACGAGTAAAATAGGTATAACTATCGTAATCAATACCGGATAAATCCACACCAAAATCAGGGTCTTTACTGTTAAGGAATGTATGGTAAGCCTTTAGACGAAAATCAAGCATCCAGTCCGGCTCTTCTTTAAGGCGAGATATCTCTCTAATCGTGTCTTCATTTAAACCTTTATCGGTCTTATAAATAGAGACGTCTTTATCTTTAAAGCCGTACTTATACTCGTCGCTTCTTAGCTCTTCATGTTCTACTTTTACTTTACTACTCATTTTTATCTAATATTTCCTTTGCGGCGCTCCAGCCAATCGTCGCGCATCTAATTCTCGCGGCTTGTTTCGATGTATTTTGGAAGGCAAGCGCTTCCTCTAAGATTTCACTATCATAATCTTCTTCATGAATCATATGCATATACTGTTCGATGAGATTTAAACCTTCTTCTTTCGTCTTTCCTATCATCATGGAGCACATGATATCAGTGGACGCAGTGCTAATGGCGCATGCTCTTCCTTCAAAAGAAGCGTCCACTACTTTATCACCATCCACTTTAAGATAGATATCGATATCATCGATACAGTTATCTGATTTCATATGAACCTTCTCATAACCTTCTCCCTCTGGGGTATGCTTAAAAGCGGGATTAGAAGCGTGATCCATAATAATCGCTCTCATCATGTCATTAGTCAAAGAAGGCATCTAAGAAATTTCCTCCATTTTTAAGTGCTTCGACAAAATAATCTATTTCTTCTTTCGTGTTATATAAATAGAAAGACGCTCTACAGGTATCAGTTACACCAAGATAGTCCGCTAAGGTTTTATCGCAGTGCTCACCGCTTCTTACTGCGATACCTTTACTATTTAAATAGCTCGCTTCATCCTGAGAGAAGACTCCGTTTACATTAAAGGTTACTATTCCAGAGTCGCTATCAGGATTATATATCGTCACGTTATCAAGCTCTTTTAATTTCGTGACGCAGTATCTTTTAAGTGACTTTACATATTCATCTATATTATCGATACCAATCTCTTCTATATATTCCACAGCTCTACGAAGACCTAATATTCCCTCGAGATTAAGAGTGCCCGCTTCAAACTTTGCGGGAGGTGCTAGGTAAGTTGCGCATCCATTAATGTCATACTTATCATTCATTCCCCCACCGCTTAAAAAGGGATCCATATCCTCAAGAAGAGAATATTTACCCACTAAAACCCCAATTCCAGTGGGACCGAGCATCTTATGACCGCTAAAGGAAAGGAAGTCGATATCATCTCCTTTAAAGTCCGTTTTTGTGTGGGGAACAGACTGCGCCCCATCCACACTAAATAAAGCGCCATAGGAATGGACAACATCCGCTATTCCCTTTATATCAATAGAATTACCTAAAACATTACTAACTGCGGCGAGAGAGACCATCTTGACATTCTTATTCATGCATTTTTCTACGTTTTCAGGAGTTATTCTCCCGTCTATAGTAAGCGGGATGTGACGGAGAACCGCGCCCGTAAGTTCACATACCTTTCCCCAGGGAAGGACATTAGAGGCATGCTCCGCTTCACTAATAAGAATCTCATCGCCTTTTTTAAAATGCTTAAGCCCATAGCCATACGCTACCATATTAAGGGACATAGAGGTGCCACTTGTAAAGATAACCTCATTTGGGTCACAGCTAATAAAACGAGCAATTACTTCACGAGCGTGGAGTAATTCTTGGTCCATATTATAGGCGATATCATAATCCCCTCGATGGGAGTTAGCGTTAATCTC
>JAJQAL010000025.1:1809-4613 GCA_021203815.1 Coprobacillus sp. | reverse complement strand
CGGCTAGTCATATAAAACATCTGCTCCGGATTAATTTTTCCGAGGATTGCGGAGTGAGAGGCTTCGATATCATTATCATCAATCTGAAGAACTGGCTTCACCACGCCGTGTGAGTTTTCATCAAACACCATGATGCGGCAGTTTTGAACGCTTTTAGAATCTGTTCTGCCTTTAAAGATATGTCCATTTCCATAAAAGGATAAGAATGAATCATCCTTAGCCACCCCGTAACAGTCCGTAAGTCCATATGTCCCGCTTCCGGTGTGATTGACTAAGATATCAAACTTCTTATTATCTTTCCCGCTAGAGAGGGAGGCCACTTTAAAGACCCCTTTCGCGTTTCTTCCTGCAAGTTCAAATTCCCAAGTGAAGTCATTTTTCTCACTTGAGAAATCCGCAAAGTAGAGATAGAGTTCACTGTTCTCATCCACTATGCCGTTTATCTTAAGAACGCCAAGTGTTTTATCTCCAATCACTCCTAAGTGGAGGACCGTGTCTCTTTCGACATGAAAAAAGTAGTTTCCGGGTTTTTCTATATCAAGAACTATTGATAGCTCTTGAGAAGGCATAATATCAAAATAGGTGACTCCATCTTTTTCGCTAACAAGAAAAAAGTCATCCATAGATTTAAATGAGGTAACACCATTAAATACAAAACTATTCCCCGGCATTTTCCTTAACCGCACAAGCGCCGATAGAAACCGTGTTCATCGGTGCGTCTTCGCCATTTTTCTCAATATCAATTCCGTAGTCAGTGGAGAGGAATTCATATCCTTCATTATCGATTTTAGTAACGAGCTCTTCCCCGCCGTCTAAGACTATTCTTCCATCGATCATCACCACCGCGCGAGTGGGTTTAATCTGATCGAATAGTCTCGCGTAGTGAGAGATAACAAATAATGTTTTCCCTTTCTCCGCCTGGCGGTGGATACAGTCGGCGATAATCGTAATCGCGTCGATATCGAGTCCAGAGTCGATTTCATCGAGCATTATAAACTCGGGGTCGAGAAGGACCATCTGAAGAATCTCGTTTCTTTTCTTCTCTCCACCGCTAAAGCCTTCATTAAGTCCGCGTGTGGCAAGGTCAAAAGACATCTTGACTTCTTTAACCGCCGCATCGAGTCTTTTATAGAACTCATAAGTGGAGATTGGTTTATCTCTTCTTGCGTTAACCGCGGCTCTTAGAAAGTCTGAGTTAACTACGCCTGGAACTTCTACCGGAGTCTGCATTCCGAGGAATAAACCAAGTTTACTCCTCTCATTGGTGCTCATCTTTGTGATATCTATGCCTTTAAAATATATTTTGCCCTGAGTAATGGTGTAATTAGGATGGCCCATTATGGTTAGAAAGAGAGTGGACTTTCCGTGTCCATTAGGGCCAAATAAAGCGACGACTTCTCCTTCATTAATAACTAAATTAACTCCCTTAAGGATTTCTTTATTTTCCACGGTGACATGAAGATCTTCAATACGTAAATATTCCATTTTCTCTTTCCTTTTTTCCTACATTATTATTTTACATTTTAAAAAAATATTTGTGAAATCATAAGCACTAACGCCACCTAAAATTATAGTCCAATAGAGGGAATTTCCGAATATAAAATTAAATAAATTTTATTGTTGCAATAAATAACATAAATATATAGAATATAGACGCTATGAATTTTAAAGGAGGCAGACAAATCTATGAAAAGAAATAAACGCAATATTGCTTTAATAACAAGTTGTGTTGCGGCTTTATGTCTTACTTCGTGTGATGTCACTCCATCGGATACCGCAATTGTGTCCTTTACAGGGTACAACGGAGAAGAAATAGCGCTCATAACAAATGACTTTTACGAGAAGTATAGAAACACAGAAGATGGTGTAACCACCTTCTATAACGCCATCATGGAAGTTCTTACTCGTTACGTCTTTGAAAACGGCTATGTTTTAACTCCAGGGGATCTCGATAGTGCAAAAAATCTCGACGAAATTAAGGTTGAAGCCGATAAGAACGTCCTTGGAGCTAAACAAGACTGTAAAGATAGCGCCACTAATTCTAGTTCATCCTACGATAAGGAGTGGGATAGTTACCTAGAAGGACTTGGCCTAGAAGATGAAGATGAATTAACTGAGTACTTCATCTACAACATCGAAAAAGAAGAAATCGAAGATTGGTATTTCGATAATCACGTAGATGAACTCAAAGAAGAATACATCGGCGTTAGTGATGCGGGAGAAGCGGTTAGTAGCGTTGCTAGAAGCTCATTCCCCTATCATATTCGTCATATTCTCGTAAATGTCTCGGATGAATCCTCTAGTTTTACTAGAGGCACCCTTACTGAAAGTGAAGCGGAAAGAATGAGTACCGTTCTCACCATGCTTAATCAAGGTACACTTACCTTTGGTGAAATCGCTTATAGATTAAGTGAGGACACTGGAAGCGCAGATGCCTATGGTGACGCCGGTATTATGGATACCAATACATCCTTCGTGAATGAATTTAAACTCGGTATTTACGCTTATGATAGCGTTTACGCTAGTCATGAAGATACCGTAGGTAACGAGGCCATTGAAGACGGCCTTGGACTCAGCGGTGAGTTTACTAGCGCGCTTAATGAAGATGTAGAAACCGTTAGAGATGAAGTTGAACAGATTGAACTAGGAAAAGTTCCTTATGGCGTCTTCGATCTTCTTAACTTCTATAGCGACGTCGAAAAAGATGAAAATGGACTCGATGTCAATGATGGTAATACCGCTTCTTATCCAAGAAATATTATTTGGAATGAATATTTAAATCTACATAATGCCTTTGTGATTAC
>JAJQAL010000025.1:0-1709 GCA_021203815.1 Coprobacillus sp. | reverse complement strand
AAGTCCTCTGCGATGAAGAGGGTAATGTCATCATCGGCGTTCGTAGTGAATATGGAATTCACCTCATGATTATTCAAAAGTCAATCTATGACTATAACGAAGGCGAGGGAAGTGAGCCAAGCCTTGAAGAATACTACACTACCTTCGTTCCTGGAGATGATGAGTATCCTACCTATACGGATGAGAACGGCGTAAAGCAAGATAAGAAAACCTATGTCACTAGTGTTCTTGAAACTAGTGATCAATCAATCTATAAAGAGAGAGCGAACTCCGTGGAGAGTCTTATCACTTCCTTTGATTCCACCTATTCATATAGACTCTATGAATACTTCCTTGAAAGTGGTTCAATTAAATATAACACTCTCGAAGGTCAGACTAATATCGGTGATCAAATCGAGAGAATGATTAAAGTCACCAGAGAAAAGAATCTATGGGACGCGGAGAAATCTCTTAATGATACTTGGAGAGAATACCTCGAGATGCTCGAGGCGCAAACCGAGGAAAGAGAAACCGAGTCTAGACTCGTCGATACCGGCTGCGTCATCGGCTTCAAACACGCTAATGATTCAAGCTATACAAGTGCTAGTGACTGGGAGAAGGGAGGAAAGTGCTATGTCGAATAAAAGAGGACTAAAAACCTTAGGCATTGCCGCTTTATCCGTCCTATGCCTAACCGCTTGTGATGAAATCGTCGCTAAAACTACTGACTACGATGATCCTATCGTAAAAGGTGATGAATATGAAGACGTTTATAATAACGTTCTTAATGTTGTCTATGACGCTTTAAGAGATGGCTCACTTGCAAGTGACGTACTCGATGACGTTTTATACGAATACGCAAAATCCGTCTTTGGACCATATAACGCAGTGGTCACTAAAGATAGTGACGAAGTAACCCTTAAGTCTGTAGTCAGTGATATAAAGGCCCACACCGATGAAGACGGAAACGTTAAAGGCGTAAGCTCAGTTACCGATGATTTCATCATCGGTCACAAAGCCTATTGGTCCACGGATAACGATGATAACCGTATTGGAGATGATACGGAGCCGGTCGAGGAAGACGCTAAGCCAAGTCAGGGTGAATACGCTCGTGTGGTGGCCAAATGGGATACCATTGAAGAGAGAATCTCTGAGAGCATGTATTCCACGATTAGCTCTGGTTCCTACTCCTTTAGATCCGTCTTTAAGGAGAAAGAACTCCTTATGTCTCTCTATGGAAGCTTTAATAAAGTGGCTTCTCCTAGTGAGGTAAGTGACCTCACCGAGTCTCTTATCTATCCAAATATCGATGAGAAGGAAGTCTTTGATGAGATTGAAGGAATTGAGACTACCCCTCTCCTCCATAGAGAATACTATCAGTCTAACTATGGCTTAGAGGACAGTGAGAGCTACTCTGACCCCTATACCTATGTCGAAGATAGTATCATTCCTTCTATTTACCGTGAACTCCTCACCGAGCAGTATCTCCTCGATGAGTCCTATAACACGCTTGGACGTACCTACGCCCGTAAAGTGAATATCGTCGCGATAAGCGATAACGATAATCATAAGGAAAGCGCGGCTTACCTTATGAATGAATTCGTGAAAGATTACCTCGATGCCGAGCCTGATGTTAAGGCTACTGATGGTATTCTTACTTCCACGAATAAAGTCACATTAGATACCTTCGAGATGCTCTCTAACGCTTGGAGAGGTATTGGAGTGGTCGA
>JAJQAL010000017.1 GCA_021203815.1 Coprobacillus sp. | reverse complement strand
GTAACGCTAGAGGACTGGCTTAATAAGATTATTTTCCCAATGGAAGAGCATCTTACTCCTGAGGCGGTCTATTGCCTCACTAAAGTGGCAATCCTCGAGTATTTAAAGGGAGGGATAACCGCTTCTAGTGAGATGTATTATTTCCCATGTATGATCGCTAAAGCCGCAGGCGATATGCATTTTCCGCTCCATTTAGTTATCGGCGCTACTGACTATAAGGGCTATATAGATAATATAGAAAAGATTAACTCACCCCTAGTAACCTATAATTTAGGGGTTCACTCTGTCTATACAATCGGTGAAGAAGATATAACCTCTAGACAGGAATACTTTAAAGAGCATCCCTCGAGGATGTTCTCTCATATCGCGGAGACAAAAACAGAAGTCAGTAACTGTAAAGCCGCTCATAAGGGGATGACCCCACTTCAGTATTTAGATTCACTAGGGCTATTTAAGGATGGAGGGGCTATCTATCACGCTAACTACTTAGAGGATATTGATTATAAAATAATCAAAGAGAAGGGAATTATCCCAGTGACATGCGCGGGAAGTAACGCTAAGCTTGCCTCAGGAGTGTGCCCGGTCCGTAAACTACTCGATATGGATATTCCCGTGGCTATAGGAACAGATGGGCCTGCTTCTAATGATTCCCTTGATATGTTCTATGAAATGAAGCTAGTGGCGTCCCTACAAAAGATTTCTAGTGGTGACCCCACAGCGATTAAACCCATAGAGCTAGTTAAAATGGCCACGGTTAACGGAGCACTCGCTATGGGACTAAATGACTCTTTATATATCGCTGAAGGGCAAAAGGCCTCTCTTATTGAGATAGACCTAACTAATCCAGCGATGCAGCCAGTTAATAACATAGTAAATAACCTTATGCTTTCAGGGAGTAAGGACTGCGTTAAAATGACCATCTGTAACGGAAGGATTCTCTATCGAGATAATAAATTCTATATAGATGAAGATATAGACGCTGTATATAAAAGCGCTCAAGAATATAGCGATGAACTAAAGAAGTTTATTAACATCTAAGCTAATAAAATTCTGTGTAAAGAAGAACTTACCAAAGATATATTTATTAGAGGCACTCTCTGCGAGAGTGATAACTTTTCCCTCTACTATATCAAGGTCCTCAAACATAGGGGGACACTTTAGGTCAAGCGTGGGTGTATATAAAACATAGACTGGAATATCACTAAGCTCAGTGTTTTTAAGGGATACATCAGAGGGGTCCGCTAGGTACATATCACTTTCTTTATAATAATAAAGATGAGAGTTACCTAAACCGTATGAAGTAGAGAGATAGATACCGCCTTTATTGTCCACTGCAAAACCCTGGACACAGTTAGGGAGAGCGTAGATCTCAACTGGAGAGATTGAGGAAATAGTGCCCTCTATCATTCCATCTATATCCTCTAGATTATACTTCTCACATATAGCGAGGTATTCTTTGTTCTCTTTAGTAACTACTTTATTTCCGTACCACTCATAGTTATAACGGTAGAACTCTCCCACATAGAGATACTCTCCATTAGTAAAGACAAAGTCAGAAGAGTTATTAATATCTATTGAACATATAATATTTAAATCATAACTTGAAGTGGACATTAAGTCTTCAGTTAAGACCACTTTAAGAGTGCCGTCATCAGTGATATAGGTATAAGTTGGTTCAGAGGCAATGCCGCCGACATGGCCTCTAAAGGCTTCTCCTTCATAGTAGAGATAATATTCTCTTACTTCCTCTCCCTTTTTTGCATACACTCTTGAAGGCTCATCGTTTGAGGAATAGCTTGAGAAGAGATAAGTATCATAATCATCTTGGTAGCAGATTCCCTGAGGAGTGGGGCCATCATTAAGACCAGGGATAACTCCTAGATCTTCTTTTACTGAATAGTATTCACTATAGATAGCGTACTTAAAGGTATTAAGGGAACCCCAAAGCACTGCGATAATTATAGCGATAAAGCCAATAATCGCGTAAGGGATCTTCCATATAAGAGTTAATTTACTTGGTTTATTATCGATATTTTCACTCATAAGTCGTCACTTCTCTTTCTAGCGCTTATATATGATGCCTATTTTTACCTCTAATGTCAAACTAAGTTATAATATAAGTGAGGGCTAAAATAGACCATAAAATGTCTAAATAAGTGAAACACTAGTCATTTTAATTACTTTGTCAGAAAAAAATACTTGTATTTTTTCTCTAAATAACTATCCTATTTAAGTTACTTAAGCATATGGCAAATATCTTTCTTTTCATCTCACCTCATTTTCCTGATAGTTACTATCAGTTTGTCGCCGCTTTAAAAAAGCGAGGCTTTATTACGCTTGGGATTGGAAGCGCTCCTTACTATGAGATTCCTGAAGGATTAAAAAGCTGTATTGATGAATACTACTGCTGTCATGATATGGATGACTTTGAAAATGAGAAAATCGCCGTGGAATATTTTATTAAGAAATACGGCCATATCGACTATATAGAATCTAATAGTGACTACTGGCTTGAAAAGGATGCGGAGCTTAGAGAAATATATAATATTCCACACGGCCCTAGACCAAATGAACTCGCTAATTTTCATCATAAATCACTCATGAAAAAGTACTATGAAAAAGCTGGGGTTCCAGTGGCGAGATGGACAATAGTAACCTCGCTTAGTGGCCTTATTAAATTTGCAAGAAAAGTCCATTATCCTATCTTCACTAAACCCGATAACGGCGTGGGTGCAATCGACGATCATAAGATTCATAACGAAGATGAACTCATCGATTTCTACACTCATAAAGAAGAGGGAGCAACATATATCGCTGAGGAATTTATCGAGGGAGAACTCGTCTCCTTTGATGGTATTTCTAACTCTAAAGGCGAGGTGATTTTCTGCTGCGGACACGAGTATAGCACTGGAATAAGTGACGTGGTGGCTAACCCCAATCTCGATGTTTTCTACTACACTGTTAAGGAGATTGACCCTAAACTTAAGGATGCAGGATGTAGGGTAATTAAAGCGTTTGATGTGAAGAACAGATTCTTCCACTGCGAGTTCTTCCGTCTCACGAAATTTAATCGCCATTTTGGAAGAAAAGGAGACTATGTTGCCCTCGAGGTTAACATGAGACCAGCGGGAGGATACACTCCCGATCTTATCGATTTTAGTCAGAGTGTTTCCTGCTATGAGATATATGGCGATAGCATCGCCTATGATGAGAATAGGCAGGACATGAGTAAGGAGAAGTACTTTGCCGCGTGCGCATCGCGTAGGAAGGTCGATAAGTACCTCCACACTGTTGAGGAGATAAACTATAAATACTATTTTAGTATGTGCCTCGCTAAAGACTACCCACCTATCTTCTCCGATGATATGGGGGATATGTTCTTTATGGCGAAGTTCTCCACTAAAGAGGAAGTGGAAGAGTTCCACTCCTTCGTTAATGACTTAAAATAGATAGCGATTTATTAGATACAAAAAAATCCGTTCTCAGCGAACGGAAGTTTTTTTGATCTCTTATCCGATTCAAGATTAGATGAATGGGAAAATGGTACCAAAGATAATCATCCAAATAAGGTCGAGAATCCAGAGGATGTTCCATCCAAAGATGATTCTGAGTATGCCGCAGATAATTTTCCAGACGCCACCTTGGACGAATTTGGTAATGATACCAAGAATCCAAGAAGTGACAGGAATGATCGCTAGGATAATGCTAACGACACGACCCATATGGAAGTAACCTTTTTTTTCTTTTCTAGCTTTTTTTGCCATAGAACTCATTACCTCCGCTATAATGTATTATATAACTTGAAACGTAGTTATACAAAATAAAGTTTTATAAATTTAATTGCGTTCCGTTTATGGTAAAATACTACCTATGAAAAGAAAAACGGTAATCATTATTTCAATTGTTAACCTCGTGATCATGGTGCTGGTTGGAATTATTCCCCCTATCATTTATTCGTCCACTGGAGTTTTTGATAATCTAAGTACCTATATGAACATTACATACTGGATATGTTTTGCTCTGACTTTAGTCTTCTTTATTGGGTTCATATTCTTCTGTATTAACCATCAGAAAATGGTGGCCCCTAAACTCTTTATTACCACAGAGGTTTTCGTTCTTTTAATGCAGGTTTTGCCGAATATTACGATTTTATTTAATCAAATTGAAGATGAAAGAAACTACATTTACGCGGCTATTTTAGATCTCGCTATTATCGTTATTTGGATTATTATTTACGCCTTTCTTAATACTAGACAAATTAGGAGTAGATACCAGTGAAGGTTTGTCTAATTACAAATATCGATACAGACCACTCCTACTCAAAGATTCAAAGCCTCTATCGCAGCTTTGAATGTAGAGGAGTTAGCTGTGACGTCATTATAAATGACGGCACCTTAGTGGAAATAACTACTGACGGGATAAAGACTAGACTTCCCTTATATGACTATGTCATATATTTAGATAAGGATATCTACACCGCGAAGATGCTTGAAAAGCTTGGATATAAGCTTATCAATAATAGTGACTTTATAGAGCTATGCGATAATAAACTCTACACTCTTATTGAATGCGCGGATATCGTTAAATGCGTCCCTAGTAGCGCCTCTCCTCTCGTGTATCACGAGCTAAGAGAAGAGAACGATATATTCCTCGATAAAGTTGAAAAAGACTACGGATATCCCCTTATTATGAAGAAAACGTATGGATCACTAGGGGAAGGTGTGTTCCTTGTTAAAAACCGAGCAGAACTTGATTCTTTATATGAAAAGCACTGCAAAGAGCCCCTTCTTTTTGAGCCCTATATTGAAGGGGGTAACGAATCTATAAGAGTGCTTGTTCTCGATCATAAAATATTAGGCGCGATTAGTAGGATTTCTATTGAGGATGAATACCGCTCTAACTTTGGCAAAACTAGTAGCGCTCCATACCGTCTCGGCAAAAAATTAGAAAAAATTGTGAGCAAACTTATCGACAAGTTTGATATTATATACGCAGGCCTTGATTTTCTTAAGGTAGGAAACGATTACTTCCTCCTCGAAATTAACTCTAATGCTTTCTATGATGAATTCAGTAGAGTTAAGAAAATCGATGTCGCCCATTTATTCGCCGATATGGTAATTAGTAAGGGAGCAAATTAGTATGCAAAATTCTAAAAAAAGAACGAGAAATACGCTAAATTTGCTTTTTGTTGTGCCTATTTTACTCGCAAGTGGATGCGGTAGCGTCGCTACCCCTTCTCTAGATGATTATGTCTCCGAGCTAGAGTATCACGAGGGATTTACAGTGCTCGATTTAGGTGATATACATGAATCTGTTATTGCGAATTTAGATGTGGACTTTGAATATCTCACTAATGTTATTTATTCACGGGCAATTGTCGCTAATGATATGGCGCATAAAGAAGACTATGCTCCTGATCTTATCATCATGAATGGTGACACTTTCATGGATGCTAATAAACTTGTTGTTAAACGTTTCTTTGAATTTATAGATTCACTAGATATCCCATTTGCGTATAACTATGGAAACCATGACTATGAAGGACAGTATTCCCACGGCTATATCGATAGGATTGTTCAAGGCTGTAAGAACTCCGTATTATGTAACCCTGAAGATGATGTCTATGGTAACTCTAACTATGTGGTAAACATTGGACATGACGGAGATATCATTTGGCAGATTTATTTGATGGATTCTAACTCTTACTATAAATTAAGATACGATGTGGTTCATGATGACCAGATTGAGTGGTACCGTAAACAAGTTGAGTACGCTAACGGAATTACCTCAAGTGAGCAGGCTAAGGATTTTGATATGATCCCATCTCTTATGTTTATGCATATTCCTCTTAGAGAATATCAATACGCTTGGACTGAGATTGCAGGAGACACTTTATATGGAGCCAAAGATGGAAGCGTCTGGTACATGATGGATAGTGGAGTGGGCTCTGGATATAAAGATAGTGATTTATTCTCAGTTATTCAGGATTATAGATCCACTCAAGCTGTGATATCTAACCATGACCACACCCATAACTGCGATTTCCTCTATAGTGGAGATGGAGACTTCCCTGTCCACTTAATCTATGCTAATAAGTCTTCGATAAATATTTATTACGACCCTGATACGATGGGTGGTATGTTCTTTACTCTTAATGAGGATAAGACGTTTACCACGGAAAGAATCAGAGTGGACTATAACGGCAACGCCTCAGTGATTACTGATGAGATGCTAGCAAGTGGAGAAATCATATGGTAAAGATAATGAATTTCTTTAAATCCACTTTAGGAAAGTATCTCCTCTTAGCGGTAGTGTATATCGCTGCGGGTATATGCGCATACTTGCTTGCTCAAATAACCGCGCAAATTATTGCTAACTATGGAAGAGCGCTCCTTAATTTCTTCCCCACTATTTTATCCTACATTATGCCGATGTTCTGCGTAGTGATAATGTGGTGCTATTTCAATAGTGAGAGTGAAGTTGGTAGACTCAGATCCATGTATATTTTTATCGTCACCACCTATATTGCGATGGGCTTTGCCTTTATCATTCATATCTTTGATATCTCCTATTACTTCGGATGGAATCTTAATAGCACTGCGATGGTTACCATCTGGTTCCCATTTGATATTCTTATTATGATAGTTATTTTCCTCGCTATTGCGGGCTATGTTAATTACCGCTATGTGGTGAGAAAAAGAGCATATCGCGATAGCTTAGAAAACGTAGAAACTAATGAAAATAATCCTGAATTAGAAGGAAATGCTCCTGAAACAGCTGAATTTACCCCTCTAAGTAAGAAAAGAATTGTGATGGTGTCCTTCTATACTATGTTCGCTACTGTCTTCTTTGGAGAGGCCTGTTTCTCCCTTACTCTTATTGATGGATATATGGATCCAAATCTATATGGTGTTATTCCCCTTGTCTTATCGCTTCTTCTCCCCACGCTTATAGGGGTGTTCTACGTCATCTATCAGGTTAAGAAAGACGAGAAGATATTTAGACTTGGTCTATTAGTCTGTTTAATCACTGCTTTAGTTATATATCTATGGTGTGTAATTGCATTAGCAATTAATCCTCAAATTATTCCTCAGTCAATCGTGGGTCTAATGCCAGTTGGTTTTGCCATGAGGACTCCTCTTGGGCTTATCTTATGTGGGGCTCAAGTTCTAGCGTCCCTTATTGTTGGTCTGATCTATTATATTCTAAGAGTCATTCGTAAACCAGAAGCCACTCCTAGTGAAGTAGAAACTACTGAAAACATTGAACCCGAAAATAACTGATTGTATCTAGTTATTTTGGTCTTTTTTGTGCTATAGTAGTAGGCATGCCACAAGTCATAGTCGAAAATTTATCCAAAATATATAATGAAGGACAACTTAACGAAGTTAAGGCTCTCCACGATGTTTCCTTTACCATTGAAAAGGGAGAATTCATTGTTATCCTAGGTGCTTCAGGAGCGGGCAAAACCACTCTTTTAAATTTACTTGGTGGGATGGATGTTGCCACAAGTGGCCGCTACCAAATCGATGATATCGTTGTGACCTCGCTTTCCGATAAAGAATTAACTAAAGTACGCCGAGATGACATTGGTTTTATCTTCCAATTCTATAATTTAATGCCTAATTTGAGCGCTTATGAGAATGTTTTAATTGCCGATGCTGTGAGTAATGGAGATGGCTCGAGAGCAGAAGAAGCTATCGATGAAGTTGATTTAACGGACAGAAGAAATAACTTCCCAAGTGAACTCTCCGGAGGAGAGCAGCAGAGAGTGGCTATCGCTAGGGCTATAGTCAAAAGACCTAGACTACTACTATGCGATGAACCCACCGGCGCACTCGACTCTAAAACCGGTGTTTCTATTATTAAACTTCTTAAGAAGATTAATAAAAGAGATGGCACTACAGTTATTATTGTGACACATAATGCAAATATCGCCCAAGTAGCGGATAGAGTAATAAGAATTGCTGATGGGCAGATCATTGAAGACTATTTCAATGATGTGGTCAAAGAACCCGAGGAAATTGACTGGTGAGCCGTGTTACTGTTAGTGGTGTTCTTACTCGAAAGACCACCAGGAGCATCCGTCATAACTGGGGTCAATTTTTAGCGATTATTGGAATCACTGCCATTGCAGTGACTCTTTTTCTAGGTTTAAGCGCAAGTGCTAAAAGCTTAGATGAAAGAGTGGATAGACTATACACTGAATGCAATGTCGCGGATATTTGGGTGACGACTTCTGGATATGAAGAAGACGATCAAACCGCAATTGAAAACATGCTAGATACAGGCGATTTGCTGGAAAAAAGAAGTTATTTACCTAGTTATTTAGGAGTTAGAAACATGTACGCGGTAATTGTAGATGATTATCCTGCAATTTCCTCGCCAATTATAGTAGATGATATTGAAGGAACAGATTATTATTCCGAAAATGCTGAGTTTTTAATTGTTGATGATTCTATGGAAATAGCAGCGGGAGAGA
>JAJQAL010000007.1:4207-8708 GCA_021203815.1 Coprobacillus sp. | reverse complement strand
ATATCGATATTATCGCTAAGATTGAATCAAGAGACGGCGTTAATAATCTCGATGAAATCTGTGAAGTCGCTGATGGTATCATGGTCGCTCGTGGTGACCTCGGAGTGGACCTCCCTGTTTATGAAGTTCCTAATGTTCAAAAGAATATTATTAATAAATGCCGCTTGCTCGGTAAGAGAGTTATTACCGCGACAGAAATGCTTGAGTCTATGACTCATAATCCCCGTCCAACAAGAGCCGAAGTTAGCGATGTCGCTAATGCGGTTTATGATGGTAGTAGCGCCATTATGCTATCCGGCGAGACCGCTAATGGCAAATATCCAATCCAGTCCGTTGAGACGATGGCAAAAATCGCTGAGTTTACCGAAGATCATATCGATTATGACTTTAACTTTGAGCACGCTGAGTATAATACCTCCTCAATGACTGATGCTTTATCTTATTCAACCTGCTCCATGGCGATTCATATTAAGGCCAAAGCTATTGCGGTATCCACAGTCAGCGGTCGTACCGCTTATATGGTGTCTCGTTTTAGATGCCCAGTTCCTATTATGGGTATTACGATAGATGAAAAGACCTACCGTAAACTTAATCTATGCTGGGGTATTACTCCTCTTATGACTGAGAAAGCGGATAATACTGATGATCTATATCGTAACGCTTTTGTGAAGACAGTTGAGGCTTTAGATCTACAAAAAGGTGACGCAGTTGTTCTAACTGGAGGTCGAGTTAAAGGTCTAAATGAAGACACAGAAGACACCGACACTATTAAGATTATTGTGCAGAAATAATGGCAGACGAAGTATTTGATATTATTGATAAAGAATATGAGAGGCAAGCCACTCATATCGAGCTCATTGCGAGTGAAAATTTCGTGTCCCCAGAAGTATTAAAAGCCCAGGGATCTATTCTCACGAATAAGTACGCTGAAGGATATCCCGGAAAGAGATACTATGGAGGCTGTGAGAATGTCGATGAAATTGAAAAACTCGCTATTTCCCGTGTATGTGAACTATTTGGCTGTAAATACGCAAATGTTCAGCCTCATAGTGGATCTCAAGCAAATGAGGCCGTTTATAGAGCCCTTTTGAATCGTGGAGACGTGATTTTAGGTATGAGCCTTGACGCTGGGGGGCACTTAACGCATGGCTATTATCTCTCCTTTAGCGGACAGGACTATGAAGCCTATAACTATGGACTTAATAGTGAGAGTGAGCTCATTGATTATGACGCTCTTAGAGAGCTTGCTTTAGAGAAGAAGCCAAAACTCATTGTGTGTGGAGCCTCCGCTTATCCCCGCATTATCGATTTTAAAAAGTTTAGAGAAATCTGCGATGAAGTCGGAGCCTATCTTTTTGTGGATATGGCCCATATCGCTGGATTAGTTGCTGCGGGTGAGCACCCCTCTCCCTTCCCTTACGCTGATGTCGTGACAAGTACAACTCATAAGACTTTAAGAGGCCCAAGAGGCGGGATTATCCTCACTAATAGTGAGGAACTCATTAAAAAGATTAATAAATCCGTCTTCCCTGGAACCCAGGGCGGACCACTTGAGCATGTTATAGCCGCAAAAGCGGTGTGCTTTGGGGAAGATCTTAAGCCCGAGTTTAAACAGTATCAGCATCAAGTTGTATTAAATGCCAGCGCTCTTGCTAAAACTATGATGGAATTAGGTTATCACGTGATCTCTAACGGCACTGATAACCACCTCCTCCTTGTCGATATCTATCATAAAACCGGCCTAACCGGAAAGCAGGCGGAAGACCTACTTGGCACTGTTAATATCACGGTTAATAAGAATGCCATCTGTAATGACGAGCTTCCACCCGCTAAAACAAGTGGGATTAGACTAGGTAGCCCAGCGATGACAACCAGAGGCTTTAAAGAGGAAGACTTTATTAAAGTTGGACATCTTATTGATGAGACTTTAACCGGCTCTAGACCATTAGAAGATATTAAGTCGGATGTTCTCTCCTTAACTAAGGCTCACCCATTACCTTACGAGTGATTTAACTTAAAATAACTAAGAATTACGCCCCTTTTAATAAAATAGGGGCTTTTTTCATAGGTTTTTTATTAGAGAAATATATTTAGACTGAATTAATTATAGCCTATTCATACTTTAATTTAGGACAAATTATATTGTTGTTTTTTTTAAAAAAATTCTAAAATCTTTCCCTTTTGCAGGCTTATATTTTTTACTAATAAGTTTTAATTCACAATTTTTTAAAAGTATCTATAATTTAATCTACTGGGAATATGAATGTGAAAAATAAAGTATTATTTTTATCTCTTATATTAGCTATTGGAGTAAGTGGATGTACCCCCGCTTTTGATCCTTTTGATTTTGATTCCCTTGATATCATAAGTAATGAACAAGCGATATATATTTCAAACGAAGCCACTGATAATTTATCAAGTGTAACGAGTTTGACTCACTCTATATCAAGCGTTGATGATAACCGCTCCGTCTTTAATGGAAGCGCTTATTACTACGGCTCTTTTACAAATGAATCTTATAACGAAGAGATTACTATTTATAGTAATAGTGGTCTTACAAGTACTTCCACCACCATCACTGAAAGTGGAAACAACTATGCTGGCTCTTCTTACTATGAAGTCACTAACTCCACAGATATCTGGATGGGCTATGATAGTGAGGAAGAGGTAAGTTACACCTATTATGTTAATGAATTCAGTAATCCAAATACCGAAGACGAGTCTATTCAGTCTTCTTACCGAACTGTTGTAAATGAAACAGATAACTATCAAATAGAGTGGAATATGCTTGTGGTGGATATGGTAAGCGATGGGTATACCTACTCTAGTTTTGATCATTATGGGGCGTCAAATGGTGATATCTATGCCTATAGTGAAAACGTTACTCAGTCCTCTATACCTAATCCCCTTCATAGTGATGAAACTATTATTACCTATTCCCAGACGATGAGTGTCCGCTCATTCACTAGAGATAGTAATTTAGGCTGGGTTATAAACTATTCGGCTTATCAAGAGAGTTTATATTATGCGACCACAATTGATGGTAACGTTTATGATAGTCCTGTCTTAGTTAGTGAATATCAAGAGTCATATCAATATGGATATGAAAATAATGGAAGTAAGAGTTTCTCCTTTATTGAAAGCGTAGAAACCTATTACTATCAACCTCGTGTTTTAGTGGCCTATTACATTGACGATAATCTTTACTATTACTCATCCTCTTTATCAGGGTATGGTTATTTATTAAACTATAGTTCCTCATCTCTTACTTATTACTCCGCTACTATAACATTAAGAAAGGGATACTATTATGCCTGCTATATGTCAGGAGATGAAGAATATACCCTCTATGGCGCTGAGACTATAACAAGAGACGACTATGATGTCTTTACCTTTACTAGTATCGAACTAAGTGAAGATGTCTCATGTAACTTTGTCAGTGTGGACTATGACCTTAGAGTGAATCTCATATTCGGTTTTAATGCGGATGGAGAAATAGTGAGTATTGACGTCTTCTATCTTAATCGAGTGGGAGGATGGGAATAATGAAAAAGAAAGTCCTTTTTCCTATCTGTCTTTTAGCTCTTACCTTAAGCGGGTGCGCTAATGGATCGGGCTCTCTATTTGGAGAGTCTAATGTCGCCCTCGATTCTAATCAGATTAGTGAAGTCCTCCTTGGATATCTAGCTAGTAGAGAGCATGTTTCTGGAGCGGATATCTCAATTTCTTTAAATGATAATGTGATTAGTGACTCCGCTCTCCTCTTCTCTGACCAAGTAAACTCGGAAACGAGTATTACATATAACCGCTACTCTAATACCGCTATTGGCTTTATCTTTAATGAAGATAGTGAAACAACCTCATCTACTACCGGTTTCTCTTATTCTAGTGAAGTGGCAATGTCTGGATATTCCTGGCTTGCTTTAGATACGGAAGACGAAGAGCAAGATAGGTATAACCACTATACGTATACTGAAACCTCCTATAATAACGGATATAAATCTACGAGTTCTTCCACTATTGGAAATACAACTAGTGATAGAAGATCATCATATTGGTCCGCTTACGCGGTAGATACCTTCTTTGACTCTTTAGTGTCTACCTATATGGACTACCGCTACCTATCTGGAGACGGGAGAACCCATTCCTTATATAATGATTTCGTCTCTAAATATTCTCTATTTGATGATTACACTAGTTTAAGCTTTGTTAGTAAGGATGATCTCGTTTTAGCGTACGCTACAGAAGTAAGTATCTCCTCTCTCACTAATCCCCTTTACCCTAACGATAAGAGTAAAGATATCGCTACGATGAGTATTAAATCTATCTCTTATACATTAGAAAATGACCCTATTTTTGGATATATCCTCACTGGAATGAATGTCTCTTATACTTATCAATTATTAGAAAGTCTTGATAATGTTTATCTATCTAATCCATGGGTTATTGAAACTTATAGTTTTGATCTAGAGTACTCGTACTCTAGCTCTCTAACAAGCAC
>JAJQAL010000007.1:0-4107 GCA_021203815.1 Coprobacillus sp. | reverse complement strand
ACCTACTCCTTTGTCCTCCTATTTGATGAATCTCATAATCTCGTTTCTATTTCTATGTATGTCCTTAATATGGACTAAATCCCCTATTTAAATTGAAAAGAGTGGGAATTACCACTATAATAGTGGTTTAGATAAATAAGGAGATAAATAATATGCCATTTATTGAACATTTACACGCTCGAGAAGTTCTCGATTCGCGTGGCAATCCTACTGTGGAAGTAGAAATTTATACGTCAAGTGGGGCCTATGGACGCGCTCTTGTTCCAAGTGGAGCGTCGACAGGTGAATACGAAGCCGTTGAACTTCGTGATGGTGATAAGAAAAGATATGGAGGAAAAGGCACCCTTACCGCGGTTAATAATGTTAATGAGATTATCGCTCCAGCGGTGATGGGAATGAGTGTCCTCGATCAAGTCGCTCTCGATAAGAGACTAATTGAACTCGACGGCACTCCTAATAAAGCTAAACTAGGAGCAAATGCGATTCTCGCCGTCTCCCTAGCGGCTTGTAGAGCCGCAGCAGACCTCCTTGGTATCCCTCTTTATAGATACCTCGGTGGTGTTAATGCGAAGCAGCTCCCTCTTCCAATGATGAATATTCTTAATGGTGGCGCTCATGCGGATTGGACTATTGATTTCCAGGAAATCATGATTCTCCCAGTGGGAGCGAAATCATTCCATGAAGCGCTTAGAATGGGCGCTGAGGTCTTCCATGAACTCAAATCCATTCTCGCTAAGAACGGCTATGTCACTTCTGTTGGTGATGAAGGTGGCTATGCTCCTAAACTCAGCTGTAACGCTGAAGCCTTCCAAAGAGTCATGGAAGCCATTAAAGCCGCAGGCTATGAGCCAGGAAAAGATATCTGCCTCGGTATCGATGTCGCTTCTAGTGAATTCTATGATGGTGAGAAGAAGAAATATGTCCTTAAAGCGGATGGAAAAGAATACACCTCGAAAGAGATGGTGGATGTCTTCCTTACCGACCTCGTTGATCGTTTCCCCATTATCTCAATTGAGGATCCACTAGATGAGAACGACTGGGAAGGATGGCAGTACTGCACTCAGAAACTCGGTGATAGAGTCCAGCTCGTTGGTGATGACTTATTCGTCACTAACACTGAAAGACTTAAGAAAGGTATTGATATGGGAGTGGCTAACGCTATTCTCATTAAAGTTAACCAGATTGGCACTTTAACCGAGACTCTTGATGCGATTGAGATGGCGAAGAGAGCGGGTTACACCGCGATTGTCTCTCATAGATCAGGAGAGACTGAGGATACCACTATCGCGGATATCGTCGTCGGCACTAACGCAGGTCAGATTAAGACCGGCTCTATCAGTAGAACTGATAGAATTGCGAAATATAACCAGCTTCTTAGAATTGAAGACGACCTCAATGATGACGGCGATGTCGATGTCTCGATCTTTGAAGGCAAAAAGTCTATCTACTGCATTAAGTAACCTAGATTAAGTAATAACTACTAGAAAAGCAGCACTTCATTTCCTTAGTGCTGCTTTTTCTTCTCTTTATAACTAGTCTTTGTTATTCTAACAAATCTCCGTTATAATAATAGCACCGAGGAAACTAGCGATGTTAACGGATGATCTTAAAAAAGCGAATATCGAGGCGATGAAAGCCCATGACCAAGACGCACGCAGTGTTATCAGCGTCGTTTTAACGCGTGAGAAGACCCTTGAACTAGACCTTCATGAAAAGGGAGAGGAAGTAAAAGATAGCGACGTTCTTTCTCTTATTCAAAAAGTTCTTAAAGAGCTTGATGAAGAAAAGGAAGGGTATCAAAAAGTAGGGAACGATAGTAGGGTTAACGGTATTAATCACCAAATTGAAGTTATCTCTTCTTATCTTCCTAAGCAGCTTACGGAAGCGGAAATCACTACTATTATTAACTCCCTTCCCGATAAATCGATTCCCTATGTCATGAAATACTTTAAAGAAAACTACTCGGGAAGCGTCGATATGTCGCTTGTCTCGCGTATATTAAAGGGCCTATCATAAAACTCTTGTTTTATATTCCCCTTTTAATTATCATATAAAACTCGTAGGGGCGTAGTTAAACGGTATAACCACGGTCTCCAAAACCGTTATTGTGGGTTCGATTCCTACCGCCCCTGCCACTATAAGTTATATATGAGTCAAGAAGATTTTCAAAACGAAAATAAAAAGCACACACTCCTAGAGCCACCTACCTGGGTTGCTATCTTTGTGATTATTGTGGCGATTGCGGGGCTTCTTGCCTCTATTTTTACTTTTACCATCTGGTCTAATTCCGCTTCCACTCTCGTTCAAGCGGTCATGTGGATAGTATCCGCTCTCCTCCTTGTCGCGGGAGGTTACTATTTTATCTACCTCTTCTTTAAGGTTCTGACTTATCTAAATTCCCATAACTCGAGAAAGAACGCCATTAAGAGAGTGGTAACAGATCTTCACTATCGCACTGTGATTATCGCTTTTATCTCCTTTACCTTTCATATAATTCTTGCTGTACTTCAGCTTGTTCTTGCCCTAAGGCAAGAAGAAATCCAGTATTGGTATTTATCGTTTGGAATCTATCACCTCGTAGTGGCGGGAGTTAAACTCGCTATCTATTTTATTGAGCAGCACTCCGTAAGAAAGACAGGAGATATCATAAAAGCGGGCTCCTATCATGACTATCGGATCTATCTCGTAATTGGAGTTATATCTCTTATCCTTAACCTCGTGATCATCTTTGGAGTGGTCCCCACAGTGGTAATGTATGAAACATATGACTATATCAATAACTCCCTTATTCTCACTGAGATTCAGGCGGTCGGTGAGTCAGTCCTTCTTATCATCGGCTTTATCACCCTTAGAAAGACCGACTCCTGGGCCACAAAAGGAGTGAAGTTTCTTAATCTCAACGTTTATCTATGCACTTTATTTACCCTTCTAGTGGTCTTACTTTCTAAGTTTGAAGTTAATGCGGACACTATTACAATGACCGCGTTAATCGTCGGAATAGTTCTTGCTATATCAATTCTGATAATTTCCATTACGAATATCGTTGTGGCCGCTCAGAAAAAGACCGATATTAATGAAGGCGTTTTAGCGGTTAACCCTGATAACCGTAAAGCCGTGGTCTTAAATATCAAAGTGGAACCAAAGGTTATCGATAAGAAGGAGGAGTCTCCTCCAGAGGCCGCTAAGAATAAGGAGAAGAGTAAGAAATCATGAGCATTTGGCTTATGCTTATTTTAGGAGTAGCGGCCACTGTCTTAGCGACAGGCCTAGGTGCTCTCATCGGTGAGACCACCTCTAAACATAGGGAGTGGCTTAATTTTCTTCAAAACTTCTCCACTGGCGCTTTAATCGGTTTTGTCTTTATCGATTTACTTGGAGAGTCGATTACTTCCTTTTTAGATGTTAGTAGTATGTCCACTATTGGCTCTATGGCCACGATGGTGGGTATAATTATCGCCACCGGTCTAATCTTTTTTGCTCTTCACGAGCTTCTTCATCACTTCACTCATCACCATGAAGGTGACCAAAAAGATGAGGACGCATGTGAAGATCATGGTCACATTGAAGAGATATTTGAAGATAATAATCGGTCAGTCCTCGCTACTAGTTTTGTCTTTTTAGCCGCGATTTTTATTCATAATATTCCTGAGGGATTTGCGACTGGTGTCGCAATGGCGGACACTCTATCAGCTGGCCTTATTATCACGGTTATTATGTTTATTCATAATTTTGTGATTGGATTATCCATGTATCTATCTTTTAAAAACGCCGGGAAGGGGACTGGGTATAGCGTTATGATGAGCGTTGTCTCCTCTATTCCCGCTTACGCCCTTCTTATTGCCGGTTACTTCTCTAGCTATAGCGGAGCGATTACATCGCTTGCGATTGGGATTGTTGACGCTGTGGCGTTTGGGGCTCTTCTCTATGTTATTGTTATTGAACTATTACCCCAGATCTTTACTAAATATAAATCTAAGTATTCCTTTATCTATGTTTTAGTGGGTCTCGCTTTAGTTCTATTCTTACTTCTTGCCTTTTAAATAATTTTTAACATTAAACTCTTTTCTTTCCATATTCTCTATTCATGGCATCAATGGTTATAACCCA
>JAJQAL010000022.1:62616-98239 GCA_021203815.1 Coprobacillus sp. | reverse complement strand
GAGCAAGCGGGTTTTATCGATTCAATAGGCCTAGATATGTACCTTAAGATCCTCGATGATACAGTTAAGGAAAGAATGGGAGAGAAAAAGGAAGAATCAAGAGAGCTTGAACTCATTCCTAACTTATCCCTTGATGCTTATATTCCTGATGAGTATGCCACTGAAGCGGATAAGATAGAGCTTTACCAAGAAATTTTATCGACTTCTAACAAGAAAGATCTCGATGAATTAAAAGTTAAAATCACTGACATATACGGCAAAATGCCGGTAAATGTTGAATATTTATTCGTAAAACGAGAACTTGATTTCTTAGTTAACGACGCTCATGTAAAGACATTTACTGAGTATGAAGGTATTATTGAACTCACCCTTTCTGAAGAGTATGTGAATATTGAAAAAATCGGCACTATCCTTTTTGAAGCGATGCTTCCATATCTCAGTTATATTAAGATTAGCTATAAGCAGAATATATTTACACTGACCATTACTAAGAGTAAAAACTGGTTTGATGATTTAAGGAAGATACTCGCCTCCCTTGTTAACGTGTATAATATTGAGAGGAATACACTTGTATGAGATTAGATGCATTCTTAAAGAAAAGCACAATCCTCAAAAGAAGAACAGTCGCTAAAGAACTCTGTGATAGTGGAAAAGTCTTAGTTAATGGGAAAGTAGGTAAACCCTCCCTTGAACTTAAAGACGGCGATGTTATTTCTTTAGTCGTGGGGTCGTCTATAAGAGAATTTGTGGTCCAGATTGAAAAACTTGAAAATGGTAAGGAGCTAATCGGTTATGTCAGAAAAGAATAAGAACCTAGCTAATTACCTAAGTAAGGATGCTCATTATTTATTAGCCTGTTCCTATGGCCCTGACTCGATGGCTCTTTTCTACCTTCTAGTAAATGATGGTTATTCCTTTGATGTTGCTCACGTCAATTATCACCTAAGAGAGGAGTCAGATGAGGAAGAAAAATCTCTTCGAAAAGTCTGTAAAAAATATAAAATCCCTCTTTATGTAAAAGAAGTCGAAAACGGCGCAATTACAGATAATATTGAAGGAACGTGCCGACTAATTCGTTATAATTTCTTCTTAGATTTAGCTAAGGAAAACGGCTACGATGGAGTGCTTATTGCCCATCAAGAAGACGACTTAATTGAAACCTATTTTCTCCAATGTGATAGAGGCGCGATTGTCGATTATTATGGTTTAAGAAGTGTCTCATCATATCAGGATATGACTATAATTCGTCCGCTTCTAAGCTACACAAAAAGGGAGCTTCTTGATATTTGTGATTCTCATAAAATTCCATATGCTATTGATATCACTAATAGTGATATTACCTACAAAAGAAATAAATACAGGCGCGAAGTTGTTAGCGATATGGATAGGGCAAGAAGAGACGAAATTCTTAGCGAGATAAACGCTAAAAATAGCGTGCATTTAAAGCTAATAAATAGTCTTAAGAATCTTGACCTTCATAGTGTAGATACCCTTCTCACATTAGATGAATATCAGCTTCAAAACGCTCTTATAATCCTCTTAAATGAAACTCAGACTTATCACGCTTTATCCCGCAAAACGGCGACCAATATAAACAAAGCGTTACTCAGTAAAAAACCTAATATTTGCATCAATCTAGGGGAGATTTGCTTTGAAAAGTCATATGGAGAATGCCGTTTTTATATCGATAAACGCATCTCCTATTCTTATGTTATTTCTATGCCCCAAGTTGTAGACACTCCTTACTTCCATTTTGATCTTCTCCATAATAATAAATTTAGCGTGTCCTCTACTGACTATCCACTTACTATTCGTAATGCAAGTGGCGACGATTTAGTGAGGGTGAGTGACTACCAGGTTAAAGTGTCACGTTTATATATCGACTGGAAGATGCCTCTTAAATATCGACCCATCTGGCCAATTGTTATTAATAGTGAGGGCAAGGCTATTTATATTCCTCGTTACCAGAAGGATTTTACTCCCACTGAATCTGATTATTTTTATGTCAAGATATAGGCAGTTCCTAAAACGCTTTTAAATTTATTTAAAAAGGTATAAAATAGTTTTCACGATGTGAATAGACCTGGGGAAGGAGGTCTTTTATGCCAGATAACGATAACAACAACAGAAATCAAAATAATGGTAACGGCACTGGAAACGGTCAGAGACAAGGTTTCTCTAGTTCTTTTATCATCGTTTTTATTATTATCATCGTCATTATTGGTTTACTAATTTGGTTCTTCTTAGCTACCAGTAGTTCCGCTGTTGTATTAGATACTAATACATTCATCCAGTATCTCATGGATGGGCGCATTACCGAAGTAACTGAAACGCCTAAAGAACAAACCATCGTGGTAATTGAAGGAAAATATACCGAGACCACGACAACCTCAACCTCGAGATCGTTTGTTTATAGATGTAGCTGGGAAACCTACTATAACGAAGAATTCGAATACACATACACCGATACATTTACAAATAACCCCGTGACAACCGATAAGACCACAATCTCTAATCTCGTCATGGAGAAACATAATGCTGAATCCCTTGACTATAGTGTAGCAGATGCTTACACCACTACCTTCTGGGAGTCATGGGGACCCACTATTATCATTATGCTCATCACCATCCTCATCTTTGTGTGGCTCTTTTCCCGTATGTCGAGGTCAATGAATGCATCTAATAACCAAGCCATGCAGTTTAACCGGTCTAGGGCCAGGAAGGAAACATCTTCAAAAGTCAGATTCTCTGATGTCGCTGGATGCGATGAAGAGAAGTATGAAATGGAAGAGATTGTTTCTTACCTGAAGGAACCTAAGAAATATGTCAAGTTTGGGGCTAAACTACCAAAAGGTATCCTTTTAGTAGGTCCTCCAGGATGTGGAAAGACGCTCCTTGCCAAAGCCGTTGCTGGAGAAGCAGGGGTTCCATTCTATTCCGTTAGTGGTTCCGACTTCGTCGAAATGTTCGTAGGTGTAGGCGCTGGACGTGTGCGTGATATGTTTAAGACGGCGAAGCAAAACGCTCCATGTCTTGTTTTTATCGATGAAATCGATGCGGTTGGACGTCAAAGAGGCGCTGGTCTTGGTGGCGGTAACGATGAAAGAGAGCAAACCCTTAACCAACTTTTAGTGGAGATGGATGGATTCTCTGATAACTCTGGAATTATTGTTATTGCCGCGACTAACCGTGATGATGTTCTTGATCCCGCTCTTCTCCGTGCGGGACGTTTTGATAGAAAAATTACGGTTAGCTATCCAGATAGAAAAGGGAGAGAGGAAATCTTTAAGGTCCACTCTAGAAATAAACAGATTGGACCAGATGTCGATTTTGAAGCCCTCTCTCGAAGAACAGTTGGATTCTCTGGAGCGGATATTGAAAATATCATGAACGAGGCTGCTATCTTAGCGGTTCGTGAAAATAAAGAATGCATTACTCTCGATATGATTGACGAGGCTATTGACCGTCGAATTGCGGGCCCCGCAAAATCAAGCCGAGCTCTAACAGAGCAAGAGAGAAAGACTGTGGCTTACCATGAAGCGGGTCACGCGGTTGTGGGTATTAACTGCCCATACTCTGATAAAGTGCAGAAGATTACTATCATCCCACGTGGTAACACAGGTGGGCACGTCCGTATGGGTCCTGAAGAGGACCGCTTCATCCTCACTAAAAAAGAACTTGAGGCGAGAATTGCAGGTTATATGGGCGGTAGAACGAGTGAGGAAATCTTCTTTGATGATATCTCTACTGGCGCTCAAAACGATATTGAAGTGGCGACGCAAATCGCTCGATCCATGGTCACAGAACTCGGTATGTCATCCCTAGGTCCTATCCAGTATGAAAGCGATACTGGTTCGGTCTTCCTTGGAAGAGACTACACCAATACCCAGAAGAACTTCTCCACAGAGACCGCATTAAAGATTGATGAGGAGATTAGAAAGATTATTGATGAAGCTCATAAAGAGGCCTATGACATCCTCACCGCGCATAAGGACCAGGTCATTCTTATTGCTAATACTCTTCTCGATAAAGAGACCATTACTGCGGAGGAAATTGATGAACTCGTGACCACGGGTCACTTAAAACCTAAGCAGAAATCGAGTCCCGCTCCATCCGCTCCTTCAGCCCAGGCTCAACTTTCACCGATTGCTGGAGAGGATATCACTATTAATTCAACCTCGGCTCCTTCTTCCTATGTGACTCCAGCTGTGGAAGAAAAGAAAGAAGAGAAGAAGACCGCCGCTAAGAAGACATCTTCTTCATCCACGAAGAAATCTACTTCCTCTAAATCTTCATCCACTAAATCTACCTCCACTAAAGCGAAAAAAGAAACTAGTGAAGAGGCTAATGAGAATGGAGACGATAGTGAAGGCGGAACAAGCGAAGGAGACGCCTAATCTCATCTTACTTAAATTAATTACCTAGTCCCTTGGACTAGGTTTTTATATACTTATGAAAAAGTTAATCGTAGAAGAAAGAAAGAAAGTTTCTCGGGTTGTCCTTGCCCCGATGGCGGGATATACCTTTTACTCATACCGTAAGTTTATGGAAAAGTATAAGGTGGCCTTTTCCTACACTGAGATGGTCTCAGATATGGGAATAATCTATGATAACGAAGAGACACTTTCTTATCTAAAAACCGATGATAAGGAGTGGCCTATTGGGCTTCAGCTATTCGGTCATGACCCCTTCCATATGGCGGAAGCCGCTCGGAAAGCCTTAGAGCTAGAACCACGATTTGCTTTTATTGATATTAACTGCGGATGCCCAGTTGAAAAAGTCACTAAATCAGGCGCAGGTAGCGCTCTTCTTAATGATCCAGTCCTAATTGGGGACATTATTAGAGAAATCAAAAAAACCTGCGATACCCCAGTATCTATCAAAATAAGAATGGGCTGGGATAAAGAACATTTAAGCTATAAAGAGGTCATTAAGGAAGCTGAAAAGGCGGGTGTGGATTTTATCGCAATCCACGCTAGGACGAAGTCCATGCTTTACTCTGGTTCCCCTCTTTATGAAGAGCTAAAAGACATAAAAAAGATAACAAATGTGCCTATCATCGTAAGTGGAGACATTTTTACCCTTGATGATGTGATCAAAATTGATGAATTAATCCATCCAGATTTCTTTATGATTGCCCGTGGTGGAGTGGGTAATCCTTACCTAATTAAACAGATTAATACTTACTTCAAGACTGGAAAGAAAATCCCCTCCCCAAATATTAAAAAGCAGTTAAAACTTTGCTTAAAACTTGGAAAAATGGTCTGTAAAGATAAAGGGGAGGAGACTGGAATGAGAGTGTTTAGAAGTATATCTCCACACTTTATTAGTAATGTTCCAAACTCAAAAGCGATGAGAACCGCTCTTTCTAGTCAGGTTAATACTTATGATGATTTAAAGCGAATCATAAAAGATTATCGAAAAAGTCTTTAACTTTTACTATAATTAAGACACGGACAAAATCATGGCAGAAGAAACAGAAAATTTAAATGATCAAGAAATCGCTCGTCGGGAGAAGCTCCCTAAGTACGAAGATTTTGGTGTGTCTCCATATGGTGAGGCCTATAAAGTTACTCATCATAGTGAGGATATCCGCAAACTTGCGGGAAATAAAACTGAGGAGCAACTTGAAAGACTTAAACTTACTGTTTCAGTAGCCGGTCGTATCATGGCCATTCGTAGAATGGGCAAAGCCTCCTTTTTAACTATTCAGGATTTAACTGGAAACATCCAGGGATATATTTCTATTGATAATGTGGGAGAGAAATCTTACTCCCTATTTAAGCTTGCGGACATCGGAGATATCGTCGGTCTTAAGGGAGTGGTTACCCGCACTAAAACGGGAGAGCTTACCATTAGAGTGAATAAGTACACTCACCTCACAAAATCTCTCCACCCACTTCCGGAGAAATATCATGGCCTAACGGACCTTGAAGAAAGAACGAGAAGAAGATATCTCGATCTCATAATGAACGAGAGTTCTAAAAAGGTTGCTCTATATAGACCAAAGATTATTCGTAGCATTCAGCACTATCTCGATGAGAGAGGATTCACTGAAGTTGAAACCTCTATTCTTTCCCCTATTCTTGGAGGCGCTAATGCTCGTCCATTTGTAACTCATCATAATACCCTTGATAAAGACTTTTATCTAAGAATTGCAACGGAATTGAATTTAAAACGCCTAATTGTAGGTGGAATGGAAAAAGTCTACGAAATAGGCCGCCTTTTTAGAAATGAAGGTATGGATAACGCCCATAACCCTGAATTTACTTCGATTGAAATATATGAAGCTTATTCAGATTTAGCGGGAATGCGAAAACTCGTCGAAGGACTCATAAAATCCGTCAATAAGGAGATAAATGGCACGGATATTATTGATTATCAAGGAACTAAAATTGATTTTAAGAGTAAGTTCCGCTGGGTCAAAATGAATGACCTCATTAAGGATAAAACTGGAATCGATTTTGAAGTTGTGGCGAGTCTAGATGAAGCGCACCGACTTGCCTATCAGTATGGTATTACTGTGGACCCTAAGAAAGACACAATCGGATATATTATGAATGAGTTTTTTGAAGAGCTATGCGCTCCTGAACTAATTCAGCCCACCTTTGTGTACTGCTATCCTATTGAGACCTCTCCGCTTACCAGAAAATCTAAAGATCCCCGATTTGTAGAAAGATTTGAACTCTTTATAAACGGGAGAGAATATGCTAATGCTTATACCGAGCTCAATGATCCAATCGATCAGAGAGAAAGACTTCGTGAACAAGCCGAAGCGAAAAAGCATGGTGATGAAGAGGCAAACGAAATGGATACTGATTTTGTTGAGGCTCTTGAATATGGAATGCCCCCAACTGGAGGAGTGGGCATAGGAATCGATAGACTCGTTATGCTTCTACTTAATCAGCCTACGATTAGGGAAGTTATTCTCTTTCCAACGATGAAACCAATTTCTGAGTAAATATTTCTCTTTTGCAGAGTTTTTGAAATAAATTCCTTCTTATCGAGAAGGGATTTTTATTTATCGAAAAAAAGTTAAAATTTTTTGCACAAAAATCGCTATTTTAGAGAATACATATAAGTAGGAAGACTTTATGACTTATGTCTTTTTTCTCCTTTACACCCCTATTAACCTTAGGTATAATACTTATTGCTATTCAGCAATAATTCTCTCTGCTATACACCAGAGTATAGCCGAAGTCCATAGGGAGGTATGTACAAATGAGAAACTATGAAATCATGTACATTTTAAAGGCTGATTTAAATCCAGAAGCTCGTGGCGAGCTCATTAACAAGTTATCCGAGATACTAACATCGAATGGCGCAACTGTAAATAAAGTCGATGAAAGTATGGGACTAAGAGACCTTGCTTATGAAATCAAAAAAGAGAAACAAGGATATTATGTCGTCTTAAATGTTACAGCGGACGAGAAGGCCACTAGTGAATTTTCAAGACTAGTGAAGATTAATCCTAACGTCCTTCGTCATATTGTTCTTCTTCTTGACGAATAAACGGAGGTATAAAAATGATTAATCGTATCGTCCTTGTGGGTCGATTAACTAAAGACCCAGAGCTAAGAAAAGCAAATTCTGGTAATAATGTCTGTAACTTCACTATCGCTGTTGATGATAGAGGAAGAGACCAGGATGGCAATAAAACCACATCATTTATCCCTGTTGTGTGTTTTAATAAAACTGCTGACTCCACCTTTAATTTCACAAAGAAAGGTTCCCTTGTTGGTGTGGAAGGTCGTCTCGTTCAAAGAAAGTTCACGAGAAATGACGGCACCACCACCACCACATTCGAAGTTAATGCGGATAGTGTGCAGTTCTTAGATCCAAAAGGCACTGTCCCTAGTGAAGGAGAAACCGTCACCTTTGATGACACTCCATCGGAGTCCACAGATAGTTCATCATCTCTTGATACACTAGATCTTGCAGATGATGATCTCCCATTCTAAAACTAAGAAAGGAAATAACCATGGCATCATATAAAAAAGTAAGACCACACAAAAAAGTTTGTTACTTCAAAAAGAATAACATTGAGCATATCGATTATAAGGATGTTGAACTCCTTAAGATGTTTATCACCTCAAACGGCAAGATTGCTCCTCGTAGAGCCACAGGCACCTGTGCTAAGCATCAACGTGAACTTGCTAAGGCGATTAAAATTGCTCGTATCATGGCCCTTCTCCCATTCGTAGAAGACTAATTAAAAAGAAATAGGATTTATCCTATTTCTTACATGAATATGATTTATTTATAATGTAAAACTTTTATAAATATTTCATATTTTTTTGTATAATGAAAAATATGAACCGCATTGTAACTAGACAAAGAGCCATTATCTTTACTATCACGATTGTTGAGATTGTTTTACTCGCTGTTTTTGCCGCTTTATATCTCACAAATACTTGGGGATTAGAGGATAGCATTAAAGGCGAGTATATCATTATCGGCGTGGCAGTTTTATTTGTCTTTGATTTCATTATGGTGTGGATCTGTATCTGGAAGATTGGGAAAATTAAATCCACTACTGATTTAAAAGCCGCGGAGATTATCGGAAGCGATATACAAGAAGCTTATAACTTTGCTCAGGTAGGTCTAGCGGTAACCGATGAAAACTTCATGGTCCTATGGACTAATGAACTCTTTAATGACCGTCACATCGATATTATTGATAGTAATATCCTTGAGTGGCATGGTGATTTAAAAGAACTCACTGAGAATCCGTCTCCAGATAAAGTAACCAAGATTTTAATTAACTCACGTAATTATGACGTTAAATACCTCGCTGAAGCGGGTCTATGGATTTTTAAAGATGAGACTGATTTTGAAACCACTCTCGAAAGAAGCCTAGAGAAACGCCCAGTCGTGGGTCTACTCTGTATCGATAATTATCAGGATCTCGTCAGAGGTGAGGAAGACTTTAACGATACGGTGACCCGTATTAAAAATATCATCTTTGATTATTCAAAAAAGAATCGAATTCTACTTCGTAGAATTAAAGATGATACATATTCATTATTCCTCGATTATGACTCTTTTGAAAAGATAAAATCCGAAGGTTTTACCATTGTGGACACAGTAAGAGAAGTAGGAAGCGTCGCTAACGTTCCTCTTACTATTTCCATTGGTATTGCCTATAACTATGAAGGTCTCTCTTATGAATATGAAGAGGACTTTGTTAAACTCAACGATCTCGCTAACGACGCTCTTGAAATGGCAATGAGTAGAGGTGGTGACCAAGTCGTTGTTAACCAGCACGGTCAAGAAGTTGAGTATTATGGTGGTAAAACCGAAGTTCAAGAGAAGCGTAATAGAGTGCAAACTAGAGTCCTCGCAGATACCCTTGTGACCCTAATAAACGCCTCACGTAGAAGCAAAGTCTTTATCATGGGACACACCGCTTTAGATCTAGATGCTTTTGGTGCGTGTCTCGGTATTAAAGCGATATGTGATAGATGCTCCGTCGAGTCTAGAATTGTTATCGATAACAAACTCGTCGAGCAAAAAACGAAAGCCGTTATTAACTCCTCTTTCTCAAGAGAAGACCTAAACCGTCTTATCATGACCCCTAAAGAGGCCATGGAAGAGCTTAACACTGATAGTCTTCTCGTTGTCGTCGATGTCCATAGCCCATCTCTTACCCTTCATCCACCTTTAGTGGATGCCGCTACAAAGATTGTGGTTATTGATCACCACAGAAGATCAGAAGATATTATTGATAGTCCCGTTCTTAGTGAAATAGATTCAAGCGCTTCTTCAAGCTGCGAAATCGTCGCCGAAATGATTAAATACTGCTCCCTCTCCCCAAGAGTGGAACTTCCAAGTCTATGGGCGACGATTATGCTTAGCGGCATCTTCCTCGACACCCGTTACTTTAAGTCCAAAAAGACTGGGCTACTTACCTTTGATGCTTGTTCTATCCTTAAAGAGTATGGAGCGGATAATGGTAACGCAGATGACTTCCTTAAGGATGACTATGAAGAGTTCTCCGTGGTTTCCTCTCTTATGTCGAGACTTAAGACTCCTGTTCCAGGAGTGGTCTACGCCGCGGGAGACCCCTCTATGATCTATGAAACCGCCACGCTAGCGAAAGCCGCGGATCAATGTCTTACGATGAAAGGAAATCATGCTGTCTTTGTTATTGGAAAGACAGGGGAGAAAGAAATCAGAATGAGCGCTAGAAGTGACGGAACGATTAACGTTCAGTTTGTCGCGGAAAAACTTGGAGGAGGAGGTCACTACTCTAGTGCCGCGGCCACCTTTACTAAAGGAACAATCGATGATGTCGTAGATAGGCTTATCACTATCTTAGAGGATAATATCAATGCGATTAGAGTCACTCCTAGGAGTAGATTAAGCGGGCAAAGCGCTACTTTTGAGGAGGATGACTAATGGAAGTAATTCTTCTTAAAGATGTTAAGGGAGTGGGTAAAAAAGACCAAGTGGTGAATGTCGCTAATGGATACGCCGCTAACTATCTTATTCCTTCTCACCTTGCCGTCGCGAAAACCGAAAAGAGCATGGAAATACTCGACACTCAGAAAGAGGAACGTAAACAAAAAGCGGAGGATTTCCATAAAAACGCTTTAGAGATAAAAGATAAACTTCAAAATATTGTCGTGGAGTTTACGGAAAAAGGGAATGGAGAGAGAATGTTTGGCTCTATCTCCCTAAAGCAGATCGAAGAAGCTCTTAAAGAGCAATATGATATTGAAATAGATAAACGCAAGTTTATCGATAAAGGAAACATCAATAACTTCGGCTATTCTAAACTTAGAATAGAGCTCGATAAAGATGTCATCGGAATCGTCACCATCAATATAAAAGGAGAATAAATATATGCCAGAAAGAAGTAGTGAAGTTCAATATAACCCTAATCATCTCCCTCATAGTGATGGAGCGGAGCAGTACTGCCTCGGCGCTTGTATGCTCTCTAAAGCCGCTCTCCTCACAGTGTGTTCTTCCCTCGTGGAAGAAGACTTCTTTACTTCTTCTCATAGACAAATATATCGAGCGATTGTTCAGCTTAACACCACTAATATCGAAGTAAATATCCAAACCGTTGGAGAAGTCTTAGAGAGTTATCACGCTTATGAATCAGTAGGAGGCCCTGACTATCTTAATGAATGCTGCGACGTGGTGACCACGCTTGAAAGTCTTGATTTTAATATCTCTCTTGTAAATAACTACTCCGTTTTAAGAAATGTTCTCATCTCGATGAGAGATATCGATCATAGGGCGGGAACGGAAGATATCGAAGATCTTGATATCTTTATCGCTGAAGCGGAGAAATCTATTAGAGACGCCGCAGAAAAGAGAACTTCTCCCTATTTCTCTAGTGTTAGTGAAGTGGCTAAAGAGGTCCAGGAAGAGCTTAACTCTTTAGAGAATGTTGAAAAAGAAGATGAAGACGTCATTGGAGTGACCACTGGCTTTAAAAGAATCAACCAGCTTACTCAAGGTTTTAAAAAGGATGAGGTCACAATTATTGGAGCACGTCCATCCGTAGGTAAGACCGCGCTTAGTCTTAACTTCGCTTTTAACGCCGCCACAATGGGCCACGTCAGTGTGGCTATCTTCTCCCTAGAGATGGATAAGAAGCAACTCGTTAGAAGACTAGTGGCTAGCTCTGCTCTTGTAAACCTTACCGATATTAGTATCGGTACCCGTATCAGAGGAAATAATAGGGAGAAAGTCTATAGCGCTCTTTCAAGAGTAGCGTCCGCTCCTATCTATATCGATGACACCCCAGGTCAAAGGCTATCGGAAATTGAAAATAAAGCTAAGAAGCTAAAAGCTTCTGACCCTAACCTTGGCCTTATCGTCGTGGATTATCTCGGTCTTATTGCCCCTGATAAAACAGGTCGAAGTAACGATAATAGACAGGAAGAAGTTAGAAAAGCGTCTCTTGCGATTAAAAACCTCGCTCGAGAGCTCCATGTTCCTATTATTCTTGTCTGTCAGCTTAATCGAGGAGTGGATGAAAGAGGAAGAGACCATAGGCCACAGCTATCAGACCTCCGTGAATCTGGAGCAATTGAACAAGACGCGGATGTAGTCATGCTCCTATATAGGCAGGACTACTATAATAGAGTGAGTAAAAGAGGTGAAAATAAGAAATATAGTGAGCAGACTGAAGGAGAAAGGATGGCCACAAGTGTAGCGGCCTCTGAAAGACTTAATGAAGGTCTTCCGGAAGGAACCTCTTACGTTGAACTTATTATCGCCAAAAATAGAAACGGAGAAACTGGAACCGTTCCCCTCTTTTTCCGTAAGAACTACGGAAAATACGAGGCTCCTACTGCGGAGTGGGAGAAACGTATGGCGGAAGAACGCGCTTCTCATCCTGACTTTAATGGGGATTAACTTCGATGGTCTATTCTCTTATTGCCTCCGGCAGTAAAGGTAATTCCCTTTTAATTAAAGAAGGAGAGACCTCTATCATTATTGACACCGGGATTGCTCTGTCCCGTATTACCGATGAACTAGATTACTATAACTTAAAGCTAGATGATATCGATGCCTTTTTTTATACGCATAATCATAGCGATCACTATATCTACTATAAAAGTATTCCAGATAGTAAGGTCTACGCTATAGAAAACGCCATTGATAGAGATAACTATAACGTTATCGATATGTATAAAGAGATACAAATAGGAGATCTATATATCACCCCCATTAAAACTATCCATGACTGTGTCTATGGATGTGGATATATCGTTAGAGGGAGCAAATCTAAACTCGTCTATCTAACCGACACAGGCGCTTTTGAAGAAGAAAATCTCCCATATATGAAAAACCCTACTTATTTACTTTTAGAGTCGAATCATGACCTAGGAATGCTAGAAAGATCAAAGAGAAGCAGAGCCCTTAAGGATAGAATAGAAGCGGATACTGGGCACCTCTGTAATGAAGATAGCGCAGATATCGCCCGTCAAGTTGTGGGGCGTGACACAAAAGGAATCGTCTTATGCCATATCTCTGAGGAGTGTAACACCCCCGAACTCGCTTTAAAGGCCTATAGAAAGATGTTTATCTTCTTTGGTAAGAATATTAATAAATATAATGTTAGGTGCGCTAAGCAGCGTGAGCCCCTTCGAGGTGGAGATGAAGATTAAACTCGTTAAAGTGGGTAAAGTTAAAGATATTTACCTCAAAGAAGGGATAAATGAATACCTTAAAAGGATTACTCCTTATATCGATATTTCTTTAGTGGAAGTTAAAGAGGAGAGTGTTAATAATCCCTTAGATAATAGCGAAATCGAAAGATGTAAGAAACTAGAAGGTGATAGACTCCTTAAAGAAGTAAGAGGGGACCGCTACATAATCGCCCTTGATTTACAAAAAAATGAGTATACGTCAGAGAAATTTAGTGACTATCTCTACTCTAAACTTGAAGAGTATAATAGTGTCTCCTTCCTAATCGGAGGTTCATACGGCCTTAGTGATGAGGTAAAGTCAGTGGTAAATGACTCTATCTCCCTATCTAAATTCACCTTCCTTCACGATATGAGCACTCTTATATTTCTAGAGCAGGTCTACCGCGCTAGTAAAATCCATCATCACGAGGTTTACCATAAATGATCTATGAAGAATTTAAACATTTTAATGTCTTAGAGGATAAGAATAACCCCTTCTGCACACTCTATGAGCTTCCCAGTGGAGAAAGGTTTTATATCGAGCCCGCTTTCTACACTCAGCTTATGGGTTTTAAAGAGTTTAGAGGGGATGACTTTCCCCGTATTATGGAAAGAATGATGGAACTTATTCATAAGAATAAGAAAGTGGTCTTTACTGGCTCTTATGAAAACCCTCAAACTGAAGTGGATGATTATATATATCTAGAAATATATGATATAACGGATCCCCTTCAGATATATGTTGAAGACAAATCTCGAGGCAGTGACTACGGAGACTAGTTAAATAAAATCACCCCTAGATGGGGTGATATTTTTTATATTATGTAGCACTACTTCTGTCGCAGCTGCATCATCGCCATCCACATCGTCCTGAGTCCAATGAAGATGACATAGAAGACAATCGCGTAGTTAGGGGCAAAGAAACCGATTAACATGGTTAGAATACCAGGGGAAAGCGCCGCCCAAGCATTGATCTTCTGACACGTTGTGGCTCTGAGATATCGGTAGTAGTTCTTCTTGCCTCTAGTAAGAAGATAGATAAGAAGTCCCATGAAGAGAGATAGAGCGATATATATCGCCTCATAGATGAGGGAGGTATAGAGAAGGCTATAGTTTCTATTCGTGATATAAGCGTCATCGAAACAGATCTTCCAGTTTTCCCTTGTTCCATCTAGATAAGAGGTACATCTCATAAGAGAATCTAGTTCTTCTTCTGTATTTGCTGCGCTTATAGTGACAGTTCCGTCTCCATTATCAGTGACATTACTCATTTCACTGATATCTAGATTACCGATACTAGATGTCGTTACAGTGGTGGTTAAATAGTCACTAATGACATCAACCCCTTCATTATGATGGGCCCAGTTTCCCGTAAAGGACTGATATGTTTCCGCGTTATCCATTGTGGGAGTCACGATATTAACATAGACGTAGTCTCGGGCAAATAATACATAACTAGGTCTATAGTAATGATAACTAGTTCCATACTGATAGTTTGTTTCATCTACGAGATCGATTGTTGTCGCCTCCTGTGTGTTCCATAGATAGACGTAGTTAAACTCTGGGTTCTCTCCATTTAGATCAGCGATAAGGTCAGATATCGATGGAGTGGAGCTCACACTTCTATTTGTGTAGTAGATGAGTAGGTCATAATTACCACCGTAGATAGAGGAGTCATCGATATACGCGGCAATAGGAACTGAGTCATCAAATTCATCACTCGTTAAATTGCTCATACGTACCCCGTCTTTATAGGCCACCATAACATTTCCATCCACCGCGGAGTTTTCAATCTTAAACTCATATCCATTTATATGAAGGTCACTCATTAAATAAGTGAGATGCTCTTCAAATCCATAGGTATAGCTATCAAGAAAAGAAGATCCATACGATGTTCCGATATTGACCATGGTTGGAATAAGAGGTAAAAAGACCCCTAAAATAAAAACTATCAATGCGGTCCACCACGGAAGGGTTTTTCCACATTCAATAGCGTATTTATTTCTAATTAACGAGCCAAAGACATTCTTAAGTGTAGTTTTAGTGCTATCTTTCATTGTTTAGTCCTAAGTGTTTATTTTAGGAGATATCGCACCTTTTTACAAATATTATTTGTATGTAACTCGGCTAGATATATGCTATTATATATTCACTAAATATGGGGTCGAATGGATTCGACGGTACTATTTAGCCTTTAGTGGCAGCCGAGTGATGACGTAATCATCAAACCTAAACGAACTGACAACAGTTATATGAGAAGCACTCCCCGTGCTTCTGTCCTAGCCGCTGCTTAATCTATAGCGACTCGTTCTCTACCTCTTTCTGTCTTTATGAGGTAGAAGGGCGTCATAATAAAAGACTTTAGTAAGACGGATAGCTAATAAGTCTTACTGAAACTCTCTATTAGCCTCGCTTCCTAGGGGTGATGAAACCCGTCTAGGGGGTTAAACTCATATTTCATCTAAGCTGTAGATGCTATGGGGGAAGTAGTGCCGGACGCGGTTTCGATACCGCCGGCTCCACCAAAAAGAAAACCAATAAATATCTAATATATTTAATTAGGAAAAAGCTCCCTTCTCCGCTATAATTAGTGCGCTGACTCAGAAAGGAGCTTTTTATGAAGATAGGTGTCAGCACCGAAACATTTAGTGATTTGAGTGACGAACTCATTAAAGAGTTTGACATTCATATCATTCATTCTAGTGTCATCATGGGAGATGAAGTGAAAACGGATGGCCTCGATATTAATAGTCAGGATGTCTTCGAATATTATGATAAGACTGGAATGCTTACCCGCACTAGTGCGATAAATGTTTCTGAATTTACTAATTATTTCGAAGAGCTCCTAAAGGACTATGATGAAATAGTCCATATCTCCTTTACATCGAAATCAAGTGCGACTTACTTTAACGCTTTAAAAGCGAGTGAAGAGTTTAATGGTAGGGTTCTTGTTATAGACTCACTAAGTCTCTCTACAGGGATGGGACTACTCGCTCTTAAAGCTAGTGACCTAGTTAGGGAAGGGAAAATGAGCGCCCCTATGATTAAAGACTACCTCGATGAATATAAAACTAGACTCTGTGTCAGTTTTGTAGTGAACACCTTAGAGTATTTATATCGAGGCGGAAGATGTAATGGAATCACCGCTGCGGTGGCTAAGGTCCTTCAGATTAAACCCGAGATTATTTTAGAGGAGGGAGAAATGCACTCTAAAAATAAGTATCGAGGGAAAGATGAGAAGATAGTAAGTAGCTACGTTAATGATGTTCTCACTCTATTTCCGTCTCCAGACCTCGATAGAGTGTTTATCACTACTTCTAGTAGTGATCTCCCCTTAGAAATGAGAGAAGCCGCCGAGTCAGCGCTTAAAGAAAGAGGCTTCAAACATATCTATTACACAGTCGCAGGGGCCACGATTGCCACTCACTGCGGCCCTAAAACTCTTGGAATCTTATTCGTTAATAGTGAGCCTACTAACTGGAAAAAGAAATAGTCCCTAGTTAGGGACTATTACCTGAATTTGTATTCGAATTATCCTGAGGAGGATTAGTGGAATCGTTCTCAGGATTTTTCTTTCTCACTCTTCTTCTAAAGTTTTGCATGATATCATCGGTAAAGTTAACGAATGACCATCTTAATAGATATTGGAGGGTCGCTAAAACCTGTAGGGGAACAGCGACGATAAAGACGAGCCATAAAAACTTGGTATGTTCACTATATTGATTAACGGTGCAGAAAATTGCCACCGCGGCGGACCAAATAAAGATAGTTAGTGAGATAAGATAGATAAACCTTTTCTTATAGAAGAAAGTAAACATCACTCCTGTAATCGCGGAGGCCACTATTGCCCAAAGGAAGACAAGCCAGACATTCTCCGCTATATCTCTACCGTCATATAGCACCATAATAACCGTGTATATCACTGTGGCGACCACCCATATCGCCGCAATGGAGAGAAGCGCGGCCACTAGTCTTCTCCTTACCTGTCTATTATGTAGTCTTCTTGGTTTATCACGGTAGAAGTCATCCACTTTAATGCCGTATAGATCCGCAAGAGCTTTTAAAACAAAAATATCAGGGACTGATTCCCCTCTTTCCCATTTAGATACAGATTTATCTGTATAAGATAACTTCTCTGCTAGTTCCATCTGGGTAAGCCCATAGCTTTTTCTATAATAGACTAAGTTACGAGCGATATTTTCTTTGATATTATTTTCTTCCGCCATATAACCTAATTATAGTGGCAATCCATCCAAAAATAAATTCAATGTTAATATCGTAATATTAAATGACTATGTCTCTTTTACACTGTCAGAATAAAAAAAGAGAAATAGATATCCCCCTTTTATTTCTAGTGATAGTATATGGCTATGGACGACGACGATACCAAACTTAATAATTTCTCTTTTAATGAATCAATAGAAGAAGAAATCGAAATCTTTTCTATCTATGAAGAGATTAGTGATGATGGAGATTTATACCTCGATGACGATGATGATGAGGCCTGTCTCTATGAGGATGATATCGATTTCGATGAATAGTGGTAATATCTAGTTTCTAGATATAAACATAAATATATAAGCGCATAGGCGCTTTTTTCTTTATGTATTTAAAAGGCTAGTTTATGGTATTATTAGTTTACTATGAAAGAAGCCCTTAAAAATAAAAGAGTATATATCGGGGCCGCTATATTATCCGTTATTGGACTAGGAGTGCCCGCTTTACTTATTGGACTTAGCTATATTCAGTCTATTGATTTTAGTGCGGCAGTTTATCCCTATGTTCTTGGTATCTTTGCCGTGGGCTATTTCTTTGTGGGCTTTATCTGGGGAGACGCGAAAAGCGCTAAATATAGAAAAGACCAGAAAAACTGGGATGGAGAGCTCCCTGAAGAAGAGAAAACAATTCTTTGGAACAGACGTCTTCCTTGGTTTTTCAGTGCGGCGGTAGTTCTTATCGCTTTTATAGTCGTTGACATCTGCTACGCCTTTATGGGTCACTTCCCCTTTGTATAAGATAAAAATTAGATAGAATCCTTATTTTTTGGCATTTTTTATAGACAAGAGAAAATTATAAAAAATGCAATTTTTATGTTGTCTTAATTTTTTGTTTGTAGTATCCTACTAAGCAATCATTTATGATTGAACTTTTCTAGAAAGGAGAAAACTATGAAATTAGGAAAAACGAAATCTATTATGATTCTCGCCCTAGTTGCAACCCTATCGGCTTGTAATGGTACTTCGCATGGTGAACTTTACACCATTAGTTCAAGTGCTAAGTATGGCATTGCTGGGTTAGACGCTTATGACACTTATAACGTTTATCTCAATCCAGGCTCTAACTACACCACACTTGACTACACTCAAAGTGCTGAGCAGACCACCTTTGAAGATTATGTTATTAACTGCATTGATGGTTTACTTACAACTGATGAATTTGGTGTTATCCAACTTCAACTTGCTAAGTCCGCTACGCACAATGACGACTACTCAGAGTTCTCGTTCGAGATTCGAGAAGGCGTCCCTTGGGTTACAAACAAAGGCAAAGAGTACAAACATCAGGGTACTGTTCAGTATGTTTGTGCAGAAGACTGGGTGACCACTGCTAAAGCCATTCTTGATTACTCTCGTGCATCCGATACATATTATCTATTAACTATGTTTATCGAAGGAGCTTCTGAGTATTACTGGTATAGCGCTGTTCAGTATAACCTTGCTATGGGCGTAACTAGCCTTGGTGGTGGAGCGTTTGATATTTCCACTCCTCAAGGTGTCGCCGATGCTGTTAACTATTACGTTGAAGGTTATGATGGCCTCGAGTCCAACGTAACTGTTGATGACCTTGATGATATTGCCAGTGGCGCTCGTCTTGGTGTTACCGCTACAGAAGGTGGCGCTAACGGTGGCGGAACCCTCACTTATAAACTAGTTAAGAGTGCGGACTACTTCCCATCTTCTCTTAACTACGCTATGGGTATTCCAACTAACCAATACTTCTTTGATGACTGCGGTGATAAATTTGGTACCAGTAATGATAAACTTCTCTACTGTGGACCATATCTCTTCACTAAAGATAATCAAACACTTCAACGTTTTGAAGCTAACCCAACATACTGGGATAAAGATTCAGTCCATCTACAGACTATTAACTATATCTTTACTCCACAGAGTCCTGATTATGATTATTCTCGTAGAGGATTCGAAAACGGTGAAACTGATTCCTTCACATTAAACTCAAATGATATTGAAGGATGGGAGAAATATGTTACTGGACCAAATGTTGGAACAGCTGATGAGCCAGTTTATGAAGGAACCCTACAAGATCCTATTAACCCATTAACATATTCTAGATTCTCTGAGACTATCGGTGGTATTTATGACTGCGAAGTTGTCCCAGGACGTGATCTTGAAGTTGTTACAGGTAAGGCTGGAGACTATGAAGACGCTCACGGTATTGCGGCTAGTGAGGATGGTAGTCAGATGATTGTAAGCTACTGTACTCCTACCGATTTTGAAGACATTATGAATACTGCTAATGCTCTCTCTATCCAAGAGGTTAGAGTGGCCCTTCTTGAAGCCTTCGATGTTGATATCTTCCTTGAGCAGGTCTCTACTGATCCAGAAGTCCGTGAGTCAAGAGCGAAACATACTTACACTCCAAAAGGACTTGCTGTGGATGATTATAATAACGACTACTGTGGTTATTACTACGTTAGAGAATTTGCTAAGCAGGAACTTGTAGGTGAGTCTGATGGTAATGGCGGAACGCTTGATGAAAATGGCGCTATCGCTAAGGCCGAAGAAGTTCTTGCCGGTGGTACCTATGGTTATATGCCAGATGGCTCTGTTCTCTGCTACCCAACTGAAACTATTATGAATGAGAAGGTTGAGGCCGCAAAAGCTGCTATTACTGCTTATAATAGTGCAGTTGAGAGCGGCACTATTGCACAAGGCGCAACCCTCAGCGATGGTACTACTGCTTCTTCTAGTGCTGCTCAGATTACCTTCCCAATCGAAGTCTCCTATGGCGGCGCTTGGTACGATGAGACCAATAAAGCGAATGCTCAAGAGCAAGTTGCTAGTATGAACCAGTGGCTCAACGGCTTAACCGATAAAGAAATGGAAAGTGTTAAGACCGATCAAACCACTCTTAAAGTTATTAGCTGGGAGCCTGATACAACTGTCCACCCAAGCTGCACTGGCGTTCCAAGCGAACTCTGGATGTGGATGTATATTGATGATCAGGTTAACGATTCCACTGATTACCGTGCTGAGCGTTATGGTCAAGCCGACTTCTTCTCTTTATGGGGCTGGGGCGCTGACTATGCTGATCCATTAACTTATCTCAATACCTTCGTTATTGGTGGTGACTGGTCTAGTGTCTATCCATTCGTTGGGCAAGACCAAGTTGATAGCTACCATATGGAAGGTGAATCAATCGTTGGCACTAACCTCCTTAAGGAGTACACTGACCTAGTTCAAGAGGGAACCAAATCTTCCGATAAGCAGGATAGATTTGCAACCTATGCGGAAGCCGAGTATCTCCTCTGCAGACAGCTTGGTCTAAGTAAGCCTCTCTATAACGATTCACAAGGCTGGATTCTCACTGTTGGTAACACTGCTACCTACGAGAGACCAATCTGTTCATTCGGTATTAGTGAAGGTCGTTACACAGGATTCTATGTCCTTGCGAATACTCCAACTAACACCCAAAGACAGGCTTGGAAGGCTAGCTACGACGCTGCGGCGGCAGAAGTTGATGCTTCCATGAACATTTACTAATTCTAAATAACTAAGTTATTTACTATTAATAAAGCTATACATACATTTAATTTAAGGCATAGCGCGGGCCTAAGCGCCCGCGCTAGCGCCTGATCCTCCTTAAATAAAATTAATTAATATAGAAATAGAATTAAATAAGATTTAGGGCATTTATCTTTTAAGGGAAAGGAGAAGGATAAGCATGACGTCTTATATCGTTGGTTATACTATAATTGGTCTTATCGTTGCGTTTATCGTTTTCTGTATCCTTGTCAGAAGACAGGTAATCTTCGCGGAAACCCCTAAAGTTCAAAAGATATTTGCTCATCCACTTTTATTCTATTCTTTCAGAAGGCTTGCATCGGGGCTAATATCGTTTCTATTAGCAATTCTTGTAACCTTCTTTTTAATTAGGCTTGCCGCTCCACCTGACACAACGTGTGATACTTTATTTGCTAACCCTCATATTGATCAGATGGTTTATAATCTCCGCTGCGATAACTGGAAAGAAAACATGGGCTTTTCTGGCTCCACAATTCAGCAGCTTGGTAAATTCTTCTATTCCATTATTCCTGTTCCTAAATCGCTTTGTATCACTAATATTGATACCACTCTTGGAATGTACACTATTTCATCATGCCGTACCTTTATCTTCGACTTTGGTCGTATCTATAAATTAAGTGGAACCGCTGATGGAAGCTTCGTTATTGACTACATGATGCCAAGAATGGGAGTCTCGTTTAGTATTGGAATATTAGGCGTAGTAGTGGAAATGGGCTTAGGATACCCTTTTGGTATACTGATGGCACGTTACCAAAATGGTGTCTTTGATAGGATAGGTAGGGCCTATATTATTTCAGTCGATGCAATTCCTGGTATAGCGTATTACTATGTTTGGATGGCCATCTTATGCGCATGGATTGGTCTGCCGATGAGATATACGGAAGGGAGCTTTGCCAGCTGGCTACCCGCTATCCTGACAATTGGTTTTACCGGTATGGCCTCTATTGGTCTATGGGTTAGACGTTATATGCTTGACCAGTTTAACTCTGACTACGTGAAGTTTGCGAGATCAAAAGGTCTTAGTGAACGTCGAATTATGTGGATTCATATTTTAAGAAATGCCATCGTTCCTTTAATTAGAACGTTCCCATCCGCGATTATTGGAGCGCTTCTTGGAACATATTATATTGAAAACATCTATAACATCCCTGGTATAGGACAGGCGGTTATGATAGCGATTAACTCATCTAATACGTCATTACTGAGTGCGGTTATCATTATATCCGCGTTGCTGTCTATTATCTCTTATATACTCGGAGACGTTCTTACCGCAGTGGCTGATCCAAGAATCAGTCTCTCTAAGGATTAAGGAAGGAGGAATGATTTATGCTTACTGATGAAGATGAAAATAAAGAATTAGAAGCCTCTTCCCTTGATACCACTAGTGAAACTAGTAAGACGAGTAGCATTAACTCTTCTACCGAAGCGGCAAGAAACGCAAAAAGCGTGAAAGATGAAGAGCTTGTTATTCCTGAACCTAGAGGGAGAGAATACCGTAAATATAAGAGAGCTAATAGGGGCAAGAAAAAGAAAAAGAGTGTAGACGTCATTCTCGATGGGAAGACTTTCACAGAAGAAGACCTCTTCTCTACTTTTGAGTCTGACCCTAGAAAAGTAAACTCCGTTGAAGCAAGTGGTACGATTGAAGCAAATCTTGATGACCTCTTTAAGGTTGTTGGCACAAACGATGAGAACCTTGAACAGCTTGACTCCACGCCTTATTCCTACTGGAGACTTGTCTTTAAAGAACTATTTAGAAAACCAATGGTTATTGTTTGCCTAGTTATTCTTGTTTTACTTATTCTCTTTGCTATTTTTGGACCCATGATTCACTTCTATGATCCTCTTTTGTATCAAGGCGGAGTTTGGACACATGGTGAGAGATTTATGGATGAACTTAGGCTTAATGGTGGTTATCTAGGCCCCACTAAACAGTTCTGGTTTGGACTATGTGGCTCAAACATGGGCTGGTTTGAGGGCCATGATATGTGGAGCTGCGTGGTTCTTGGCACTAGACTTTCACTCCTTCTTGGTATCGTCTGCGCTCTTGTGGAGATTGTCCTAGGTATCCTTATTGGAGCCGCTTGGGGCTACTTCAGATGGCTCGACCCTATTATGATTGAGGTTCGTAACTTTATTTATAACATTCCAGAGCTATTATTTGATATTCTTCTCATGCAGTTCTTCTCGCCGTATATGAATAGGTATGGCTTCTGGATAGTGGTTTTAGTCTTATCACTATTCAGCTGGCTGTCTCTAGCCTCCTTCGTTCGTAACCAAATTATTATTATTCGTGATAGAGAGTACAATATTGCCTCACAGACTCTTGGCACTAAGAACTGGAAGATGATTACTCATAACCTCCTTCCATACCTCATAAGTGTCATTGTGACGACAGTAAGTACCGCGGTGCCATACGCAATCTCCGCTGAGGTGGGTCTCTCTTACTTCAATCTTTCATTCCAAGTCACTCAAGGTGACATGACTTTAGGGCAGGTTTTAACGGCGGCCGTTAGTGGAACGGCGTTCCTACAGCACCCTTACCTATTAATAGGGCCGTTAGTTGTGATTGTCTTACTGACAGTGTCGTTCTTCTATATAGGACTGGCCCTGTCAGATGCTTGTGATCCAAAAACTCACCGATAAACTTAAATAGAAAGGAACCAATATGGCCAAAAGAAGAAATCCCTCAGTATTATCAGATGAAATCGATTGGGAAAAAGGGGCGATGAAAGAATTTACTCCTGACCCTAACCGTGAAGTTCTTTTGAGTGTGCGTAACCTCTCTGTGGGATTTAGTGTGCGTGGTAAAAGAACCCACGTCATTCGTGATATCAACCTTGATGTCTATAAAGGCCAAGTTCTTGCGATTGTGGGTGAGTCTGGATCCGGTAAATCAGTTTTCACTAAAACCTTTACCGGAATGCTAGACGCGAACTCTATTATCTATAGCGGTACAGTTATGTACCATGGATATGACCTCACTAAACTCATTACTAATGAGCAGTGGGCGAATATACGTGGTAAAAGAATTGCCACCATCTTCCAAGACCCAATGACTTCTTTAAACCCCCTTCTCTCTATTGGATATCAAATTAGTGAAGTTCTCATTCTCCATAGAGGAATGAGCAAAGAAGACGCGAAAGCGGAAGCGATTTCTCTTCTTGGAAGAGTGAAGATTCCTCATCCTGAAGAGAGATATGATGACTACCCATTCCAGTTCTCTGGCGGTATGAGACAGCGTGCGGTTATCGCTATCGCCCTCGCCTGTAACCCTGAGATATTAATCTGTGATGAACCTACCACCGCGCTTGACGTGACGGTTCAGTCTCAGATTATTCAGCTTATTAAAGATTTACAAAAAGAATATGGTTGGACCACCATCTTTATTACCCATGACCTTGGCGTGGTGGCGAATATCGCTGATGACCTTGCGGTCATGTATGGCGGTCAAATTATAGAATACGGAACGATAGAAGATGTCTTCTATCATCCAGCGCATCCTTATACTTGGGCATTACTCTGCTCCCTCCCTCAGCTAGGGACTAAGGATGAACCTTTAATGTATATTAAAGGTAATCCACCTTCATTTAGTGATGAAATTATTGGAGACGCATTCGCCCCAAGAAGCGAATACGCGATGAATATCGACTTTGTCCGTGAGCCCCCTATCTTTAAGATGAGTGACACTCACTGGGCAAAAACATGGCTTCTTAGCCCTTACGCTCCTAAAGTGGAGCCCCCTCTTATTATTCAAGAGCTTCATGAGCGTATGAAAATGGCCGCTGATGAACTTGCTCATCAGGAAGGAGATAACTATGCCAAACCGTCGTCTAGGTAAACGTATAGCGGAGTATAACGAAAAAGAAGGCTTTATCCCTACCGATGAGTCCACTTTAAAAGCGGCTAGTGAGGATCAGGATATCTTTGAAGCGAATAAAGTGGAGGAAGACCCCATTGTTCAGCTTAAAGATGTTAAGATTTCCTTTAAGATGGGAACAACGGAAAGAATCGTTGTTGAGCATCTTAATTTAAATATTGATAGGGGAGAGATACTTGGCTTAGTTGGTGAGTCAGGCTCCGGCAAAACCACAATTGGGAGAGCGATTAATAGAATTAACGAAGTTAGCGGCGGTGAAATCCTTTATAACGGCGTTCCTATCAGCGGTAATATCCCTAAAGAGAGAGAAAAACTCCTTAAGACTAAAGTCCAAATGGTGTTCCAAGATCCAGGAGACTCTTTAAACGAAAGAGCGAATATCGACTATATTGTCTCTGAGGGATTAAGAGCTAATCACCTCTACACTGATGAAGAAGATAGACTCCATAAAGTCGAAGACATTATGCATAAAGTGGGACTACGTAGTGAGTTCCTCTCTAGATATCCACATGAGTTTAGTGGTGGACAGCGTCAAAGAATTGGTATAGCGCGTTGCATGGTTATGAATCCGGAGTTTGTTATTGCAGATGAACCAATCTCCGCTCTTGACGTCTCTATTCGTGCTCAGATTCTTAACCTTATTAAGCAGTTCCAGCAAGAGAATAATATGACAGTCTTATTCATTGCGCATGACCTTTCAGTTGTGCGCTATATTTCAGATAGAATTGCGGTTATTTACGCTGGTAAAATCGTGGAATTAACGGAAGCTAATAGACTTTTTGAAGCTCCACTTCATCCTTACACTAAATCTCTTCTCACCGCGGTTCCTATCCCTGATCCACAGGTGGAAAAGAAGAAACAGATTGTGACTTATAATCCACGCGAGTCCCATACCTATTCAAGAGAAGATGTTCCTTATCTTCGTGAAATTGAACCGGGGCATTTCGTTAGATGTGATGAAAAAGAATTTGCCCTTTATCAGAAAGAACTTGATCGACTAAATAGAGAAAACGCCGCTAAAGCGGCGCAAAATCAAACGGAAGGAGATAAGTAGTTATGCCAAGAAACGTTCAAGACTTATGCACTGATCACTTCATTGAAGATGATTATGTTGAAGAAACTGACACCACGAAGATGTCTCCTAAAAAGAAGAAATACATCATTGGACTATCCTGCGTTGGTGTCTTCTTAGTGGTCCTTGGAGTGCTCTACTATTTTATGGCGAGCGATTGGCTTAAAGATTTCTCCACGATTAGTTATTTTACCTACGCTTATAATATTGGTGAGGATACCGCGACTATCACAAAACTTAATTTAAATGAAGATTATCCAGAAAAACTTTGGATTCCACGTAAAATTAAAGGAATGAAAGTTACCGCGATTGCGGATGAAGCCCTTGCCGGTGCGGATGAACTTAAAGAAGTAGTGATGAGCGACAACATTGAATCCATTGGAGAAAAAGCCTTCTACGCCTGCCCTAATCTTGAAAAAATTACCTTCTCAAATAATCTTACTTCCGTTGGTGCCTATGCTTTTGACGGCACTAAATTCCTCGATGATCTTCCTAATAGTGGTGTATCTCAGATTAATAATATCCTTCTTAAAGTGGGCATTGATTATTTTGAGCCCAATTCAATTTTAGTTAATGATGACTCACTTATTCCTGAAAAATATAAAGATTGCCCGGTATACTACTTTAGTGATCTCCATGAAGAAGGTCTTGAAGTTCCCACTATTTGGATGAATGGTATCTTTAATAAAAATGATAGACTAGTCTATGTTGAAATGCCTGATTATCTTGATAGTGTCCCTTCTTATGCTTTTGCGGATTGCACTAATCTTGAAGCGATTGAATTCCCTGAAAATGTCGGTGAAATTGAAGAATATGCATTCCAGAATTGTACGTCGTTAGTGGAAGCGGATATTCCTGAGCATGTGACCACGATTGGTCAGTATGCCTTTGCTAATACCAGCGCTGAAATTCCTAGTGATTTAACCCATGTTGAATCAATTGGTGAAGGGGCTTTCCAAAACTGCTTAGGCATTACTGAGATTATTTATCCTGGAAGCGATAGCGGTGTTTCAAGAGTAGAAAACTATTGCTTTGATGGGTGCACTAACCTTGAGAGCTTTACCTTCTCTGATCCAGAAGCTATTACTTTTGTGGGAACTGGGGCTTTTAGAGGGACTGGGTTAGAAAGCTTTACATTCCCAACTGGTGTCACTCAGATTAGAGACTATGTTCTTTCAGATTGTCCAAATCTTACTGAGGTAAAACTATTTGATAATATTGGTGAGCCTAAAAAACAGCACGAAACCACTTCCACTGTTACATTAGTCGATGAAGATGGCTATGAATATGAAACAGAGGTTACCTCATATACAACTGATGGCGCTCAGTCTATTTGTGCCTTCTCTTTCTATAATTCTGAAAACTTAGATACGATTAAGCTATATCATGAAGATGGAAGTGAAGTGGGAAGTAAAGGCGAAGTCCATCTTCCATCCACGCTTACCACTCTTAATAACGCTAATGGTAGCACTAGAGGCTATGCCTTTATGAATACCGCTATTAGTTCCGTTAGTATTCCATACGGTGTTGGAACAGTGGGTCAGTATAGCTTCTCAAACGATAAAAACCTCACTAAAGTTGAGTTTTTAACCGATGAAGATGGTAATCACTCCGTTACCACAATTAATGAAGGAGCTTTTGCGGAAGATACTAATTTAGAGACAATTAATGTTCCTGATTCAATGACTAGTCTAGGGGCATCTTGCTTCCTTAACTGTGAAAGTCTTACGGAATTTGATATGAGTAATACCTCAATTTCCACCATTTTTGCCTATACTTTTAAAGGTTGCTCTAGTCTAACTAAATCTAGTATTTCTAGTTCCACTACCCTCATCTATGGTGGTGCTTATGATGGAACAGTATCCCTTACAAATATTATTCTTCCTACTACTCTTACTAGAATTAATAGTGGCGCTTTTATTAATCAAACCGACGAAACTCATACTGATAAACTAAAAATATACGAAGAAAGAGATGAAGCGAGTTTGAATACACAAATTAATAGTCAATTTATTCAAAAAGATTTCTTTGATGAGACCTGTGAGCTTTATGTCTATGCGACATATGATGAAGAAGGGAAGCTCGTTATCCCAGAAGAGCACTCAATAGAAATCACTGGCTACTGGGTCTATGATGGAACAACTGGGGAACCAACAATTGTGGAGCCCGCTAGCTAATCTATAGGAGAACAAAATTAATTACTAGTTTTATTATTTAATACATCTTTAAGAAAACCTACTAGGCCTTCGCTATTCGGCTTTAAAGCAAATAAATGATGCGCTTTCTCCTTTCCAGCCGAGGCGAAGGTTTTTATATCCGCCTTAGTTAGAGAGAGCGCTTTTTCTAGCTGCGAAGCGATTTCTTTAGGTTCATTACTCTTTAACCATATAACTTCATTTTTAAAGTATTTCTGGAGTTTATTATTTTTAGTGGAGATAGTGAGGTTTCCGGCGTAGAGATAATCGAGCACTTTAAAGGGAATAGAGTACCTCTCATAGTCTTCCGTATAAGGTCTAACATTAATATTTATTAAAGCGTTATAGATATAATCATCACTTTCTCTTTCGCTTAATATCCCTAGATAATTAATATCATTTACATTCTTAATTCTCTCTAAAAACTCTTCATTTTCTCCATATCCTGATATATAGAGTTTAACTTTCTTATTATTAATCATCTCATAAGCATTTATTAGACTCACTATTCCGTGTTTTGGATCAAGGGAGCCGTTATAGTAGATATATTTCTCATCTATTTTCCTAGTTACTGGCTCCTTATCCTCGATTAATCCAGGAAGGATATAGTGAGGTTTACTATTCTTATTAAAGAGGGCATTAAGCTCTTCGGTGCAGCAAATATAGGCATCAAGGTCATCAGTACTTTCAAGTAAACTCACCGTAAAATCCCGATTGGTATTATTAATGCCGCTTGGAGTGGTACGGGCGACACCCACAATCTTAAGATGATATTTAGCCGCAAGTCTTGTAGCATTTTTTACCACCTGCGGATTAATGGTATCGGTTAGGATAATGGTCTTGCTATCTTTTTTAAGACCGCGGAGCGCTTTACTCGACTCATATCGATAGCAAAGGGCTCTTAATGCGGTGTTTCTTAAAACTGGGAGGTAGCAGTACTCCACGTTCCTAACGATCTTATATTCCCCCTTTAAACGCTTTTCACTAACATGTTGACGGGAAAAGGGGCGATAGGAGATAACGCTTACTTTATTATCGAGTCCGAGGCAGCGGATTAGTCTATCATGAAAGACTTGGCCTTTAGGATTAATTCCAATATCCCATTTTTTGATGTACTCATCGTAGTCATCTTTATCAATTGCAGTGGTGAAATAGATTATGTGCATAAATATATAATACTCGCTATTTATTTATATTTCTAATTGTCTAATAAATATTTATTAGAAAATGATAAAATAGCAGTATGAATTATGAAAGAATCAATTCCTGGAATGATTTCTTCTTAGCGATTAAAGAGGAGGATTTTTCTAAATCTCTTCACTCTTTTTTAGATAACGAATATAAGAATAATAAATGTATGCCCCCTAGAAAAGACATGTTTAAAGCCTTTTCTCTCACTCCATTAGATAAAGTTAAAGTGGTTATTATAGGTCAAGATCCATATATCGGAGATAACCAGGCGATGGGACTAGCGTTTTCGGTGCCAAACGGAGAAGAGCTTCCGCCGTCACTAGTTAATATCTATAAAGAAATTGAAAGAGAATTCTCTGAGCCAATGGATTACACAAGCGGTAATCTTGAATATTTAGCAAGACAAGGTGTTCTCCTTCTTAATACGATTCTAACTGTCAGAAAGGGAGAAAGTATGTCTCACGATATTAAAGAATATCAAGAGTTTACTAAAAGAGTAATGGAGTTACTTGATAGTAAAGACACTCCGATGGTATTTATGCTCTGGGGAGGATACGCGAAAAAGTTTAGCGTGTATGTCACTAACCCAAAACATAAAGTAGTAACCGCTCATCACCCATCTCCATTAAGCGCGAATAAAGGCGGGTGGTTTGGCTCTAATAACTTCATTCAGTGTAACTCATTTCTCGTGGATAACCATCTATCTCCTATTAGATGGTGTAATAAACCTTTAACAAAAAATTAAAAGTAACTATAATAAACTTTGGGAGCTAGGTGAACCTGGCTGAGAGGACCCTTCTTAGGGTCGACCGTACCTGATCTAGATAATGCTAGCGGAGGGAAAATGTTTTGTAATTTGCCCTCCTCCTATCATGGAGGATTTTTAAATGGAAAAGACACAAAAGGAAATATTTAGCCTTGGAATTATCCTCCTTTTTGTGTGCTCTTTATTTGGCCCTTATGTTTCTATTAATGGGGTTCAATATAATGCAATTAATATCCTTTTTGCGGATTTTTCCAGTGTTTATACCTATATTTTATGGTTGCCATTTATTATTTTCTTAGCCTCAATAATTTTGCAATTCCTCGATAAAAATAAATATATCGATTATGCCCTATTTATTCTATTTCTAATCACCGCAGTTCTTTTCTTTTTCACTCCGACTTTTACCGCAAATTTATATGGTATTTCAGAAAAAGAAGTGAGTATTGGGGCGTTTATATTAATAACTGCATTAATTTTAGTGGTTTTAACACTCTATTATTCTCAGTTTATTTTTATTAATAATCAGTTCACTATCTCCGACATTGTAGAGATAGCCATGCTTGTGGCCCTATCTATTATTTTAGACCTCCCTGTCTTTAAGATTAGAATCGCCGCTAACGGAGGATCAATCTCTTTTGCGATGCTCCCTATATTTATCATTGCTCTTCGTAAGGGATTTATTAGAGGGTTTATTTCAGGGGGCGTCATATACGGCCTACTTGACTGTATTATTGATGGGTACGGATTTGTTACTTATCCGCTAGATTACCTATTAGGATTTGGACTATTAGCGGTTATTGGTCTATTTAGAAAATGGATCTTTAATAAAGAAAAGAAAGTCACATTTAAGGGGATTCTTTTTATCATTATAGGAATTGCGCTTGGGTGCATATGTAGAACCTTTGCCTCGACACTTTCTGGGATGTTTATCTATGAAATGGACTTTATTAGCTCACTTATATATCAGCTTATTTATATTGGACCGAGCGCTGCTATTGTGCTTGTAGGAATGATAGTCTTATATAAACCTCTACTGAATATAAACGCCAAATATCCTAGTGGCGGTTCTCATAAATCAGTCTCTAAAGAGGAGAGTGTAGAAACTCCTTAAATATAGGCATAAAACCTATATTTATTCATATTATTTAATAAATATGTTATATTTATACCGAGGTTTTTACTATGGAAGACGAAAAATTAAAAGAAACTAATGATGAAGAAAAGAAAGAAGCTAGCGAAGCTCCTATCACTGAGGAATCTCCAGTAGAAGAGACTCCTAAGGAAGTAGAGGAAGTTTCTAGTGAAGAGGTAACGGCCGCCACCGAAATAGTGAGCAAAGCCCATACTGATGAAGCTCCTGTCGAGGAGGCCCCTATCGAGGAAACTTCCACTGAAGAGGTAGCTCCTAGCGATGATATTGCTATTCTTCCTCTTTCACCAGAAGAGGAAGCTCATCAAGAGCCTACTAGTGAGGTTGCTCCTAGCGCGGAAGAAGAAATTGATTATGACGCTGAACTATCAAAAATAAAAGATGTTCAGTATGAAGGTGTTAATACTGATTTACAAAAAGTTGAAGAAGGTAGGCAGTCATTTATGAAGGCCTATAAACTTCAAAATCGTATTTCATATATTGTCTTAGCTTTTGTCCTCGTTTTCGCTATTGCCGGCTTTGTTTTAGTCTTAATCGATAATGGTGATGAGGGTATTGGCTGGGTGCAAATTCTCGGTTACGTCCTCATCGGTTTAGCGGTTGTGGCCATGATTGTGCAGTACATATTAGGGCGAAGAGGCACTCCAAAAAAGAGCGCAGAATACGCTGCTCTTGCAATTGATACCTTTAATGCTTATAACTTCTCATCTAGTGACTATTCAAAAGTTACTTATGATGAACTAGAGAAAGTTGAAGCTAGTGAGATTTTAGCGGACGGCATTTACTATGACGTTGTAGATACTAAGTCTCAGGCGGTGGTAAGAGGAAGCTATGGAGGCGCTTTATTTAAATGCGCTAATGTCTCTGTTTTAGTTAAAAGTGATAATAAGAGGCAAAATGATACGGCGTTCTTAGGTCGATATATTACATATCCAAATACTCTTAAAATTGATAATAGAATTATTATCAATCTCAAAGGTTCTAAGGCAATTGACTTACCCACTAATACCTTTGATTTAGTTAAAGCCGTGGATGATGAGGTAATGACTATCTATGCAAAAGAAAACGTTAATGTAAATGACGCTATTCCTCATAAATTCCTAACTGCTATTCAGGAAATTGGAGTGACTGATTCTCTTCTAAATATTAACGTCGTATTATGGACAGGACACACCGCGGTTTACCTAACTTATGTTGATGAGTATGTCTCTGTCCCAGTGGATCATCCATTAAACGAAGAATACTACATTAAAGGTAAAGAAGATATTCTTAAGACCCTTAAGGCCTTAAAAACAATTAATAAAATTAAATAATTAGTGGGGATTTGCTATGGAAAACGACCCACACACAATTAAAATCATTTCTTATAAACACGATGGTTCCGTTCATCGAAAATGGGACAAAGGTTTTGTTTTGGAAGATAATGAAGAATACATTATCACCGCGGCAAAACGTAATAAAGTCTATGAACCAAATGGTAAGGAATGGTATAGCAATGAGTCCTCTATTTCTATTTTTTCTAAGACCGAATGGTTTAATGTTATTTGTATGTTTAAGTCAACTGGACTAGCGTACTACTGTAATATTTCCTCTCCCTGTATCGTCGAAGATGGATCTATCAAATATATCGATTATGATATCGATATTAAAAGATTCCTTGATGGTAAAATAAGGATCTTAGATCTTACTGAATATCGAAAGAATAAAAAGAAATTTGAATATTCAGAGGACTTAGATAAAGTCCTACATTACACGATGGATAAAATGAAAAAACTTATGGAGGATGAAGTCTTCCCGTTTGATGATGAACTCATTAGACGATACTATGAAGTATTTCAGTCTTATTTAGACCTATGAGAAAAGAAATTGTTACTAGTAGTGAAGAAGAAACAAGGAAAATCGGAAGGCAATACGCATCGGTTTGTCAGCCTGGATGCGTTATCTGTCTCCATGGTGATTTAGGCTCAGGCAAAACCACTTTTGTTAAAGGTTTTGCGGAGGGACTTGGAATAGAAAAAGAAGTCACGTCCCCCACCTTTAATATAATGGCCCTATATAATTCCGATAAAGGAATACTCGTTCATATCGATGCATATAGACTATATGAGCAGCAAATAGATTTAGGCCTTGATGAATTTACTGGGGAAGACGGAACTTATTCTCTTATTGAGTGGCCTCAAAATGTCGAGGATCTAATTCCTATTACCGCATTAGAAATCGAGTTTATTAATTTAGGCGGAGATGAAAGAGAGCTTAAACTAAGAGGCCCCGAGCGAATTCTAAATAATATCGAATTATGAAAAAATACACAGTTTTATTAGATTCAAGTGTAAATGACCTCTCCGTTGGAGTGGCTTTTAATGGTGAAATCATCGCTCTTACCTCATTTTACGCCTGGCAAAAGCAGTCCGAATATATGGTGGAGGAACTCGATAGACTTTTAAAAGATAATAAGATTAGTCGAGATGAGATTAAAGACATTATGGTGAGTATCGGCCCCGCTTCTTATACAGGAGTTAGAATCGCCCTCACTATCGCTAAAGTTATGGCTTTTGCACTTAGTATTCCAGTTTACCCAGCTAGTTCACTTCAAGTGCTAAAACATGGTAATTCTCCCTCAATTTGTTTAATAAACGCTAGAAGTGATAGATCTTATATCGGAGTGTATGAGGGAGAAAAAGAGATTCTAAAAGACCAGATTATGGATAATGAGGAAGTTCTTAAATATATTAACGAACACCCTGATTATGTAGTTTGTGGAGAAACCAAATATTTAGGAATAGATGGATATAAGGGAAATGTTATTAAAGAAATGCTTTCCTTAAAAGAGAGCACCACTCCTATTAACGATAGCAGTGCTCTTAATCCTGTCTATTTAAAGGGGAAAGTATGAATATCGAGATAGAAGATATGAAATTAGAGCATCTCGACGAGGTTTTAGCTATAGAGAATCTCTGTTTTATTGCTAAATACTCAAAAGAAGACTTTCTCTATGAATTAAATGATAATGAGTATGCAATGAATTATGTCGCGAAAGTAGACGGGCATGTTGTTGGTTTTGCCCTCTGCTATTTTACGTTTGATAGCGCGACTATTGCGCAAATTGCAACCCATCCCAACTACCAAAAAATGGGAGTGGGGACCGCTCTTATGAACGATATATTTGATGACTGTTACGCTAAGAAAATTCAAACAATTACCTTAGAAGTGCGGGAAAATAATAAAAAAGCATTTGATTTTTACATCAAAAATGGATTTAAAGAAGTGCTTATAAAAGAGGCTTATTATTCTAATGGCGATAATGCTATTTACATGATTAAAAGAATCGAGGGAGTATGATTACCTTAGGGATTGAATCAAGCTGTGATGAGACTGGGGTGGCAATTGTTAAAGATGGCCAACTCCTTTCTAATGTCGTTTCCTCTCAAGCGGATATCCACGCTAAGTATGGTGGAGTGATGCCTGAGGTAGCCTCTAGACTTCACGCTGAAAACATTATTTTTGTTTTAAAAGAAGCTCTAGAAAAAGCTGATGTCAAATTAGGGGATGTTGATGCTTTTGCGGTTACTCGAGGCCCTGGCCTAATTGGAGCCCTCCATGTTGGGATGCAGGCGGCCAAGACACTAGCGATGCTCTTTGATAAACCTCTTATTCCTGTTCATCATCTCGCGGGTCATATATACGCTAATGAATTTGTTGAAGAGATGAAGTTTCCTCTTCTTGCTATTGTCGTATCTGGTGGTAACTCAGAACTTGTTCTAATGAGAGAAGATCTCGATTTTGAAGTCCTTGGAGAAACAAGAGATGACGCTATTGGAGAATGCTTCGATAAAGTAGCAAGAGTGCTTGGATTTCCTTATCCAGGTGGAGCGATGATAGATGAACATGCTAAAAAAGGGAAACACACCTATAATCTTCCTACTCCTCTTAAAGGAGTGGACACCCTTGACTTTTCTTTTTCAGGCTTAAAAACAAATGTTATTAACTTAGTTCATAATCTTGAGCAAAAAGGTGAGACAGTTAACGTAGATGATATGTGTCGGTCTGTTGAAGAAACCGCAGTAGAGCAGGTCATTAATAAAGCCCTTATCGCTATTAATCGATACGAGGTTAAAAATGTCGTTGTGTGCGGTGGAGTCTCCGCTAATTCATATTTAAGAGAGAAACTTAGCGAAGAACTAAGTAAAAGGCATATAAATCTCTCCTTCCCGCCGATGTGGTGCTGCACTGATAACGCAGCGATGATTGCTAAACTTGGAGAAAAACTATATTTAAAGGGAATAAGAGCCCCTCTAACTATTTCTCCTGACCCTAACTGGAGAATTGAAGACTATAAAACCTTTTAGTTTTTAAGTCTTTTATATCTTCATTCATAAAGATATAATTTTTTACTAG
>JAJQAL010000022.1:0-62516 GCA_021203815.1 Coprobacillus sp. | reverse complement strand
TTTTAGTTTTTAAGTCTTTTATATCTTCATTCATAAAGATATAATTTTTTACTAGGAAGAGATAAATATGGAAAGAATTTACGATATTGGACAGCTATTTGATTTACTTGGTTCCGAAGAGATTAAATCAATAAAAAAAGTCACCCTTCAAGGCTGGGTTAGAACTAATCGTAATAGTGGTAACATTGGTTTCATCGAGCTTAATGATGGAACCTCATTTAAAAACGCCCAATTAGTTTATTCTTCTGATGTTGACTGCTACGAGCTATTATCCTCTCTTAGAAGTGGATGCGCTATCACGGTGACTGGAGAGTTAGTCCTAACTCCAGAAATGAAACAGCCTTTTGAAATTCGGGTGACCGACGCGATCCTCGAGGGAGGAGCAAATGAATCATACCCACTTCAAAAGAAGTATCATAGCTATGAGTTTTTACGTGATATTGCTCACTTAAGAGTGAGAACCAATACATTTAATGCTGTCTTTAGAGTAAGAAATGTCTTAACTATGGCATTACATGAGTATTTCCAGGATAACGGGTTTATGTATGTTCACACTCCTATTATTACCACTAATGACGGAGAGGGAGCGGGTAACGTCTTTGACGTTGTGACTCATGATAGTGATGATGAAAACTCCTTTTATGGGCAAAGAGTTAATCTTACTGTTACCGGTCAGCTCCATGTTGAGCCCTTTGCTTTAGCCTTTAAACGTGTTTACACGTTTGCCCCCGCTTTTAGAGCGGAGCATTCCAATACAGTTCGTCATTCCTCAGAGTTTTGGATGATTGAGCCGGAAATGGCTTTCTGTGATCTAAACGGGAATATGGATATTATTGAAGGCTGTATAAAGCATTCAATCAAAACTGTACTAGAAAAATGTGGACCAGAAATGGAGTTCTTTAACACTCAAGTGGATAAGGGTCTTAAAGATAGACTTAATAATGTTCTTAACTCGGAATTTAAGAAAATGACTTACACTGAAGCCATTAACCTACTACAAGAGGCGGTAAAAAGTGGTCATAAGTTTGATAATTCCGATATCAAATGGGGCATGGATCTACAAAGTGAACACGAACGATATATCACTGAGCAGATAGTGGGAGGTCCAGTTTTCTTAATCGATTATCCTAAAGAAATTAAAGCCTTCTATATGAAGCAAAATGATGATGGGAAAACAGTAGCCGCTTGCGACCTACTAGTCCCAGGAGTGGGTGAACTTGTCGGTGGCTCTCAAAGAGAAGATAGGCTCGATGTTCTTGAAGCAAAAATGAAAGAACTTAATATAACTAATCTAGATTGGTATCTCGATACAAGAAGGTATGGAGGATGCTACCATTCTGGATTTGGTCTTGGATTTGATAGACTTTTAATGTATGTAACAGGTATGCAAAATATTAGAGATGTCCAGCCATATCCAAGAACCTCAAATAATATCAAATATTAGTGCAAATCATGGCTAGAAAAGACGAATTTGAAGAATTATCACCTGAAGAAAAAACAAGAAGAACGCGTTCCGGCCGCCGCATCATGTGGCTACTAATTGTCCTCTGCGTTCTCCTTGTTATTTATATCATTGCGGAAATTGTTATTCTTATTTCTTAGTCCTAACTCTATCCTTTATTACTATTAGATGAATCGCTCCCTATTGGGGGCCTTTCATTATTTTCACTACTATTAGCCTGAGTAGTGGACTGGGCTTGCTGCTGCGCCGCAACCTGATCCATATTATCTGCCGTAACTTTCATTCCAGTTCCTGCCCCACTAGCTCCCATAATCGCGGCATTTTGATTATAGCCTTCAAGTGATTTATCAAAGATTTTATCACATAGAGTTCTAAGTCTCCACCACCTAGATACAAGGCATTGGACACAGACCATAAACCATACCATTCCTACCCCACAAATTGGGATAAATAAGTATGAGGTTATCGCGTCCACAACAAATGTTGGAGTATGGGTAACAGCGGGCCACTGGGCAATTACTCTCATTCCAAAGACCGTTGTATAAATATCTGGATCATCAAAATCCCATAGGAAGAATAGCGTAGCTATTCCAGTCTCTGTATTAAAGACGTTATAGTGGAAATCTTTTATAATAAGGTCATTAATTAAAAGGATTAAGAACGCCACTGCGATAAGTAGGACTGGAATCCAGGCCTGTTTAAAGAAATACGCAAAGCTCTTTTTTCTTCCATATGCTTTAAGCGATTTACTATCTGTGATGATTCTAGTGACAACGACATCATGAACGAGATTATCCATCTTCTTTCCCTGCCACTTCATAACGCGGTAAATCCACCAACCGATGAAACCTGCTAGGACCACTAAAAGGAGCACTATCATGATGATAGCGAAGATGAGTCTTCTTTCACTTTCTGTCATCGCAAATACTGTAAGCATAATACCCATTACCTAATGGTAACGCCTCCTCCTGGTTCTATATCATCATCATCTTCATCGGTGTCATTTTCTTCATGAGTCTCACTTACTTTTCTTGGGCTCTGTCTAACCGGTTTAATACTTGGTCTTGGAGTTCTTTTAACTTCTTCATGAGTCGTTATAATTGGAGTCTCTTCTTTTTCCTCTCCATTAGTAATTATCTCGTCATCTTTAGATGAAATCTCAGTAAATTCTGCCTCTTTTACATCAATTTGAAGTGGTTCGTTTTCAATTATCTCTTTTGGTTTTTCGCTTTCTATCACTCTTATATTAGTGTTTTCAGGAATAGAAGACTGACCGCTCATAAGCTTAATAAGGTCCTCTTCATTTGACATAATAATGATGTTGTTATAGGTATTATTTGTGGTGGTATTATTAGTGACATCTTGAACCGGAGTGCCCCCCGCTAAAATCTGATTTGAAAGATTTTTATTCATTTCAATAATGGCTTTTGCCTGAGTGTCTTCAGGGAGATCTTGAAAGATATTCTTTCCCATGAAGAAGAGGCCAATACTCTTTCCAAGTTCGTAAAAGAAAACACCCACCGCGCCAACAGCGGCAACCACTAATACCACAATAATTGCGGGTATAAAGAGGATATAAAGGATTCCTTTACCAACGTTTTTAAAGAAGTTTACCATATTTACTTATTTTACCTTTATTACCTATATAATCAATAGATTATACTTTTTCCTCATCAGTTGATTTTTCTCTTATTTCTTCAGGAGTTACTAGTAGTGGAATAGCTTCGCTTTTCCCACTCACTTCTTGCTTTTTAGAGTTAACTATTATTCTTATTTCGTTACATAGCGAAGTAATATCGATAAGAGCAAAAGTAAATCCTAACGCAAGTAGGCCTAGTGGATCTATAAAATACTGATAGGTAGCGGCAAAGAGAAGTAGACCAATAAATAAAGCGATAGGTAGCGCTATCCACATCGCCCTTCCTCCGCTCATAATAGCCTCCGCCATAATAAATGTCATAAAGTAAATCGCAAACATAAAGAATAGATATGTCAGCGGTTTATAGGTAAAGGCAAATATCAAAATTAAGAGAAAAGAAGCAAGTTCTGCAATATATTCATAGTACCAGTGTTTTCTTACATTAGTGGTTTCATACTTAAATTTAGGTAGTTCTCCCCTGATTATTAAATAGGTAAACGCAGACTGCACTAACGCAATAAAATAGATAAAACAAGGAGTGACATAATCGAGATAAATGAAGTTACTCACTCCAAAAGCCGTCGCAAATACATCGATGATATTAATGCCGAGAAGCCACTCAATAAATGGAATCATTGCATAGGACACTCCAAGCTGGACTACTGATGTAGAGAAGATAATCCATATCGCTGGAACTTTATAGTTCACCATAATTCCAAATAGGAATCCAGTAATGATAGATGGAATGACATAGAAGAGAGTATCTGAGATATTAGACATAGTGACAAGAAGACATAGGACTATAGTTACCACTGCGTATATAGGGAAATACCTCTTCTTACAGTAAAGCGTTACTATCGTAGAGGTAAGAGGCAAGATAAATACGATCACAAACATCAAAACCGGAAGAAAAGTTGTTAGTAAAACAAAGACCACATTGATCGCCGCCATAATGGCCATATAGGTCATGTTCTGTACTAAAGTATCTCTTTTCTTAAACATATAAATATATTTTAAAAAAATTTATTTATTTTTTGCACAAAAATGCCATTTTTCTTCTTTATATAAGTATGAAGATGTTTTTTGTTAGCCTTTCAATCTTATTTTCTATCTCCTCTTGTTTCGGTGGGGAAGATATAAATTCAGAGCGAGAGATTATATATGCCTATAATCAATTATCAGAAGAACAGAGAATAAACTGGGATGATATTTTAAGTTTTGATGGTTACTATCATGTCTATATTTATAGTCTTAATTGTACTTACTGCAAGGAATTAAGAAATGATATCGTTTGTTATGCATTAAATGATCCAAAGACTCCTATCTATTTTGTGTGCTACGAAGATAATGCTGATTCTATTCCTCTAGGTGATGTAGACGACGTCGACTTAACAATTGGAGCGACTAATATCGATGAAATTTTTCTTGGGGCCACCCCAGCCCTTATTGGAATAGATAATCACACTGTTATTTTTTATGTATGTGGATCTAATACAATACGTGAGATTTTAGAGATTTAGAAATCTCTACTAATTGAAATAGAGAGGCCCCTATGCTAGACTATAACCGGGTAGAGTTATGGATTTTTCATCAGTTTTAAATGAACAACAATTTAGAGCGGTTACAACCTCTTCTCAGAACACTCGTGTTATTGCTGGAGCGGGAAGTGGAAAGACGAGAGTCTTAACGTACCGCGTCGCTTATCTTATAAGTGAACTAAATGTGAACCCCTATAACATTCTCGCGATTAGCTTTACAAATAAAGCCACTGGAGAAATGTATAATAGGCTTAATAATCTTCTTGAAGGGAAAGCACAGAATCTCACCGTAAAAACCTTCCATGCTTTTGCGACCTATTTCTTACGAAGAGAAATCGATGTTTTAGGGTACCCTCAAAATTTTACTATTCTCGATGATGAAGACCAGACCAATATTGTTAAAGAAATAGCCTCTGAATCTGGCTATAAAAAATCTGACCCAATTGTTGGGAGAACTTTAGCGTTCATTGATAGCTGTAAACTAAAAGAGAAATATCCTGAGGATGTCTCTATATCTAGCTTTAAAAATAACCAAAAAGAAATGGAAGAACTCCTCGATTTTTATGAGAGATATGAAGCGAGGAAAAATAGACAGTTTTCTCTTGATTTTGATGATTTACTTTTAAAAAGTATTCAAATCTTATCTAATTATCCTGAAATTCAAGCGAAATGGCAGGCGCGATATTCCTATATTCTTGTCGATGAATTTCAAGACACTAATGACGTTGAATATCACTTTTTAAATCTTTTACTTAATAGTGATACTTCTCTTTATGTTGTTGGTGATCCCGACCAAACTATCTATACCTGGAGAGGCACGAATGCAAGAATCATCGTGGATCTCGATAAAAAGATTAAAGGTTTAGTGACCATCGTTTTAGATAAAAACTATAGGTCCACTCAGTATATTATTGACGCTGCTAATAAACTTATATCTCATAATAAACTCAGAGTGGAAAAGAAACTTTCCACGGTTAATGGACTCGGCTCAAGAGTAGTGGTTAAGTCTAATAACACACGAAGAAGTGAAGCTGAATGGCTCTGTAGGGAGATTCTCGATTTAGTGGAGAAACACGATTTCTCATACCGAGATATCGCTGTGCTATATAGATCTAGCTATGTCACTGTGGATTTTGAACAGGTTCTCGCAGCCTATAATATCCCTTATCGAATCTATGGCTCTCTTAAATTCTTCTCTAGAAGAGAAGTTAAAGACGCTTTGGCTTTCTTTAAGCTAGTAAATGAACCAAGAGATGACCTCTCCTTTGAACGTATTATTAATATTCCAAAAAGAGGAATAGGAGACGCTACGGTAGAGCAGCTTCGTAAAGAGTCCTATAATAGCAGCACCTTTATGTACCTATACATTAAGGAACTAGATGAATCTGATTCTATTATTCCTAATAAACATATTCAAAGTCTTAAGACTCTTATCGCTAGAATAGATGAAGCGAGAAATGAAGTTAAAAAAGGTGATGAGCCATTTGCTAAAATCCTAGAAGATCTCATCATGGATATTGGCTACTATGAATATCTAAAAAATGATGAGGACTTTGATGACCGAATGGAAAACATTAAATCCCTCTTTAATGATATGAGAACATATCAGCACGAGAACCCAGAGGCCACTCTCGATGAGTACCTCCAAAACATTGCTCTTCAAACCTCTCAAGATGAACTTAAAGATAATAACTATGTTTCCCTTATGACGGTGCATACCGCAAAAGGACTTGAGTATCGCGGTGTTTTTGTGGTGAGATTTAATGAATCTGTCTTCCCTCACACTAAAAGCGTGAGCGAAAGAGGCTATGAAGCTCTTGAAGAAGAAAGACGCCTTGCCTATGTTGCTTTTACAAGAGCTAAAGAGAAACTATTTATTTCTTATTCTTGTGATTATTCTTATGTTAGTGGGGGCAATCTAATCCCTTCAAGATTCATTAAAGAATCTGGATTAATTGAACCCGCTTCTTCATATAATCAGTTTGGTACTTTTGCCTCTAATAACTCAAGAAAACCAAAAGAGAACGCTTATAGTTTTAATGACACTCCAGCGGGAAGTGAAGATAGCAGTGGCTATTATTCTCAGGTGGAAGAGAATAACAATATAACCTGGGAAGTCGGAGATAAAGTCCTTCACGATACACTTGGTGAAGGAGTTGTGGTATCCATTGAAGGTGACGGTATTATAAAAGTAGAATTTAAAGACCATGGACTGAAGTCCATCTTAAGTAATCATCCTAAAGTGAAGAAGGGCTAGTTATGGATGAAATAGAAAGAATTAAAGAGCTAAGAGACACACTTAATCAGTATAACTATGAGTACTATGTTTTAGATAACCCTAGTGTAGATGATTCCGTCTATGACACTTTAATGCAGGAATTAATGCGTCTTGAACAGGCTCACCCCGAGATGTATTCAGCGACCTCTCCCTCTCAAAGAGTGGGAGGAATTGTCGTTGACTCCTTTAATAAAATCGTCCACAAAAGGGCGATGCTTTCTCTCGCTAATGCATTTAACGAAGATGATTTAAGAGACTTTGACCGTAAAATAAAGGATGTCGTAGGAGACCATGATATCCAGTATATGTGCGAAATGAAAATCGATGGGCTTGGGATGGCGCTTCTTTATAGAGGCGAACTTGTCTATGCCGCTACTAGAGGTGATGGTGTGACCGGAGAAGATGTCACCACGAATGTTATTACTATCAAATCAATTCCTTCTCATATCGCTGAAAATCAAGAGATGGAAGTCCGTGGTGAAGTCTTTATGTCAAAAAAGACACTTAAGGAACTTAACGAAGAAAGAGCCGCTAATCACGAGTCAACTTTTGCAAATGCTCGTAATGCCGCTGCGGGCTCAATTAGACAGCTTGACTCCTCTATTTCAGCAAAAAGAAATCTCGATGCCTTCTGGTACTATTTTGTTAATGCGAGTGATTTTGGGATACGATATCACAGTGACGCCCTTAGTAAACTCGATGAATTAGGCTTTAAAACAAATCATGAAAGAAGAATATGTCACGGCATTGATGAAGTTATTAGTTATATCGCAGAATATACCGAAAAGAGAGAATCTCTTTCTTATGATATAGACGGCATTGTTATCAAAGTGGACGATATGTCTTTATACGACGCAATTGGATACACCGCAAAAACTCCTCGCTGGGCTATTGCCTATAAATTCCCTCCTGAAGAGGTTGTTACTAAACTCGTTGATATTATCTATACAGTAGGTAGAACTGGGAAGATTACCCCCAATGCTGTTCTTAACCCTGTCAGAGTTGCGGGTTCTCTCGTTCAAAGAGCCACTCTTCATAATGAAGATTTCGTGACTGAAAAACATTTAAGAGTGGGAGATGATGTTGTGCTTAGAAAAGCGGGAGATGTTATTCCAGAAGTTGTAAGATCAATTCCTAATCCTGATAACTATGGAGAGGAATTTAAGATGATTGATGTCTGTCCTGTATGTGGAACCCCACTTACTAAGATTGATGCGATGCACTTCTGTTTAAATCCACACTGCGAAGCTAGAAAGATTGAAGGTATGATTCACTTCTCATCTCGTGACGCTATGGATATTAACGGTATGGGAGAAAGAGTGGTGGAGCAATTCTTTAATCAAGGATTTATTAGAAATATACCGGATATTTACAGGCTTTATGAACATCGAGACGAAATTATCGCCCTTGATGGTTGGCAGTCTAAATCTATCGATAATCTCCTTTATGCGATTGAAAATAGTAAGAAACAATCTGTGGATAGACTCTTATTTGGTCTAGGAATTAAAGAAGTAGGGGCTAAAATGTCAAAAACCCTTGCTAGAAAGTACTTAAACCTCGATGCTTTAATGGCGGCTACTGAAGAAGAACTTATGGAAATACCTGATGTTGGTCCAGTCGTTGCCTCCTCTTTATGTTCCTATTTTAAAGATCTAATAAATCAGCAAACCATTGAAGAACTCCGTAATCTTGGGCTTAATTTTGATTATTTAGGAGCGATTTCCTCAAATAGTGAAACTCCGTTCTCTGGGAAAACCGTTGTCCTAACCGGCACTCTATCTAGTTATGGAAGAAAGGAAGCTACAGAGATACTCGAATCTCTTGGAGCGAAGGTAACATCTTCAGTCAGCAAAGCCACTGATATTGTTATCGCCGGTGTGGAAGCGGGCTCTAAACTCGATAAAGCTCATGAACTTAATATAACCGTTATGGATGAGGAGGAATTCCTATCTTATCTAAAATAACATTTATAATGTTATTAGTAGGTGATAGAATAATGCCACTATGAAAGAAGTTAATATTGATGTCTTAAAAAATGTTGCGAATTCCCTCATGTTTGATATGAGTGAAGATGAATACCGCCTTCTTGAAGGCGAGTTTAATACAATCATCAAGCAGATGGAACTCATACATAACATAAAAGGTGTAAACGAAATCTCTCCTATGACTTTCCCCTATGAAGTTACTACCTCCACCTTAAGAGAGGATGAACCAAGCGATGTTATCTCCACTGAAGATGCTCTTAAAAATGCTAAGGATGTCATAGAGAATCAAATTCGAATTCCAAGGGTATTAAAATAATGGACTATATTCATTTAACGATAAGCGAACTTCACGAGGCCTATGTCGCTAAAAAAGTGACTCCTTTGGAAGTAGTTAAAGCAGTCTTTGAAGAGATAGGAGATGACCCTGATAATGCCTTTGAATATCTATGTAAAGATGAGGCCATTTCCCAAGCAGAAAAATTAAAAGAACCGCAAAAAGACAATCTTTTTTGGGGAATTCCCTATGTTTTAAAAGATAATTTTTCCACTAAAGATATCCCTACTTGCGCATCTTCAAATATCTTAGATGGATATGTTCCAGTATATAGCGCGACTGTCTATGAGAAGCTATTAAATAGCGACGCAATTTTAATTGGAAAAGCTACCCTTGATGAACTCGCAATGGGTGGTAGCGGGACGTCTGGACATAAAGGTAAAACTTATAATCCATATGACCCCACTCTCGAGCATATGATTGGTGGATCTTCATGCGGTAGCGCAGCTTGTTGTGCTCGCGGTTTAGTTCCGTTTGCTATTGGTAGCGATACTGGTGATAGTGTTCGTAAACCAGCATCTTTTGGCGGTCTTGTTGGTTTTAAACCAACATGGGGTAGAATCTCTAGGTATGGCCTTTTTCCTTTTGCTCCATCTCTTGATCATGTGGCTTATTTTACACGTAGTGTAAAAGATGCAGCCTCACTTCTAACATTACTTGCGGGTCCTGATAAAAATGATGCGACGAGTTCCACTAGGGAAGTTAAAGACTATGCATCAATTATTGATGGAAATATTAAAGGCTATAAAATTGCGGTTATCGATGAAATTCTTGATAGCATGACTGATAAAGAAGTAGTGGACCGCTTTAACGAAACACTCGAAGTTCTAAGGTCACTTGGGGCGAGTGTTCACCATGTCCATATGGACCTAGATTTATTAAAAGCCATATACCCAACATACAATATCATTTCCTGTGCAGAAGCCACTTCAAATAACGCTAATTTAGACGGAATTAAATTTGGTCTTAGAGAAAAAGGCAAAACATATGAAGAGATTATGACAAACACGAGAACTACGGGGTTTTCACAGTTAATCAAACGTCGTTTCGTGATTGGTGGATATTCTCTTTTAAGAGAAAATCAGGAAGATTTGTTCATTGGTGCGCAGCGCTGTAGACACTTAATTGTGGATAAATTTAATGAAATACTTGAGAATTACGATGTTATTTATTTACCTGCCTCACCATCCTGCGCTTCTAAATTTAATGATAAGAGCGATGTTTTAAGCGCGGAATATTTAATCTGTGATAACTACCTTGCTTATGCAAATTTCGGAGGGTATCCAAGCCTAACCCTCCCTATTGGATTTAAGGGTAACCTTCCATATGGAGGGAACTTTACCTCCGCTATTTTTACTGAGGAGAAGGTTCTTAATATATCCCTCGCTCTCGAAAATAAACTTGGCTACTATAATCTCTACGCTAAAGGAGAGAAGAAATAATGCTAGAACCAGTAATTGGACTTGAAATACATATCGAGATGAAGACTAAGTCCAAAATGTTTTCTAGTGCTCCTGTTAACTATGGAGATGAGACAAACACTAATGTAACTGTGTATGACCTAGGATTCCCTGGTGTTCTTCCGACAGTTAATAAAGGTGCGGTCATTAACGCTATTAGAGTGTGTCACGCTCTTCATATGGAAATCGACCCCGTCCTTCGTTTTGACCGAAAAAACTATTTTTACTCTGACCTTCCTAAAGGCTATCAAATTACTCAGTACTATAAACCCATTGGAAGAAATGGTTATCTCACCTTTAATACTTCTACTGGTGAACACAAAATAGAGATTGAAAGACTTCATATTGAAGAGGACACTGCGAAACAGCTCCATAGTTATGACTGCACCCTCATTGATTACAATAGGTGTGGAACCCCTCTCATTGAGATTGTCTCTAAACCTCAAATTCATTCTAGTGAAGAGGCGATGAAGTATATTGATGAAATCCGCTCCATCGTTTCCTTCCTCGATGTCAGTGATGGCAAGATGGAAGAAGGATCACTTCGATGCGATGTTAATATCTCTATTCATGAAGTGGGAAGCGAAAAACTTGGCACTAAAGTGGAGATTAAAAACCTCAATAGCATCATGAATGTCCAAAAAGTTCTCGATTATGAATTTGAAAGACAGTCTAAATGTTTAGAGACTGGTGAACCTATCATTCAAGAAACGAGAAGATTTGATGAAACTAGTAGAACCACGCAGGCAATGAGAAATAAAACCGATGCGGTGGACTATAAATATTATCCCGAGGCTAATATTATCCCAATTAGTCTCGACCAGGCTTTTATTGATGATGCAATTAAGACGAGTAATGAACTCGCTTCCTCTAAATTAAAGAGGTATTTACAGTGCGGTCTTAGTGAATATGACGCAAATATACTCATTTCTGATAAAGATTTATCAAATTATTTTGATAATATAGTCAAAAATGGTGTATCCTACAAACTCAGCGCGAATTGGCTAATTGGAGATGTTTCAGCGGCCTTAAATAAATTTGATATCCCCATTAGCCAATTCCCCCTTACTCCAGCTCAAATTGCGGAGATTATCTCTCTAATTGAGAAGGGGGAAATAAATAACAAGCAAGGAAGAGAAATATTTGCTAAAATATTAGAAAATAATACATTAAGTATTAGTGAGCTTGCTTCTGAATTTAATAAAGGCATGATATCAAGTAGTGATGATTTATTAAAAATCATCGAAGAAGTCCTCGATGAGAACGAACAGTCCATCATCGACTACAAAGCGGGACGAGATAAAGCACTTGGATATCTCATGGGCCAAGTAATGAAGAAGACAGGCGGCAAAGTAAACCCTAAAGATACAAATTCTCTTCTACTTGAAGAACTAAAAAGGAGGTAATCATTATGGGTAAAGTATTAGTTACTGGTGGAACCGGCTATATCGGTAGCCATACCGTTATTGAACTTTTAAAAGCGGGATACGAGCCCGTAATTGTGGACAATCTTTGTAATTCAAAGATTGAAGTCCTTAACCGAATTAAACTTATCAGTGGAATTAAACCAAAATTCTATCAAATAGATGTTCAGGATAAAGAAGCGATGAGGCGCGTTTTCGAAGAAAACGAAATCGAAAGTATTATTCATTTCGCGGGTCTTAAATCCGTTGGTGAATCCGTCCAAAAACCTCAGCTTTATTATGATAACAATGTTGGCTCCTCTAAAGTTTTAATTGAACTTATGGAAGAATATGGAGTGCATAATATCGTCTTCTCGTCAAGTGCGACGGTATACGGTAATCCAAAAAGCGTTCCAATCGTGGAAACAGATCCCGTTGGAGAAGCCGCTTCTCCGTATGGAGAAACGAAGATTATCATCGAGAAGATGCTTATGGAGTACGCTAGCACACATAAAGACGCTAATGTTGCTCTATTAAGATACTTTAACCCAATTGGAGCCCATCCATCAGGAGTGATGGGAGAATATCCAACTGGTATTCCTAATAATTTAATGCCATATATCACTCAGGTTGCTGTCGGCACTCTTAAACAGCTTACTGTTTTCGGTGGTGATTACCCCACTCGTGACGGCACCTGCGTTAGAGATTATATTCACGTCGTTGATCTTGCCGTAGGTCACGTCTACGCTCTTCATAAACTAGAAGAGAAACCAGGGCTTGTTATCTATAACCTTGGCACAGGAAAAGGCACTACGGTCCTTGAACTTGTGCACGCTTTTGAAAAAGCAAACAACATGAAGATTAATTATGTCGTTGGTGATAGAAGACCTGGGGATGTAACTGAATGCTATGCAAACTGTGATAAAGCTTATAAAGAAATGGGCTGGAAGGCTGAACTTAGTATTGAAGAGGCCTGCCGTGACTCATGGAACTGGCAGTCTAAAAACCCACATGGGTATGAATAGGAGGAGACCATATGAGTAAACCACAAAAAATTAGTATTGAGAGTAAAGGAATTGTCGAGTACGGCTACGCTTGGACCGTCGAGGATAGCATTGCTAATGTTATCATTATGTCCGGTATGTGTGAGCACGTTCTAAGATATGACGATTTAGCCCAGTTCCTTAATGATCACAAATTCAATGTCTATGCACTTGATAACTTCGGACAAGGGGCTAATGTCCTTCCCGATATGTCTAACCTTGGAGTAGTGCCGTCATCCGCTTTTAGAAAGCAGGTTCAGATGGTGGATGCTCTCGTCGAGAAACTTCGTATAAGTGCTCGACCAGTCTTTATCTTTGCCCATTCTATGGGCTCAATCCTCTGCCAGGATTATATCCAGAGATATACTCACCACGTAAGTAAGGTTGTCCTTTGTGGTTCCATGGCGAAAAACCCTCTTACTCCTCTTGGATATCAACTTGCTAGACTAATCACCACAAAAAAGAATAGAAATAAAGACGCTAAGATTCTTGCGGCCCTTATGTTTGGAAACTTTAATAATAAAGTTCCAAAGCCAGCGAGGACCTCACATGACTGGCTCTCTACTATTCCTGAAAATGTTGATAAGTTCATCGCCGATCCACTTTGTGGATATCGCCCAAATAACGGATTCTGCCTTGAACTCCTTAAAGGTATGAACCGTCTCTATAAGAAAAAGTTCCTCACTAAGATTAGAAAAGATCTCGATTTATTCATCATCTCAGGTGATGGAGATCCTGTTTCTCACTACGGAAAAGACGTAGAGAAACTCGATAAGATGTATAAGAAACTTGGACTTAAACATGTCGGCACGAAGATTTATGAAGGATGCCGTCATGAAGTATTTAACGACTTTAGAAGACAAGAAGTATATGATGATCTTCTTACCTTCTTTATGGCAGATCTTCAGGATAAAAACGTTGTTTGATATTACGGCCTCCTAGCGTAATTGGATAACGCAATCGCCTCCTAAGCGATAGATTTCGAGTTCGAGTCTCGAGGAGGTCGCCATATCCTAAATCATTTAAAAAAGTCAGCGTTTGCTGGCTTTTCATTTTCGTTTACTCAATTTTTAATAAATCTTATGAACCTTTTCTTCTTTATATCGAGGCTCTATTTTCTTTGTCTCCGCTTTATGGCCAATTGGGATGAGACAAAATGGGACAAGTGTATCTGGTATATCTAGTGTTTTTCTCACTAGGTCCACTCTATCTGGGATTGGTTCCACTCCCATCCAGCAGGCGCCTAGACCAAGCTCTTCTGCTTCAATGAGTAGGTTTTCAACGGAGGCTCCTAAATCTTCAAGCTGGAAGAACGGAACTTTAATTTTCTTAATATAGCAAGGAACGATAACGACTTTAGCATCAGTTAGCATTCTAATCCCATCTTTATTCGCACTGAGCCTAGGTTTTATTTCTTCATTTCTTACGACATAAAACTCCCAGGGCTGTTGGTTACAAGCGGATGGCGCTTGCATCGCCGCTCTTAAAAGGGTTTCAATATCTTCTTCACTGACTTCTTCGTCCGTGTAGCGGCGCGTGCTACATCTAGTAAATACTGGGTCACTCACATTTATTCCTCCTTACTTTATTAGATTTAATGAATTCTTGAATGAATAATATAGTTATATTATAATCTTAATTACAAGTGGGGCTGTAGCTCAGTTGGAAGAGCGCCTCCATGGCATGGAGGAGGTCGAGGGTTCGAGCCCCTTTAGCTCCACCATTTGTAAAAAATAGACACTATCACTGGTAGTGTTTTTATTTGCCTTTTTGGTAAATATCGAGATAGAAATCCTTCCACATCTCTTTAACATGATCTCGAGAATAGAATGATTTAATTAACTTTGATTTTCTTACTAAATCATCTCTATAAGTTGGGTCATTTACTAGATTTTTAATTGCGGTATCAAATTCATTATTATCTTTACATAAAAGCATATCTTCCCCAAGGATTTCTTTCCCTAAAATTGGTCGATATAGATCTAAATCCCTAAGAATTAGAGGCTTTTCGCAGGATGCCGCTTCAAGTATAGTCATAGGAAAGAGCTCATTATATGAGGTCATGAGTAGAGCGTCAGATAAGTTATAAATATAGTTCATCTCGCTTCGAGGAATAATGCCGGTAAAGACGACATTAGCGGGTGGATTATCCACGATTTTCTTAAGCTCTGAATATCCATCAGTTATCATTCCAAAAGAGAATCCACCGACCCAGAGGAAAGTGATATCAGGATTACTTTTAGCAAGGTCAATAAAATCAAAGACCCCTTTTCTAGTTTGAATCTGTCCGCATCCTAATATGATAGGTTTATCGAGTGGTATTTTATATTTTACTTTGTACTCATTTAAAAGGGATTCATCACTAATCGGGGAGAAATCTTTTTCACTAACAAAGTTAGGAATATAGACAATAGATTCTTTTTTAACTCCTAATTTAACAAGTTCATCAATAAAGACTGGATTAACCACCACGAGATATTTAGCTTTCTTATAAAAGTTCATCACATATTTGCAAAATATATTAAAGAAAGGTTTAGGAAGTTTAATTGATCCCCTAAGGGTATCAGGAAGGAAGTGACAGTACATCACTCTTATCCCTTTTCTTTTTCTAAACCTAAACCATAATCTGAGGTTAATTGAGTGGACATGAACGATATCCGCCTTTTTATGGGAGTTAATACTTACCTCAAAAATATCACTCATTTCTCTTATGAGAGCGACTTGCTCGAGGTACGCACTTCCGACCCCCTGTCCCTCGACAGAGTCAGCCTTTGAGAGCATATTTACGCTTATTTTTCCGTCTTTATTCATGGCATTTATTATATTAGATTTATTGTATTTTCATAACCAGAAAAAAATTTTTGTTAAAAAAACCTTTTAAAACTGGCATAATATATATGGGATGTGAATAACAAATGTACGAAGTTAACTCATTAGTTATTCATCGAAGAGAGGGCCTATGTGATATTGTTGATATAACGGATATCAATGGGAAACAGTATTACACACTTAAGGCCAGACGAGGGGACGGAGAGAATATCTTTGTTCCTGTCGATAATGCAAAGGCGATTATTAGAGACATTATGTCCGTTGAGAATGCGGACAACATACTCCTTTACATGAAGTCTCTCAATGATGAAATTATTGCCAACACGAAGCAGCGTCGTGATTATTTTAAAAAGAAACTATCTTCTGGATCTATTCACGATATCATCTACCTCGCTAAGCAGCTTTATTTATACTATGATGAGTTAGAATCTAATGAACTTCCTGAGAATGTGAAATTCGGCCCTATTGATATCGAGCTTCTTGAGTCAGCGGAAAATATTCTCTTTGATGAACTTGAACTAACTTATAATGTTCCAAGAGAATCACTTAGGTCATTTATTATTAATAGAATGAACTCTCTATAATTAATCTAAATATTTATCTCTTAATATGGATATTTCTTCATCAGTAATGGAGAAATATTTTTTTATGTATAAGAGGATATCCCCTTCTTTTTCTTTCATGTAGTTAATCATGCCGTCGATATATTCTTCATGGACATTAATCGTTCCATCAAGGATTTCCACTAAATGGGGTCTATCTGAATACGCTCTCGCTCTTTCTGCAGCCCCATCAAACTCTCTTCTTACATATTTATCTGTAACCATATAGTCGTACTTAAGAGTCTCTTCGTCTACCCCTAGAAGAGCGAGAATAAGGAAGGAGGCCACACCCGCCCTATCTTTTCCCCCAGCGCAGTGGTATAGAATTGCATGAACATTATCTTCTTTAAGAAGATAATCAATTAACACTCTAAACTGTTTTAAGCAGTGCTCATCAGATATGAACATGATGTAATTCATATTCATAAGACTGAACACGTTAAATCCTTCAATAGTGTCATAGAAGTGTTCTAACTTTCTAGTAAAGGAAAGGCCTTTAAGTTCATCATCTATTCTAGATAGAGCATCATTTTCATTTTGAGGGAAAATTGGTAAATGGATATTCTCCACTCCTGGAATCTCGATATCAGGAGAGCTTTCTCTCTCATCAAGATTTCTTAAATCAATCACTTTATCGACATGAAGAGTGTCCACTAAAGTAGAGATATCCTCGTCTTCAAGTTTCCATAAAACGCTACTTCTAATAAGTCTATTATTCTTAACAGTTTTCCCGTCATTTGTTTTATATCCGCCCAAATCTCGGATATTATTTATGTATTTTAGATTAATTTCTTTCATAAAGAATCGCTCCAATTACTAATTGCACTATATAGTTCACTTGTATTATCTACAATAGCGATAGCCCCTAGATTCTCTAAATCTTTTCTTTCTCTAAATCCCCAGCTGACTAGAATAGTTTTTGCTCCAACATTATTTCCCATTTCTAGGTCCACCGCGGAGTCTCCAATGACTAAACTATTAGCAAGATCAATTTCAGACTTACTAACGACGTGATTTATCATATCAGGATGCGGTTTTTTATTTTGCCCTTCTCTATCTCCTTCGACATAGTCGAAGATACCTGGGAACATCTCGCTCACGAGAATTTTAGTGATGTTAACTAGTTTATTTGAGACCACAACGAGAGTGTATTTATCTTCCGCTTTTAATTTCTTTAATAAATCTAATATGCCATCATAAGGTTTTGTATAGATGTCGTAATGCTCATTATAGTATTCTGTAAATAGTCTTAAGCACTCTTCATAGTCAGGATTATCCTCGTTATTTGGGATTGATCTAGCAATTAATTTAGCCACTCCATTTCCAACAAAAGACTGGATTTCTGCAAGGGTTCTAATAGGATATCCAAGTTTTTCTAAAGCAAAATTGGTGGCCTCTTTAAGGTCATCTAGGGTATTTAATAAAGTCCCATCTAGGTCAAAGAATAGCGTTATCTTTTTCATTTAATTCATTTACCACATTAATCACATCATCATAGATAGCAAGAGTGCACATCTCGTCATAAGATGTCTTATCTTTATTTATGAGAACGAGGTTTTTGCCTCTAAAGTATCTAACAAATGAGGCCGCTGGATAGACTCTTAAGGATGTTCCAATAATTATCATAGTGTCGCAGGTCATAATCGCGCTTATAGCGAGGCTCACTGTGTTATCATCAAGCCCTTCTTCATATAAGACTACATCAGGTTTAATAATTCCCCCGCACTCAGAGCACTTAGGAACGCCGTCTTGACTAAGGACATAATTTAAATCATAGAACTTATGACAATCTTCACAGTAATTTCTATGTATTGATCCATGAAGTTCATAGACTCTCTTAGAACCCGCTGCCTGGTGGAGCCCATCAATATTTTGTGTAACTACGGTCACATTTTTTCCTTTTTTCTCGAGATCTGCGAAGTATTTATGTGCGGCGTTAGGTTTAGCGCTTGGGAAACACATCTTCTCTTTATAGAACTGATAGAACTGCTCGGTATTATAGTAAAAGAAAGAATGAGAAATTATTTCCTCCGCAGGATAGGAATATTTTTTATCATTTGTGACAAAAATTCCGTTTGTTCCACGGAAGTCAGGAATTCCGCTTGCAGTGGATATACCGGCGCCGGTAAAAACCACTATGGAAGAGGAGTTTTTAATTACATCATAAAGTTCATCTATTTTACTCATATTGCTCCTTTAAAATTATAATAGTTTAATTTTAAGAAAACTAACTGATTATGATATTATATTAAATTATGAATAAACCCAAAAAAGAAGGCATTAAGATTATTTCCACAAATCGTAAAGCTAGTTTTAATTACTATCTAAGCGATTTTACTGAGGCTGGTATCGCTCTTAAAGGAACAGAGATAAAATCACTCAGAGTGCACGGCTGTAACCTTTCTGATGCTTACGTGACTTTTACTAGTGACGGCATCCCTCAAATTATTAATATGCATATCGCTCCTTATGAAGAGGGAAATATCTTTAATCATGATCCGCTTAGGACTAGAGACCTTCTTCTCCATAAAAAAGAAATTAATTATTTCATGGCTAAGATTCAAAAGGAAGGATATACAGTCGTCCCCACTAAAATATATTTTTCACACGGCAAAGCTAAACTTGAGATAGCGCTAGCTAAAGGTAAAAAACTTTATGATAAACGTGAAACTATAAAGAAGAGAGATATCGACCGAGAAATCGATAAGAATATGAAGGAGAAGAATAATCAATGAGAGAAGATATTCTTGCAGATTTTAAGAGAAGCGATTATCAGATTGAAAATTTTTCTCAGTTTTTAAAAAACGAGGACTTTTCTTTTACTAAAAAAGCCATCCATATCGCTGGGACTAACGGGAAAGGTTCGGTAGCCCACTACCTTTACTCTATTTATCGTGACGCCGGCTATAATGTTGCTCTATATACCTCTCCATTTCGGGAAGAAATAAACGAGATGATGATAGTAAACGATGAGCCTATAAGCGACGCGAAGTTTCTTTCTTATTTAGAGCAATATAGAAAACAGTTTGAGAAATATGACTTATCTAAATTTGAAATAGAAACATTTATTGCTTTTATTTATTTTATGGAATGCGATATAGACCTCGCTATTATTGAATGCGGGATGGGCGGAGAAGAAGACGCTACTAATATATTTACGCCGATTCTTTCTATTATTACTTCGGTCTCCCTAGAGCATACGGAGCAACTTGGAAGAACAACTTCTGAAATTGCTCTAGCTAAAGCCGGAATTATTAAAGATAGTGTTCCATCTTTAGTGGGAAGTCTTGATGAAGAAGACCTCAAGGTGATAAACGACTATGCACGACGTAAAAATAGTGAGTTCCATACCTGTGGTAGTTATGTTCATGAGCGGCTTATTAGTGACGGCTATTCATTTACTTACGCTCCATATTCAGATCTCGAGATTAAATCTAAATCCCTCTATTCAATTCAAGATGCCTCTATCGCAATTGAAGCCACTAAAATAATAAATCATGTTCTTCCAGTTTCGGAAACTAACATCCGAAACGGCTTACTTAGCATGAGGTTTGCACTTAGAATGGATATTGTATGCGAGAAACCGCTTGTTATTATCGACGGTGCTCATAATGTCGAGGCCACTAAAAACCTTGCAGATAGCATTGAAAAAGTTGCAGAAGGCCGCCCAATCCATATAATTTTTGCCTGTTTTCGAGATAAAAATCTTGAAGGAATGCTTTCGTCTTTAAACTATATGTGTGACGACATAACTCTTACTACTTTTCCTCATGAAAGAGCGAGAACAGAGGATGAATATTTCCTCTATCTTGAAGAATATTCATTTGTTAATGATTATCAAGAGTTAATTCAGCAAAAAATGAGCGATTTTCCCGATGATGTTATATTAATTACGGGCTCTTTAGCCTTCGCTTCCCTCGCAAAAGAAATTTTTGAATAGTTAAAACTTTGCATTTCTCGCCTCTTTTCATTTTGTACTAAAAAACGCACCCACATACCCCAGAAATTATGGTACAATACCATTCAACAGGGGATTTATGTTAAAACTTGTCGATATCAAGAAAGACTATATAGTTAAGAACCAGCCGGTTGTTAACGCACTTAAGGGGATTAATATTAGTTTTAGACCTCATGAGTTTGTTGCGGTTTTGGGACCCAGTGGGTGCGGCAAAACCACTTTTTTAAATATCATCGGTGGTCTTGACCATTACACTGATGGTGATCTAATAATTAAGGGTGAAAGTACCCATGATTATACTGAAAGAGATTGGGATACATATCGTAACCACTCTATTGGTTTTGTTTTTCAGTCTTATAACCTCATTAACCATGTTAGTATCTTAAGAAACGTTGAACTCGCTCTCATTATTGCGGGTGTGAGTAAAAAGGAAAGACGTCAAAGAGCCTATGAGATCCTCGAAAAGGTCGGGCTTAAAGGGTATGAGAAAAAGAAACCAAATCAACTCAGCGGTGGACAAGAGCAGAGAGTCGCTATTGCCCGTGCCCTTATAAATAATCCAGAAATTATTTTAGCGGATGAACCAACCGGGGCTCTCGATAGTGATACTTCCGTTCAAATTATGGATATTCTTAAAGAGCTTTCTAAATCTATTCTTGTGATTATGGTTACCCATAACCCAGAGCTCGCAAATGAATACGCAACGAGAGTGGTCAAAATGAATGATGGATCTCTTATTGATGACTCTGACCCATATGATGATAGTAATGAAACCTACGAAGTAACTCCAGACACTCAGATATATAAAGGCAGTAAGATTAGAACAAGTATGTCCTTTGGGACCGCTCTTAGCCTTTCTTTTAATAATTTATGGACAAAAAGGACACGAACTATCCTTATCACCCTCGCGGGCTCAATTGGAATTATAGGTATTACTTTAGTCCTGTCATTAACCGCTGGATTTAATGGCTTTATGGATGATGTCCAAATGGGAGCCTTAAGCGCCTATCCTTTAACTATCTCTAAAAGTTCAACTGATTTAAGTAGTCTTCTTTCCGGTTCCACTAGCTCCTCTGGAGGCGGTGGAGGTGGAGGCGACGAAGAAGAGGTTAGAGAAGGAGACGTCACTGAAGAGGGAACCTTCTCCTATATAGTGACTTTATTTGGTAGAGCCCATGTGACAAGTGACACTCAAATGTTTAAAGAGTTCCTTGAACTCGATTCCACGATGAATAAATATGGAGATGATATTAACGCTATTCAGTATACATATGGAATAGGTCAGGAAGTTTATACCACCTATGGCGATGAATTTGCTAGAGCCTACCCATATGATCTTATGAGAGGCGATCATAGTGAATACTCCACAACTCAAGAAGCTATATCTCGAGGATATGCTGATTATCTTGAAGGCGTTCTCGATGGGGTCACCATTTATGAAGAATTAATTCCTAACTATGACTATAAAAACTACCCAAATCAGGATTATAACAAAATAATTGATGACAATTATGAGGTGGTTTATGGAGAAATGCCTAAAAACTACGATGAAGTTGTAATCGTGACAAGTGAAAACGATACACTAGGAGACCATCAATTAATTGGTATGGGCTTAAAAACTCCGCAGAACCTAATGGAAAAATTCATTAATTCGACTTCCTCAAGTGTTGTTTTTGATCATGTTACTCCTAACCATGAGTTTGCGATGGACTATGAAGATCTATGCAAAACCGAGTTCATTATTCCTATGCAGTATCGCCTTTATGATTTTGTTGAAGATGAAGACACGGGTAGCGAACCTGAAGCCGATACTGATGATGATTATGTTGAACCTTTAGGCGGTCACTACGAGAAGAAGAGCGGTGAAGATCTAGAAGACGCCGTCCTTCATAGCGAGGATACACTAACGCTTAAAGTCAGTGGAATCATAAAGCCAAAAGAAGGGAGCACCATGTCCATTATTTCTGGAGCGGTTGGTTATCTTCCCTCTTTAACTGAATATCTCATCGATATGGAAAATAATAGCGGGAGCGTTCCCGGCTATGAAACCGAAAAAACCAATGTTATTCTCGCTCAAAAGAATCACCCTGATATTGATGTTTTAACGGGGAATGAAGATAGCGATAGTGCTGCTAGTAACCTCAAGACCTTTGGAGCGGTCGATATTTCTGACCCAGAAAGTATCTATATCTATCCAAAGACATTTGAAAGTAAAGATAATCTCGACAATATGTTTGCTGACTACGAAACCTATCTCAGCGAGAGATATGATGCTGAATACGGGGATGAAGCGACAGTAGAAGGTAGACTCGCCTATATTAGTGAACATATGGTAGTGGCTACGGACACTGTCTCCTCATTACTGGATAGTGTTGAAACGATTGTGGACGCCATTTCCTATGTTCTTATCGCTATTATAGCGATATCCCTTGTGGTGTCGTGCGTCATGATTGGGGTTATTACCTATGTTAGCGTGCTTGAAAGAAGTAAAGAAATCGGTATTTTACGTGCTATGGGAGCACGGCGAATGGATATTAGTACCGTCTTTAACGCTGAGACATTTATTATTGGTCTATTAGCCGGTATTATCGGTGTCCTACTGGGTCTATTAATCGATTTACCGATTATGTTTGTGATAAATAGATTCCTCTCTATTGGAATGAGAGTGATCCTAAAGTGGTATTGGGCCCTTCTCCTTCCAGTCATATCATTTGTCCTCACTTTGATTTCAGGGCTTATCCCCGCCACTATTGCGTCAAGACGTGATCCCGCTGTGGTTTTACGAAGTGAGTAATGATTTTATAATTCTTTATTGAAAAGAATTGTAAATTATTGTATATTCTTAAATGCTATAGTTAAGATGGAGGCTAAAATGAGAGAAAAAGTTATTTTGGTTTGCTCTGAATGCCTCTCAAGAAACTATACCACCGAAATCGATTTATCAAAGCAGAAGAACCTTACATTTAATAAGTACTGTCCAGTATGTAAAAAACATACTGTTCATAAAATCAGTAAGTAAGGAATAGGAGGATTAACATGGGAGTTAAAAGTTACGCTCAAGGCGTGGTTAAAGAAGGAAGAAGAGTACGTTGGCCAAAACGTGATGTTTTAGTGCCCACTCTTATCGTTGTTATTATCATTATTGTCATTGCTTCCCTTGTCTTATTCTTCGAGGATTGGCTTGGTAATACCCTCCTACAAGCTATTGATAGTTCCTTCAGTGTCTTTGAAAATGCCGCAGAAGCGGTTGAAGAAGTCGCTGAGGATGTCGCTGAAGTTATCTAAAGGAAACTAGTATGCTAGAAGAAGAAAAACTTAATACTACTGGTGAAGAGTCACTTGAAGGAAAGGATATCAATCCTGATCTTTTAACCGTTACTGATTCATCTACTGATGAATCACTCGGAAAAGGTCCTTCCCAAGTCGTTGGTGAAAAGGCTTGGTTTGTGGTGACCGCTTACTCCACTCACGAAGCGAAAGTGAGAGAGAATATCATCAAGAGAATGAATTCCATGGGCGCTGGTGATTTACTTTTCCGTACCTTCGTTGGTGAAGTTCCTGTTCCCGTGATGAAAAACGGACAACCCACCGGTAAAACCAAAATGAAAAATCTCTATCCTTCATATATCTTTGTGGAAATGATTATGACCGATAGAACCTGGTATATCATCCGTAACACCCCAGGAGTGACCGGCTTCGTTGGTAGTAGTGGTAAAGGAACGAAACCATTCCCAGTTCCTCGTGAGCAGATGGAACCAGTTCTTAAGAGAATGGGCATCATCGATGACTCGATGTTCGACTTCTATAAAGTCGGTGATACCGTCAAAATTATCGGCGGTCCATTTGAGAATACCGAAGGAGAAATCCTCTCTATTGATAAGGAAACTTCTCAAGTTGAAGTCCAGATTTATTTCTTTGGTAGAGCCACTGTGGCCACTGTCTCTTTTGCGGAAATTGAAAAAGAATAATTCATATTAAATTAATAAAAAAGAGAGGCGCTTTGCCTCTCTTTTTATTTTAATGACCGAGATTTTTATTCTTCTTCCGTCTGTTTTTTATGATGTTTTCCGTTAAGGAATTCACCGAAATCTCTTACGTCTTTACTTGAGCCCACGATATAGATTATATCATCTGGGAGAAGGGTGTCATTACCTCCTGGAACAAATGATTTTCCGTTTCTAATAATAAGGACAAGAGAGACACCGTATTTATTTTTCGTATCGAGATTTCTAATGGGCATTGGAACAAATCCGGGATTTACCTCAATAGACACAACCGAGTATTTTGAGTCGAGTTTATAGTAGTCTTTATAGTCATCATGACCAAGTCTATTTGCGAGGTCAATACCCGCGCTTCTCTGCGGAGAAACGACTTCAGTCGCGCCTACTTTTCTTAAAATAGGAATATAGTGATCATCATCCACACGCACAATAATATGCTTAATCTTAAATTCGCTGAGGATAATTGTTGTCACTATGGTTTGCTCGATATTACCACCGAAGGCCACAATCGCGGTGTCTACTTCATCGATTCCAAGTTCTTTTAATCCCTTTTCGTCGGTAAAGTTAGCGACGAAAGCGGTATCAAGGATAGGAGCGATTCTCTCAACATTCTCGCTTTCGCTATCGATAGCGATAACATCCATTCCTAAATTAGTGAGCTCTTCCGCGAGGGAATGACCAAACTCACCTAGTCCAATAACTGCAAATGATTTCTTTTTAGGCATTTTTAATTACCTCCTATATATTAGCCGATTAAAATATCGGCTTCAACTACGTCGTAATGTGAGTCTTCCTGTTTATTAACATCCTTATTAAAGACCTGGAAGATAGTAACCGGTCCAATTCGGCCTAAGAACATAACTACGCATAGGGTTATCTTGCTCCCCGCTGTTAGATTTGGAGTGATACCAGTAGAGAGTCCGCATGTTCCAAAAGCGGAGAATACTTCAAATAGAATATTTGAAGAAGATACCTCATCTTCTATTTCTCCAGCGGTTTCAGGAGATATTCCGCTTGCGGCCCTTTCAAATGAATCCATAAGGACAAAAGCAATCACGATGATAACGATAGCGAGAACAATGAGCATCATTGCTCTAATAACACTTCTTTCCGAGTATTTACGGTTAAATGATTCAATTTTTTTACCTTGAAGCGTTCTTACTATCGCTAACGCTATTAAGTAGACAGTGGTGACTTTAATCCCGCCTGCGGTGCTTAATGGGGATCCACCAATGAACATCAGGATACAGGAAATTACCCTTCCTGACATTGTAAGGTCGGCTTGATTGTAGGTTGCAAATCCCGCGGTCCTACATGTGACGGATTGGAAGAGACACTGAAGTACTGTCATGTTCCCGCCTAGGCAGTCTGTAAGAAGGAAGATAGCGAATCCACCTGCGAGTAAAACTCCACTTGTGCAGATAATAATTTTATTTAAAACTCTATTTCTTCTTCTCGTTTTCTTAAAGGTAAATAGATCGGTTAAAACGAGGAAGGAAACACCACCAATTACCACTAAGAACATAGTAATAAACTGCATATAGATATATGCCCAATTTGCAAGGTTATCGATTAATTCATTGCCCGCTCCCCTAATATATGAAGTGGTGCCTAATATATCAAATCCCGCGTTACAGAATGAGGAAACTGACTGGAATATAGAGGTCCATATCGCCTGACTTGTATCTCCAGGGAACATCAGGTAAAAGACGGGGAAAAGAAGGAAGGCTCCAATCGTTTCGATAACGAGCGAGATAACGACAATATCACGAACCGTCCTAACCATCGCCCCCATGCTATTAGCCTGAACCGCCTGGGATAAGAGATATCTATTTTTGGTCTGCATTCTCCTTCTAAATAGGGTAACAACGAAGGTTAAGATTGTAATAAAAGAAATACCGCCGACTTCAATCATGATGAGGACGACGAGTTGCCCCCAGAAGTTATAGACACCTATCACCCCTTCTTCATAGGAGAAGAGTCCAGTCACGCATGTCGCACTGACCGCGGTGAAAAGATCATCCAAAAAGCTATCGCCCCATTCTCCACTATTTCTAAATGGAGGGGTGTATAGTAAAACCGCCCCGATAAAAATTATCGCGACGAAGGAAAGGATGACGAGTAAGTAAGGCGATATAACGCTTTTATTTCTGTTTCTTTGTTTTTTTGCTTCGGCCATATATAGGCATTGTATCAGTTAGACCCTCTAATTGCCGATAAATATCATTGTCATTTTGATATTTACTTTCAAGTAAAATTGATATTAGTGGTATCAAAAATATTTTTTTATTACAAAGTAATAAAATATTTGACAATTTGAAAATATTTCTTGACCAAATATGTAATATTTGATAGTCTACTTCTTGCATGCTGTATGCACATATACATGTGCGTATACATAAGTGGGAGAGTGTCGATTTTCACTCATTTACCACTAAACGCGACTAAGTCTAAATAAAAGGAGGAATCGTCACGTGAGTAAAAAGATCGCTAAGGTGATTAAACTCGAACTCGATGGTGGGGAAGCTAAACCAGGACCAAAACTTGCCTCTGCAGGCATCAATATGGCCAAGTTCTGTACTGACTTCAACGCAAAAACCGCTGACCGAAGAGGAGAAATCGTTCCAGTTCTAATTACCGCCTACGAAGACAAATCTTATGACTTCGAGGTAAAAACCACTCCAGTAGCGCCCCTACTTCTTAAGGCGGCTGGAATTAAGAAAGGCTCAGCGAATACTAAGACCACTAAAGTTGGCTCTATTACGACTGCTCAACTTAGAGAAATTGCTGAGTACAAAATGCCTGACCTCAACTGTAATGATGTTGAAGCGGCTATGAAAGTCATTGAGGGTACTGCCAAACAGATGGGCATTACCATTAAAGACTAGGAGGCTAGTGTATGAAGAGAAGTAAAAACTACAAAACTAGCCAAGCCTTAATCGAAAAAGGCAAAATCTATTCCGTTAGTGAGGCCTGTGAGCTTGTTAAACAGACATCAAAAGAGAAATTTGATGCCACAGTGGATGTCTCGTTTAACCTAAACGTTGATCCTAAGCAAGCGGATCAGCAAATTAGAGGAACGCTTACCTTACCGCATGGAAACGGAAAAACCAAGAAAGTACTTGCCATTACCGACAGGGTAGAGGAAGCCACTCAAGCCGGAGCGGACTATGTCGGTGGTAGTGAGATGCTTGAAAAAATCCAAAAGGAAAACTGGTTTGATTACGATGTTATCGTCGCCACTCCTAACATGATGGGTGAACTTGGTAAATTAGGCCGACTCCTTGGTCCTAAGGGACTTATGCCTAACCCCAAGACGGGAACCGTCTCTCAGGATATTGGAAGAGCGATAACCGAAATCAAAGGCGGACGTATTGAATATAGAGTGGATCGTACCGGCAATATGCATATCTCTCTCGCCCGTGTTTCCTTCCCCGCCTCAGATATTGAGGATAACGTGCACGCTGTCTTAGACGCTTTATATAAAGCAAGACCAGCGGCGGTTAAGGGTACCTTTATTAAAAACGCTGTGATTCACACGACCATGGGTCCAGCGATTAAGTTCCAAGCGTAACTAATTGGTCGCTCTTACGATTTCAATATACCTAAGAGAGCAACGGACACTTTGTCTTAATCATGTTGCGGAGGCATACGTCAATAAAGTGTATATTGAATCCAATAAATTCAAATAATTTAAAGGAGGTCATATCTAGCATGAACCAAGACATCTTACAAGCCAAAAAAGATGTTGTTAGTGAGATTGTGGAGAAAGCTAAGTCCAATAAGACCATTCTTATTGCGGAATACCGCGGACTTACTGTGGCCCAATTGCAAGAGATACGAAGAGCCCTTGCGAAAGAAAACGCTTCTCTCTCAATCTACAAAAACTCATTAGTGGAACGAGCCTTTGATGAACTCGGTTACACTGATAAGTCATTACTCACTGGTCCTAATTCCTTTATCTTCTCTGAAGATGAGTTTACCGGAATGAAGATTATCAGTAAGTATGCGAGGAGATATAACGCCGCCCTCCACATCAAAGGAGCGATTGTTGAAGGTCAGCTCTGCGATGCGGCGACAGTAAAAGAACTCTCTAAGCTATCCAGTAAAGATTCACTTATTTCAATGTTACTATCGTGCCTTGAGGCACCTATCCGTTCATTCGCTGTCGCTGTTAAAGCGGTGGGCGAATCTAAAGCCAATTAACATAGGAGGAAAATAGAAATGGCTAAACTAACAAAAGAAGAAATTGTGGCCTCTTTAAAAGAGTTCACAGTTCTCGAACTCAATGATCTCGTGAAACTCGTTGAAGAGGAATTCGGTGTTACCGCTGCGGCACCTATTGCCAGCGCGGCCGCTCCAGCCGAGGAAGAAGAAGCCGCTGCCGCTGGACCAACCGAAGTCTCTCTTATCCTTAAATCCGTTGGCGCTCAGAAGGTGGCCGTTATTAAAGCGGTCCAGGCCATTACTGGTCTCGGCCTCATGGATGCCAAAAAACTCGTCGATGGCGCTCCTTGCCCAGTCAAAGAGCACATCACCCCAGTAGAAGCTGAAGAACATAAGAAAGCCCTTGTTGAGGCTGGTGCGGAAGTAGATATTAAGTAAGCCTAGCTTCTAGGGGGAAAGATGGTGCTTCCCCCTAGAAGGGCTAATATCTATTTTTGATATACATAGTATATCTGCACTAAGCGGTCCTACTCACTAGGATAGTGAGAAGACAAAAATCTAACAAAGGAGCCGTATTATGTCAGTAAGAAACATTAAAGATTTAAAACAGTTAAACAATAATCGTTATGATTACTCTAGTATCAGCGGAGATCTTCCTCTCCCCAATCTAGTGGAAATCCAGACAAGTTCATATAACGATCTTAAAGATAATGGTCTAGAAGAAGTCTTTAGGGAGTCTTTTCCTATTACTTCATATGATGGGAAAACCTCAATCGAATACGAAAGCCTAAGACTAGGTGAGCCTAAGCACTCTTTCCTCGACTGTAAAGAAAACGACCTTACATACGCCGCTCCTCTTTACGTCACCCTTCGTCTTCAGTATGAAAACGGGGAGATTCAGGAGAGTGAAGTCTATATGGGCGATTTCCCTTTAATGACTAACTCTGGAACATTTGTTATTAATGGAGCTGAGCGTGTTATCGTTTCTCAGCTCGTCCGTTCTCCAGGCGCCTATCTCTCTAAAGAAAACCATAATGGAAGAGAGACATATGGCGCGGATCTTATTCCAGGTAGAGGCACCTGGATGCAGTTTGAATCCGATCTCAATAAGAATCTTCTCTACGTCCGTGTGGATAGACAGAGAAAGATGAGCGCGACCGTTCTTCTTAAAGCTCTTCTTTATAGCGAGAAAGCAGAAACTAAAGAAGCTAAGGTTTTAGCCGCGGAGCATCCAGAGCAGAATACCTATCTCGATGACTTAATTCTTTTCTATTTTGGTCATAATAACGTCTATCTTAACGAGACCCTCGCTAAAGATGACTCGAATAAGATTAAAAATAGTAGAGATGCCCTTATTGATATCTTTAAGAAGATGAAACCGGGTGAGCCGGTTACCTCTGATGGATATAACTCCTATCTCTATCAGAAGTTTATGGATCCAAAAAGATATTCACTTGGGAAAGCCGGTAGGTTTAAATACGCAAAAAAACTAGGAGCGTATGACAGAATTAAAGACCATATCCTCGCAGAGAATCTCATCGATAGCGATGGTGTAGTCCGCTACGAAACCGGTCACTATATGACTAGTGAAGAAGTCGAAGCTTTACGTGATGAAGAGTTCTTTGAAAAAGGCGCTCATCTTCTGAAAGTGCCTGTCAATAAAGATCTCTACCCAAGCAGTAAAGAAAAAGACCCAGACTACGTTGAGTATAGCTATATCAACCTCGTTAAGGTCTATAAAGATGATAAAAAACAAAGTAAAGATAATATCGTTAACGTTATTGGAACCGACCTCAATTCTGATTCCTCAGTCATTACCGTTTCCGATATTATGGCTTTATTCTCTTATTTCCTTAACGTTATCGATGGACTCGGGACCACTGACGATATCGATCACTTAGGTAATCGAAGAATTAGATGCGTTGGTGAGCTCATTCAAAACCAGTTTAGAGTGGGCCTAGCTAAAACCGTTAAAACCGTCCAGCAGAAGATGTCTATCTCTGATTTAGGTAATGTAAAGCTAAAAGCTTTAATTAACCCTCGACCACTTACCGCGTCTATTCGTGAGTTCTTTGCTTCCTCTCAGCTCTCTCAGTTTATGGATCAGACTAACCCCTTAGCGGAGCTCACTAATAAGAGAAGACTCTCCGCTTTAGGTCCTGGCGGTCTTACCCGAGATAGAGCGAGTAGTGAAGTTAGAGACGTTCACGTCTCTCACTATGGACGTATCTGCCCTATTGAGACTCCAGAAGGACAAAATATTGGTCTTATTAATAACCTTGCTAGCTACGCTAGAATCAATAAATATGGATTCATTGAGACTCCATATCGAAGCGTTGTTAAAGACGGAAGTAGTGTCAAAGTCTTAAATGATGAGGCTAATTCTCACTATTTATCCGCGGATGATGAAAAGGATAAATATATCGCTGAGGCTAACCTTAACTTTGGACCAGACGGCGAAATCCTTGATGAACATGTCGTTGCTCGATTTAACGGCGAAAACGTCATCGTCGATAAAGAGAAAGTCGACTACGTCGATGTAAGCCCAAAGCAGATTGTTTCAGTCGCTACCGCCTGTATCCCGTTCCTTGAAAACGATGACTCAAGCCGTGCTCTAATGGGCGCGAATATGCAGAGGCAGGCTTTACCTCTCTTAAAACCATCTGCTCCAATCGTTGGAACCGGAATTGAATCCCAAATTGCCCGTGACTCCGGTTTAGCCGTTGTCAGCGGTTATGACGGAGAGGTCGTCTATTCCGACTCCCGTATCATTAAAATTAAGGTCGATGGACAGGAAGACGAAGTTATTACTTACACTCTTCAAAAGTTTGAAAGATCAAATAACGGAACCTGTATTAATCAGCGTTCTATCGTTCATAAAGGTCAACACGTTAAAAAAGGTGATATTATCGCTGATGGACCAGCGATGGACAATGGTGATCTCGCTTTAGGGCAAAACGTGGTTATCGCCTTTATGCCTTGGAACGGATATAACTACGAAGATGCGGTCATCATGAGTGAAAGACTCGTTAAAGATGACACCTATACTTCAATACATATTGAAAAATATGAACTCGAATGCCGCTCTATCCCAAAACTTGGGGATGAAGAGATCACCGCGGACATTCCAAATGTCAGCGCCGAAGCTAAAGCCCATCTCGATAAAGATGGAGTTATTATCCCCGGTAGTGAAGTGAAAGAAGGCGACATCCTCGTTGGTAAAGTGACACCTAAAGGTGTCAGTGAACCCACTCCTGAAGAAAAACTCCTCATGGCAATCTTCGGAGAAAAGACCAACGAAGGAAAAGATGCCTCGCTCCGTGTGCCACATGGAGGCGCTGGAATCGTTCTCGATGTGAAGCGCGTGAAGCGTGAAGGCAAAAATAAGGACGTCGAGCTCTCTCCTGGAGTGAACGAAGTCGTCCGTGTTTATATCGTTCAGAAGAGAAAGATCTCCGAGGGCGATAAGATGAGTGGCCGTCATGGTAATAAGGGTGTTATCTCTAAGATTCTCCCTGAAAATGATATGCCTTTCCTCCCTGACGGCACTCCTATTGATATTATGCTTAACCCTCTCGGTGTTCCATCTAGAATGAATATCGGACAGATTCTTGAGTCTCACTTAGGTCTTGCCTTAAAGAGACTTGGCTATAAAATAGCCACGCCTGTCTTCGACGGCATTACTAATGAAGAAATGTACGCTCTTATGAAAGAAGCGGGCATGAGTGAAGACGGAAAGACTGTCCTATATGATGGAAGAACCGGAGAGAGATTTGATGAAAAGATTAATGTGGGCGTTATGTATATGATTAAACTCGTCCACATGGTCGATGATAAACTACACGCTCGTGCAACCGGTCCATATTCTCTTGTGACTCAGCAGCCACTTGGTGGTAAAGCCCAAAACGGCGGTCAGAGATTCGGAGAAATGGAAGTTTGGGCTCTTGAAGCCTACGGCGCTGCCCATATCTTACAGGAACTCCTCACCATCAAGAGTGATGATAGAGTGGGACGCCGTAAGACATACGAGGCCATTATTAAGGGCAAAGAGATTCCTAAGCCCGGTATTCCTGAGGCCTTCCGTGTTCTCGTTAAAGAGCTACAGGCTCTCTCCCTTAATGTCGAACTACTCGATGAGAATGGAGAGATCATCGATATGGACGCTCTTGCAAGAGAAGAAGATAAAGAAGAGCGTAAAGTAAATGCATCCATACGTTCTATTGTGGGTGATAGCGATAGTCTAAATCCGCTTACGGATGAAAACGGCACTATCATTCAAAATGATGAGTATGAGGAATAAGGAGGTAAATAGTCATGGCATCTAGTACTAGTAAGAAAATTGCGGCTATCTCAGTTAGCCTTGCCTCTCCTGAAGTGATCCGTAGTTGGTCACATGGTGAGGTCCTTAAACCAGAAACTATTAACTACCGTACTCAAAAACCAGAGGACGATGGACTTTACTGTGAAAAAATCTTTGGTCCTAATAAGGACTATGAGTGTCACTGCGGGAAGTATAAAAAGATTAGATACGCCGGAAAAGTCTGTGAAGTCTGCGGCGTCGAAGTGACATCTAGAGAGGTTAGAAGAGAGAGAATGGGCCACATTGAACTCGCCTCTCCTTGTAGCCATATATGGTATTTAAAAGGTATTCCTTCAAGAATAGGTCTCATGCTTGAGATCCCCCCTAAAGCGCTTGAAGAAGTGGTTTACTTTGCCGCGCATATCTGTCTTAATCCAGGAAAATCTTCTCGTATCTTCTATAAAGAGATTATTAATGAGAAGAACGGCCGTGAAACCTTTATCCCAGCGATTCAAGAAATCCTTGATGACACTGCTCAGTTCGGTCTTCTTCCTGAAGATGAAGAGTATGAAGCGGGAGAAATCCTCATCGAGAAACTCCGTAATCCTGGTGAAGTCTTCGACTTCCAAAACTGTGCGGCTTTCCTTTCAAAGCACGCTGATGCGGAGTTTGGAGAAGGCGCGGAAGCGATTAAGACTCTCCTTGAGCAAGTCGATGTCGACGCGGAATTCGAAGAAGTTCTAAAGAAGAGCAAAGAAGCCACCGCTCAAAATAGGCAGAAACTCACTAAGAGACTCGAGTGTCTTGAAGCCTTTAAGAAATCAAAGAATAAACCAGAGTGGATGATCCTCGATGTTATTCCAGTGATTCCCCCAGATTTAAGGCCAATGCTCCAACTCGACGGCGGTAGATTTGCCACTAGTGACCTAAATGATTTATACCGTAGGGTCATTTCTCGTAACAATCGTCTTAAAAAGCTCATTGAAATGAACGCTCCTCAAGTCATTCTCATGAATGAAAAGAGAATGCTTCAAGAGTCAGTGGACGCTCTTATCGATAACGGGAGACGTAATAAACCTGTCCAAGGACCTGGAGGAAGAGCTCTTAAGTCCTTAAGTAGCGCTCTTAAAGGAAAACAGGGTAGATTTAGACAGAACCTCCTCGGCAAGAGAGTGGACTATTCCGGTCGTTCCGTTATTGCGGTGGGACCAGACCTTAGAATGTATGAATGCGGCATCCCAAGAGAAATGGCGATTCAACTTCTCCGTCCATTTATCGCCTGCGAACTCCTTAAGAGAGGAAAAGCGACTGCTCATAAACAAGCGGATAAGATTATCGATCGATATGAAGACTGTGTTTATGATGTCCTTGAGGACATCATCAGTAAGCACCCAGTCCTTCTTAACCGTGCTCCTACTCTCCATAGACTTGGTATTCAGGCCTTCCAGCCTAAACTCGTCGATGGAAGAGCCATTAGACTCCATCCACTAGTGTGTGCGGGCTTTAACGCTGACTTCGATGGTGACCAGATGGCGGTCCATGTGCCTTTAAGTAAAGAGGCCCAAGAAGAAGCCCTCGATTTAATGCTTGCCTCTAATAATATTCTTGGTCCTAAAGATGGTGCCTCTATTGTGACTCCTTCTCAGGATATGGTATTAGGTAACTACTACCTTACTAGTGAAATTAGTAAAGAAGAGTTACTTGAGAAAGCGAAACAGTTAAGAGCGGAAGGCGACACTGAGCAAGCGGATCTATATGAACTATACGCTGCTAGTGAAGGCAAAGTCTTCCGTAATATGGATGATGTCCTCCTTGCTTATGATACTAAGCAGGTCCATCTCCAAAATAGAATTGCGGTCCTTGGTAAAGGAGTGATGAAATCCTGCTTCACTGAGGAGCAAAACAATTCTTATTTAATCACCACTGTGGGTAAAGTCATCTTTAATAGGATCTTCCCAAGTGACTTCCCATATTTAAATAAAGTTAATAGTGAGAACCTCGAAGGCACTCCAATGGAATATTTCGCTCCAAAAGGAACGAATATCCCTGAGCTTATTGCCTCTCGTCCTACCGAGCTCCCATTCCGTAAGAAAGAGCTAGGAAGAATAATCGATGAAATCTTCCAGCGTTACGATAGAGTGGGGAATCCTAAGACCGCCGCAGTTCTTGATAAGATGAAAGACCAAGGCTTTAGCTTTGCCACAACCGCTGGCTTTACCGTTTCCCTTGCGGATATTACCGTCTGTAAAGGTAAAGAGAAACTTATCGCTGAAGGCGATAAGAAAGTCGACGAGATTGAGCAGTGGTATGAAGCCGGCTTCCTCACCGCTGAAGAAAAGCATAACCAAGCCGTTGCGGTGTGGAGTGATGTGGTCGATAAAGTGAGAGACGTACTAACCAAACAGTTCTCTCAAGATAAACGCAACCCAATCTACATGATGAGTGATAGTGGGGCTCGTGGTAATATCTCTAATATTATTCAGCTTGCCGGTATGAGAGGACTCATGGGTAATACCTCCGGTGGTATTATTGAACTTCCAGTTAAGTCCTGTTTCCGTGAAGGTCTATCCGTTTCCGAGTTCTTTATTGCTACGCACGGAGCGAGAAAAGGCGGCTCCGATACCGCGCTTAAGACTGCTGACTCCGGCTATCTAACCCGTCGACTTGTCGATGTTGCTCAAGACGTTGTCGTCCGTGAGGTCGACTGCGGCACTCATCAGGGCTTTGAAGTTAGCGATATCGTTGATACCGCGCGTAATACGGTTATCGTTAAGCTCTACGATCGACTTGTCGGTCGATACGCTCTCGATGATATCGTTAATCCTAAAACAGGTGAAGTTATCGTTAAGGGTAACACCATGATTGAAGAAGACACCGCGAAAGAAATCGTTAACGCTGGTATTACGTCTGTTAAGATTAGATCCTTATTTGGCTGTGAGACCAAAGATGGTGTCTGTGTCCACTGCTACGGAAGATGCCTTGCCACCGGCCGAGAGATTAAAGTGGGTGACGCTGTTGGTGTTATGGCCGCCCAGTCTATTGGTGAACCAGGTACTCAACTTACTCTATGGAACCATAGATCTGGCGGTGTTGCCGCTGGTAGTGATATCACTCAAGGTCTCCCTCGTGTTCAGGAGCTATTTGAAGCGAGAACTCCAAAAGGTATGTCCACGATTTCTCAAATCTGCGGCACTGTCACTAAGATCACGGAAGAAGGCGGACACTATGTCGTTACCGTGAAAAATGACTTAGAAGAGAAGACCTATACCACTCCATTTGGAGCCAAACTTAGAGTGAAAGAAAAAGACTATGTCTATAACGGCTCGAAGATTACGGAAGGCTCTATTTCTCCAAAAGAGCTCCTTGAAGTGGCTAATGTTAACTCCGTCGAAAACTATATCGTTAAGGAAATCCAGAAAGTTTATTCCGCTCAGTCTATTGCGATTAGCGATAAACATATCGAAGTTATCGTCCGTCAGATGCTTAATAAAGTCTTTATTATCGATGCGGGTGATACCGATTTACTAAGCGGCACCAGAGTTAATGTTAATCAGGTTACCGAAGAGAACCAGAAGGCTCTTACAAGCGGAAAGAGACCGGCAATCTTCCAGCCTCTTGTTCTTGGAATTACTAAAGCGGCTCTTGAAGTCGATTCCTTCCTCTCCGCGGCTTCCTTCCAGGAGACCACTAAGGTTCTTACCGATGCGACGATTAAAGGGAAGACTGACCATCTCCATGGACTTAAGGAGAACGTCATTACTGGACGTCTCATCCCTGCGGGTAGAGGTCTATTAACCGATGAGGAAGAAGAGGATATTCTCGATGGCTTCTCCGTTGAGAAGAAGATGAAAGAAGTAAGATCGAGTTATATCGAGGAGCATGACCGTAAGATTGCGGAGCTCCGCGGTAAGATCTACGAAGCGAGTAAATAATTCTCTAATCATTAAATAGAAAAGCCGGTTCTGCCGGCTTTTTATTTTATTTAGCGAGATTTTACAAGGTTATTCTTTTACTAAAACTTTCTCAATTTTTGCGATATATACCGTGTGAAAATCGCGCCTTGGATACTGCTCATCAATTATCGATTTATCGATGAAATTCTCTTCTTTTATCTGGTCTTTGTAGAGTTTTTGACAAATAAGGACGACTTCTGCCTCCTCAATATACATAGTATTACTAATAAAACATGGAGTAAGTCCTGCTTTCTTAATTTTATCTTCATCACGGCCGGAATGGGAGCCCATATACATAAGCGCGTCTCTACTTTTTTCAGGAAGAATAGAAAGCGAGAAATAATCACTTTCCTCAATTATATCGTGGGTGAATCTCGTCGGTCTAACATAGACCACAACGGTTTTTTCTCCGCCCATATGACCCCATAGGCTTCCATATTGACCCCAGGATATGGTCATCGCGTTATATTTTGACGGTGTCCCCGCGCCTAGTAAGGGCCACCTCTTTCCGAATAGAGAATAGCCATCAAAATTAAAATCTTCTACTTTTATCTCTTTAAAACTCATATTTTCCTCCCACTTGTACTTTTGCTATAATTCATTATATATGAAAAGTAAAACTGATAAGAAAATAATCTTCTTCGATATCGATTGGACGCTTTATGACCATGAGAATAGCTGCTTCCCTCAGTCTGGAATTGACGCTTTTAAAAAACTCAAAAAGAATGGGAATATTTTAATCTTATGTACATCGCGTAACTATGATTCCCTTTACCGCCTCGGGACTTTTAAATACTTTCATCCTGATGGAGTAATATGCAGTAATGGACAAACTATCTTTTATAAAAATAAACTTGTCCACACTACGTATTTTACGAAAGCGGAAGTTGAGCAAATCCGAAATGTTATTCTTCCACTTAATCTATCGCTTGAAGCGGCCACCACAAAAACCCGCTTTATGATGGCGCCTATTCACGATGAAGTTTATGAACTTTATAAGACCTATCGAGAAGTCATTACTAAATATAAAAAATACAAAAATCAGCGCATAACGGCGTTTGTTTTATTTGCTACTGATGAACATGAAGAGTATATAAAAGAAAATCTTCCCAAAAGAGCGATTTTTTATCGATATGATAAATACGGCGCAGATCTCGCCCCAACAGAAAGAATTAAAGGGGATGGAGTTAGGTATCTCCTCTCGTATTTATCGATGGATAAAAGGAGTGCTATCGCAGTGGGTGATGATCTTCCCGATATTTCTATGTTTAATGAAGTGGGATATTCCATCTGTTTAGGAAACGGAAATAAAGAAACTAAAAAAGCCGCTGACATGGTGACAGACCCTATCTCAAAAGATGGGGTATATAATGCCTTTAAAAGTCTCGGGCTTATCTAGTATAATATAGGTAACATAGGGGGTACCCTTTTATGAAAAAAAAGAACATAATTACAATTTCTCTTTTAGCTGTGATGAGCGTGGCCACTGGTTTTAGTGCGTCCGCTTGTAGTAGTGATTATACATATCATTATAACGATGGTTATGAAACTGTCGATTACGGAAAATACGGAACATACTATGAAATATTCCCTTATTCATATGCCGATAGTAATAAAGATGGAATCGGTGATATTCCCGGTATTACCGCTAAACTAGACTATATCCATGATTTAGGTTTCAATGGTATCTGGCTTACTCCAGTTCATCCATCCACAACCTATCATAAATATAATGTCGATGATTATTTCGATATCGATCCAGACTTTGGAACCCTTGATGACTATAAGGAGATGGTGGATAAAGCCCATGACCTTGGGATGACTGTTATCCTTGATTTAGTCGTTAACCATTCAGGAAGAAATAATCCTTGGTTCACTGAAAGCGCTCAAGCTCATGTAAAGGGCGACCGAACAAATAAATACTACGACTACTATGTTTGGTCAACTTCATACCAAAGTGGATATAACGCTTATAATAGCACTTGGTACTACGAATGCGAGTTTGATTCACAGATGCCTGACCTCAACTTACAGTTAATTCTTGATGATCCCACTTGCGATCTCGCTCAAGACCTTACCGAAGTCATGAGATTCTGGCTTGAAGATTATGATGTCGACGGCTTTAGACTTGACGCTGTCACCACTTATTTTGGTAATTCAAACGTCGATAATGATGATGCCGCGGTCTTAAAATGGATTAACGATACTGCAAAATCGATTAAACCCGACTGCTATATCGTTGCAGAAGGTCAGTGGGGCAGCACTTCTAGTAATGCCACCCTTCTCCAGTCTGGCATTGATTCCTGCTTCAATTTTGATTTCAAAGGAACTGAAGGTTATATCGGGACAACTGTTAATACGCAGAACGCAACAAATTTCCAAAAGGCCTATAATAATTCATTTTCTAGTTTACCTGAGGGATGTATTCCCGCTCCGTTTGTATGTAATCACGATAGTCCAAGTGGACGTCTAGTGGGAGCAACCCAAGGAAGAGGCGCTCCACAAAGACTAAAATTTGGCTATGGTCTTCTTGCAATGAGCACCGGCTGTATTTTCAATTACTATGGAGATGAAATTGGTATGGGCGCACAACTATCTAGTAAAGATGAAGATCTTAGAGTTCCAATGAACTGGGGCGATAAATATACTTGTACCCCCGTCAGCGGCGCGTCCACTATTGAGGAAGCAACTGTCTATCCGTTTGGAACTGTAAAATCTCTCCTCAAAGATGATAACTCTTCTCTAGCGTATGTCGCTCATGCAAATAAGGTACGAAATTCTTATCTTGCTATCCCATGTGGAGATTGCACCACTGTGTACTCTGACACTAATGCTTTCCAAGGATTTGAGAAGACGTATGGTGAAGATAGTGTCCTCCTTCTTATTAATGCCTCTCTTACTGAGCCTTATACCTATGTGATTGGTAGTGTAGAGGATTATACTATCATATCTGATTCTCTTATCTGCGATGATCAGTATGAACTTGAGGTTAATGGAACCTCACTTGTCGTCCCACCAGAGTCTATCGTAATTATGACAAAAGAATAAAATAGTTATTTTTACTAGAAAACTATTACTTTAATGTCCAAATCTGCTAAAAACGTGGAACGAAGTGCTCTAAAACATTGCAGAAACGTGGAACGAAATCTTCAAAAATGATGCAGAAACGTGAAAATCGTTGAATAATTTGCCTCGGAGGATTACTATAATAGTCATCCGAGGCTTTTATGTATTTACAAAGGAAAATCGATTCATATTTAATAAGTTGGAAAGCCAATCCAAAACACGTTCCCCTTCTAATTAAAGGACCCAGACAAGTTGGCAAGACGGAGTCTATCCTTCATTTTGCTAACGCTAATTATGAACACGTTATTTATATTAATTTTGATATTCAAAAAAAATACATGGATATTCTTAAGGATGGCTATGAAGTAAACTCTATTATCAATGGTATTGTTCTACATGGCGATAATTTTTCTTTTGTTCCATATAAGACGATTCTTATTTTTGATGAGATTCAACTTCTTCCTGACTTCTTATCCACTTTAAAGGCATTTAGTCTCGATGGCCGCTACGACGTCATCTGCAGTGGCTCTCTTCTTGGTATTCAGTATAAGAGAGTCTCTAGTGTTCCAGTGGGCTACATGGACGAATTTGAAATGTCATCGATGGATTTTGAGGAATACCTCTGGGCCATCGGACTTAGTAGTTACATTGAGGTTATTTTTAATCATATGGAAGAGAATATACCATTTGATAAAAGCGAATTAGAGTCATTAAATTCGCATTTCTTTAATTATGTCATCCTTGGAGGTATGCCAGCGGTTATTGTCGATTACCTAGAAAATGGGAACATTAGTAACGCTAGAGACATGCAAAAGAAAATCGTTTCTCAATACCGCGCAGATATGATTCAGTATTCTGATGTTGTTAGTGGCGGCCGTATCCTCGAAGCTTTTAGAAGTATCCCCTCTCAGCTCGCTAAAGAAAATAAGAAATTCCAAGTTAAGAAAATTAAAGACGATAAAAGTGCCCGCTATAAGGACTATAGTAGTGCGATTGAGTGGCTTATTGATGCGGGAATAGTCGTCCCCTGTTACTGCCTTGAAGAACTTTCTATCCCTTTTGAAAGTTATTATAAAAGTGATAAGTTCAAGCTATACCTGAGAGACAGCGGGCTTTTACTATCAATGTTTGATGATCGTCTCTTCTCCGATTTTGGATTGAGTCGAAATTACGCTGTTTCAAATGGTGGTTTTACTGAAAATATCATCGCTGAGGCCCTATTTAAAAGCGGAGAATCTCTTTATTATTTCAAAAGAGACACCTATCATATCGAAGAAGAGTTTCTTTTTGAAACAAGTAGGGAAATAATTCCAATTGAAGTTAAAGCGGGAACCAATAGGGCCACTTCTCTCTATAAAATTATCGAAAGCAGTGGTTATCCAAATGTAAAAAGAGGCATTAAACTCGCTAATGGGAATATCGGCTTTGATGGTAAGGTCTACACCTTTCCCCTTTTCTGTGCTTTCCTCGTTGGCCGGTTTGTGGATTTTCTAAATAAGCAAAACTAACTAGTCTTGCTATATGAAAAATATATATTTTTCCTATTGCACTACCAAAATAAATAATATAAAATATGCAATCGTGTGTTAGCTAGACCATTATGGTCTCTTTATTTAGATGGGACATTGATACACCCGGTCTAGTGGACATAAATCTGAAAGGAGAAAGTCATGCCAACAATCAATCAATTAGTTCGTGATGGTCGTAAAACAGCCACGGAGAAGTCAAAAGCTCCGGCTTTAGGCAAACGCTGGAATTCCCTTAAAAAGAAAGAAACTAACCAAGCATGTTCTCAAAAGAGAGGTGTTTGTACCCGTGTGGGCACTATGACCCCTAAAAAGCCAAACTCCGCTCTTAGAAAATACGCCCGTGTTAGATTATCAAACGGCTATGAAGTAACCGCCTATATCGGCGGTGAAGGTCATAACCTTCAGGAGCACTCCACAGTTCTCGTAAGAGGCGGTAGAGTGAAGGACCTACCAGGCGTTAGATACCACATTATCCGTGGCACTCTTGACTGCGCTGGTATTGAGGCGAGAAGACAGGGAAGAAGCCTATACGGCACCAAAAAACCAAAAGATAACGACTAATTTATATATAGATATATAACTAATAAATAAAGGAGGATTAAGATATGCCAAGAAAAGGTAGTGTAGAAAAACGTGATGTCCTTCCTGATCCAATTTATAATTCAAAACTCGTGACGAGATTAATTAATAAATTAATGATTGATGGAAAGAAAGGAACCGCGCAGAAGATTCTATATAATGCTTTTGATCGTATCGAAGAGAAGACGGGAAAACCCGCAATGGACGTCTTCGCCACCGCGATTAATAACATCATGCCAGATGTCGAGCTTAAAACCAGAAGAATCGGTGCCACTAACTATCAGGTTCCTGTGGAAGTAAGTCCCGAAAGAAAAGTGACCCTTGGTTTAAGATGGCTAGTCACGTATGCTCGTTTACGTAACGAAAAGAGCATGGAAGAGAAACTAGCCGCTGAGATTATCGATGCCGCAAACGGCACCGGAGCCTCGGTGAAAAAGAGAGAAGATACCCACAAGATGGCGGAAGCCAATAAAGCTTACGCTCATTATCGCTGGTAAGGAGGATTTATGGCACGTGAATACGATTTAGCCCATACCCGTAATATTGGGATTATGGCTCATATTGATGCCGGTAAAACAACCATTACAGAAAGAATCCTCTACTATACCGGTAAGATTCATAAAATCGGTGAAGTCCATGAAGGACAAGCCACCATGGACTGGATGGTCCAGGAGCAAGAAAGAGGTATTACCATTACAAGCGCTGCGACAACCGCGTTTTGGAAAGGGAATCGAATCAATATTATCGACACTCCAGGGCACGTCGACTTTACCGTCGAAGTTGAGCGTTCTCTTCGTGTCCTAGACGGCGCAATTGCCGTACTAGACGGCAAAAACGGCGTGGAACCACAAACTGAAACCGTTTGGAGACAGGCCTCGAAATATGGAGTCCCTCGTCTTGTCTTCGTGAATAAACTCGACGCCATCGGCGCAGACTTTGAAATGAATATCCGTTCCGTTCATGAAAAACTAGGCGCCAAAGCGGAAGCGGTTCAATATCCAATCGGCATTGAATCCACGCTTAAAGGCTGTATTGACCTCGTCGAACAAAAAGCCTGGGTTTATACCTCTGACTTCCATGACGAGCCTCATGAAGAGCCTATCCCTGAAGAATATCTTCCAAAAGTCAAAGAGCTAAGAGGAAAGCTATTTGAAACCCTTGCCTCCTTTGATGACGATATTCTTATGATGGTGCTTGAAGGAGAAGAGCCAGATGTTGAAACCACGAAGAGAGTGATCCGTCAAGCGGTTCTATCCGGTGAGTTCCATCCTGTCTTCTGTGGATCCGCTTATAAAAATAAGAATATACAGTTACTTCTCGATGGAATTGTGGACTATCTCCCTTCTCCACTTGATATTCCACCCGCTAAAGGAACGGATGATAGGGGTAACCCAGTAACCTGTGAAGTTAATGATGATGCCCCTCTTGGAGTGCTTGCCTTCAAGATTGCGACTGACCCCTTTATTGGTAGGCTTACCTATGTCCGTGTTTATAGCGGTACCCTTCGCGCGGGAACATACGTACTTAACTCCACTCGTGGAGAAAAAGAAAGAATTGCCCGAGTTGTCCTCATGCACTCTAACCACCGTCAAGAGGTTGATGCTCTTCACGCTGGTGATATCGGCGCGGTAGTTGGTCTTAAAAACACCACTACGGGTGATACACTTTGTGAAGAAAATCATCCAATCATCCTCGAGAAGATGGTCTTCCCTGACCCAGTTATTGAGCAGGCCGTTGAGCCTAAGACCAAACTCGATCAAGAGAAGATGACTGCCGCGCTTAATAAACTCGCGGAAGAGGATCCAACCTTCAGAGTGAGAACTAACTCTGAAACCGGTCAAACTATTATCGCTGGTGTCGGTGAACTCCATCTCGATATTATCGTTGATCGACTTAGAAGAGAGTTTGGAGTCCAGGTTAATGTCGGCGCGCCTCAGGTTGAATATCGTGAGACGATTAGAACCAGTGCGGAATGCGAAGGTAAATATATCCGTCAAACTGGAGGACACGGCCAGTACGGTCACGTCAAGATTAGGTTTGAACCTAATCCAGGCAAAGGCTTCGAGTTTGTGGATAATATTATCGGTGGTGTAGTGCCTAAAGAGTATATTAAGCCCACTAAGGATGGCCTTGAAGATGCTCTCACGAGAGGTCTTATCGCGGGTTATCAGGTGATGGATATAAAAGCCACCTTATTCGACGGCTCTTACCACGAAGTTGACTCCTCGGAAATGGCCTATAAGATTGCTGCTTCCCTTGCGCTAAGAGAAGCCGCGAAGAAATGTGACCCCATTATCCTTGAGCCTATTATGGCGATTGAAGTCACCGTTCCTGAGCAGTACTACGGCGATGTCATCGGTGATATCTCAAGAAGAAGAGGTAATGTCACCGGTGAACAGCAAAGAGCCAACGCTAAAATCATTGAAGCGGAAGTCCCACTTGCAGAGATGTTTGGCTATGTGACTGACCTAAGAAGCATGACTCAAGGCAGAGGAAATTACACCATGCAGTTTGATCACTATGGAGAAACCCCAAGGTTTATTCAGGAAGAGATCGTTAAAAAAGCGGGACAAGCGCAAAAAGATAATTAATTATTCCATAGGGAATATTGATTATAAATATGAAATGCTTTAAAATGAAGAATACGCAAAGTTACAAATTTGAAAGGAGATATTAATCATGGCAAAAGCAAAATTTGACAGATCTAAAGAGCACGTTAATATCGGTACTATTGGCCACGTTGACCATGGTAAAACCACATTAACTGCGGCGATTACTTCTGTTTTATCCAAGACAGGCGGCGCTGTTAAGACTTCCTACGAGCAAATTGACTCCGCTCCAGAAGAGAAGGCTCGTGGTATTACGATTAATACCGCTCACATCGAGTACTCCACCGCGAAACGTCACTATGCCCACGTTGACTGCCCAGGGCACGCTGACTATGTCAAAAATATGATTACTGGTGCGGCTCAGATGGATGGTGCCATCCTCGTTGTCGCCGCTACCGACGGCGTTATGCCTCAGACTAGAGAGCACATTCTTCTCGCTCGTCAGGTTGGAGTGCCTTATATCATTGTCTATATCAATAAGACTGATATGGTGGATGATGATGAGCTTCTCGACTTAGTTGAGATGGATGTCCGTGACCTACTTAACCAGTACGGTTTCCCTGGAGACGAAGTTCCAGTCATTCGTGGATCTGCGAAGAAAGCCCTTGAAGGTGATCCCGCGGAAGAAAAGAAGATTCTCGATCTTCTCGATGCCTGTGATACCTATATTCCTACTCCAGTCCGTGAAATCGATAAGCCATTCCTTCTTGCTATTGAAGACACCATGACCATTCAAGGCCGTGGTACTGTTGTTACCGGCCGTGTGGAAAGAGGAACCGCTCACCTCGGTGAAGAAGTCGAAATCGTTGGTATTAAACCCACCATCAAATCCGTTATTACTGGTCTTGAGTCCTTTAGAAAGACTCTTGATGAAGCCCGTGCGGGTGATAATATCGGTGTCTTACTCCGTGGCGTTAACCGTGACCAAGTCCAAAGAGGCCAAGTCCTTGCTAAACCTGGCACTGTGACTCCTCATACCAAATTCAAAGGTCAAGTTTATGTCCTCACCAAAGAAGAGGGTGGACGTCACACCGCCTTCCTCTCTAACTATCGTCCTCAGTTCTACTTCCGTACCACTGATGTTACTGGAGTGATTACTCTTCCAGCGGGTGTCGAGATGGTGATGCCTGGTGATAACGTCGAGCTTACCGTTGAGCTTATTCACCCAATTGCCCTTGAAAAGGGAACGAGATTCTCAATCCGTGAAGGTGGCCACACCGTAGGAGCGGGAACCGTTAACGAAATCTTAAAATAAGATTTAGTTAATTACTCTTAGAATTAAACCCTAGCGATGAACTAGGGTTTTTGTTTATTTAGATAAAAATACCACGAATATTTAATTTTTTAGATATTTTTGCTTCAAAATACCTAAATAAAATTTTAATTATATCGAATTAAAGTAGTTATTTAGATAAATATATGATAAAATAACTAAAAAAGGAGGAATATTTAGATACAATGCATAAATTTGATTATTCTTTTCTTAAAGATTTTCCCACTAACGCGACACTATTAAACTATCTAAGAACTATTTATGAAGTAAAAGGGAAAGAGTCCTTTTATAAAGAAAAATATAGTTCTGTTATTGATAAGTTTTCACGTATCGCCGTTTTTGAGTCTGTAAAAGCATCTAATGCTATTGAAGGAATCTATAGCACTGATACAAGAATTAAAAAACTTATTGAGTTTGATGTTACTCCTAAAGGTCATGATGAAGCAGAAATTAAAGGATATCAATTAGTGCTCGATCTCATTCACTCTGATCATGAAAATTTAGATTTTTGTGAAAAAGATGTTCTTGGTTTCCATAGTTTATTATTAAGCCTTGTGGATGAAGATGCTCGTGTTCGAGGCTGCTATAAACCATATGATAACTTTATTTCAGGCTTCAATAAGGAAACAAATCAGCGATTTGTTGTGTGGAATCCTGTAAGTGCTATTGACACGCCGGTGGCTATGGAACAACTTTATCTCGCTTTTATGGATGCGAGAAGCGATAGCAGTGTTAACAACTTATTATTGATTCCTTGTGTTATTCTAGATTTCCTTTGTATTCACCCATTTCTTGACGGAAATGGGAGAATGTCTCGTCTTATTACAAGTCTCCTCTTATATCAATGTGACATTGATGTACAAAAATATATCTCTTTCGAAAGAGTAATTAACGAAAATAAAAATCGATATTATGATGCTCTGCAGGCTTCTTCAGTAGGGTGGCACGAGAATAATAATGACTATACTCCCTTTATTATTTATTTTTTTGAAATACTTCGACTCTGCTATCAAGAATTTGAAGAGAAATTTATTACATTAGAAAGTAGTGAAGGCAATAAATCGAAGCAGGTAGAAGATCTTATCATGTCCTCATCAATTCCACTTTCAAATGCTGAGGTATCTTCTATTCTTATTGGTGTTTCTAAAAGTACAATAACCGCGGAAATAAAAAAACTACTTAAAGAGGGAAAAATAATTAAAATTGGTACTACTAAGGGAGCAACTTATATAAGGAATAAAGAATATAAAGGTTAATAATATAGTTATGCCTAAGGATGATATAGAGCTTTACGATAAATACGGTCAGGAAACTAGACCAAATGAGATAAATATTAATCCCCTTAAGAAAGGAAGAAGGATTCTTGTTTTTCTCGCGGACTTTTTTATTAATCTCATTATGGCGATGCTTCTTATGAATATCGTGGTGATGCCGATAACTAAGGCCGCGGGCCACTATAAAGACTACTCCACGGAGATGTATGATAGAGAGCTAGATATCGCAGATATCTTATGGGGAAACGGTCTTCTCTACTACGAAGATGTTAATGATAAAGCGTATCTAGAAAATAGTGAGTATTACACCGCGACTAAATTCATTGAGTATTATGTCACAGGAGAAGGGGAAGAATACGATATTTATAAGACATATTATCTCGATATAAGAGGGGATGAGACAACTTATCTAAGTGTCTACTCTGATTCCATTTATTTTGAAGTGGTTAATGACGTCCCTAAACTATATGACGAATATATAGAGCTTCTTATTCCAATGTACACGGTGGGAGACGTCATCTCTAACGCTGGAGAAGAGCTTTATGATGATATAATTGAAGATTTCTTTGAAACGGCCTTTGATGATATGGTGGAAGATATCGCTGTTAATGATCTTACTTATAATGGAATGTCTTATAATGAGATTGATGAGAGGATGGAATACCTTGTTGGTCAGATTGACACGCTAGTGGTTATAGCCACTTATGTCACATATTTTATTACTACGCTAGTGTGTTATTTGGTCATTCCCCTTTGTAATAAGCACGGAAAAACGATTGCGATGCTTGTTATGCATGTCGAGAGAGTGGGCATTAATAACCTCTACCTTGTAAAGAAGGGAGAGGTCGCAATTAATTCTATTTATTCTCTTATCTCTAACCTCGCCTTTATTATGTTTATTGGGTGGCCCACAGTTAACTTTAACTATTTATTTGGATTAGGGAACGGGCAGTTTATGATGCTAACGTTTATTTCTTTACTTGTGCTTTTTGTCTCTCTTATTGTTTTGCTGTTTTCTAATTTTAATCAATCACTATTTGATAAACTATCGAGAAGTGTTTTAATATCTACGGACTCACTTGATGAGGTTTACCGAGCAAAAGGATATAAAGTATGAGTGAAGACGATCTTTATAATAACTATGACCCTCATATTGCCATGAGGCCCTCTGACAAAATAGAGATTCAGTATGCGAACCCTAAGTTTTGGAAACGCGTTATGGCGGGAGTTATTGATTTTATTATCTTTCTTGTTATCTTTTTTCTCCTTTTTATCTCCTGTCGTGGAATTGTTATTTCTACGGATACCTATAAAGAGAATAACGAAGAGCTTACCTCCGCAAGAGTGGAGTCCGGTCTTTATATTGATCATGCGGACTACGGGATGATTGATATCATTGCTTATCTCAACCGAGTGGACATATCAGGATATGCTAGACTTAGGGAAGCTCAAGACGCCATCGATACCTTCCTCTCTTTCTGTGATGATAGATGCGATGAACAGACCGCTTCCATGATTAGAGCGACCTATGATGAGGAGAGACTCTCCGATAAATTCGTAGATAAATATGGGAATCACTATTTTATTATTGATGAAGATGGAGAGATAACTATTAACACCACGGCCTATAGCATTGTTACCTCCGCTGGATATTTTGATGAATTTTATACCTATTATATAGACGAAGTCCTTCAAGGCTATTTAGTCGTCGCGGTGCCTAACTACTATGACCTCACTAAATACATGTCTAATGTTTTAATCTACGCTGAAATACTTCCCGCTTTTCTAATATCTGGTGTTTTATCCTTTTACTTGCCCACCCTTATCTTTAGAAAAGGAAGAAAAACCTTCGGTCAAGCTATCTATCATATCGGGACTATTGATAAGCGCCTTCTTAATCCCAGCTGGAAGAGATCACTTGCCCGTTTCCTTATCTTCTATTTCTTTATATTAATACTTTCAGTTTTTACATTTGGGATTCCAATTATCATTTCCTTCTCGATGATGGCGTTCTCCCGTAATAAGCAGGGCTTCCCAGATTTCTGTCTTAATTTAGTCCAGGTTTCCACCCAAGATAATAATATTTATGATGAGTATGACCAGATTAGGGCGGATTTAGTAACCGCGAGAAAAGAGCCTGTTAATTTTTCACATAGAGACTTGAAATAAAATATTTATTATTTTAGTATATTAGAGGCGGCAAGAAATATGTTATTTAATAAGTATCCTGCTGATAACGAAAAAAGACATATTTCCCTCATTTGGAGGGGGATTTAAATAAATGACAAAAGAGAAGAGATTATTACCTAATATTATAACCTCTTTTTTTGTTTTGCTCTGCGCGGGCTGTTCTTTAGAAGGCGCTGAGACGAATACGAGCACTCCTAAGGAAAGTAGTAATGTTATTATGACTTCAGTGAAAGAGGCCTATCATAAGGATAGTCCTAGTGATTTTAGTCTCTACTTCCCTGGCTGGGAGACGGCAACAGAAGTTGATGCTGAGCAATTATCCTGCCGAATTAGTACTTCCACAAGCACTCCAACAAGCCAAAGTTACACCGCAACTTTTGCCACAGAAATACCCTACTATTTCTCCAATAGAAGTAGTCAAAAATATATCTATATCGCTATTAACGATAATATTGATATCGCTGATCTAGATCCAATAGAGAACGAAGAAGAGCGTCCTATCTATATTGGCTATGCCTTTGAAATAATAAAAGGACAAGCCGATATTGTTATTCCTTATAGAATGACACACGGAACGAGAGCAATTATTTCGGTTGAGTCGATTGGCTCTCATCTCGTCGATGATGATGCGGTCAGCGGGCTTAACTCTATTTATATTCCATCCACTATTACGGAAATTGATGAAGACGCCTTTATTAACCTAGAAAATTCCGGAGTGGAGTTTATTCTTGGCTTTGATGATGCCTCTCAAGTTGAGTTTGATTTATCGGTCTTCCCAGACGGCACCACCATCACCTGGGCAGGCTATGCCTCGGGAGATGTTTCTTATAGCGTTGGTAATAGTGACTCCGCGGATAAAAAAACTAACTTCTTCTTAGGAAGCGAAGAAACTTATGATGGAGACTATGAAGATGATCTTCGAATAGGACTCCAATATGATGTCTATTATGAAGGCGAATACCTTGAAACAAGAATTGAATATTTCCCTGTGACCTCCTCTAACCGTTCCTTTGATGGAATTGGGAAATCGCTTGGACAAACTAATCTTGTTTTATATTTTGATATCGAGCTTTCCGATAACGAGACTATTAACGCTGACTCCTTAATCTTCTTTAATATTTATAACGCCACAAGAGGAGAAACCTCTTATTATCCAGATTTAGAGTTTCCCGTTACTGATGCTGATGGCAATGTAACCGGAACTGTGGGACAGCTTTATACTATCCCCACTCTTTCCTATACCGTTGAAGATGATATTAGTAACTATATTGAATACTCATTTGGTTCTCTTAATAAATTCAGTGGTTATTCCACTTTTGTTATGAACGTTAAAAAAGCGGATGTTGAAATCTATGATGAATTAAATCATGCGACTTATGTTCAAAATATCCCTTATCTAGAAGATGGCACTCTTAAACTTAGATACCGTCTTACCTCACTAAATAGTATGTATTATCGCATTACGTATCTCGATTCTAATGACGAACTGGTCACTGTCGATAAGAGAGTGGAGACCCCGGTGTCATACACTGAGTTCACCACAAAGAAAGAGACTAGTCTCGCCTTTATAATTAAAGATAAAGATATCGCTAATGATTTTAGTATTGATCGAGCAAGAAAGATAGAACTTGTCGGCGTTCGTATTACGATTGATTTATTTAACCAGTCTCGTAACGCAATTGTCACTAAGAGTAGTATTGAAACTCGTTTTGGCATTGTAAATGCCATGGACTTAGTAACTGAATCTCCAGGCGTTACTAACTATAGCCTTATTGTGGGTCTAGTTGCCGTTGGCTATGTCGTGGTCTTCCTTGCCATTACTATCGGTTTATATTTCTATTTAAAGAATAAGTATAAAAACGATGAATTTAGAAGGATGAATACGAGGCACTTTATAAATCAGGCTATTCTTGCCTTCATTTGGATTGGGTCACTCCTCTTCTTTACCGTGTTTACTCTTATTAGAGTATTCCCCTTTAATAATGCGATTGTTACCTTTAATCCAACGGATCCCTATGTCTTCGTATTTGCCATTCTATCTATTATCGCTATTGGTTATTATATCCGCTACTTCTGGCTGGCGGGTAAAGCGGCGAGACATAGAAAAGAAGTCGAAAGACTTAAACTTAATGAAGATGAAGATGATGATGGAACTGGAACCGAGCAAATCGGTTAATATAGAGAGGAGATAATGAGAATATGGAAATTAGAATTAAAAACCTTACTAAAGTATTCCTAGGTGATTCAAAAAAGAACATTAGGGATACCACTGCGGTTAAAGACCTCGATTTTACCGTCCCTGATGGAAAGCTTGTAGGACTACTTGGCCCATCTGGATGCGGTAAGTCCACGACGCTATATATGATCAGCGGACTTCAAACCCCTACCTCTGGTGAGGTGTGGTTTGGTGACCAAGAGGTCACTAACCTCGCTCCTGAAAAGAGAGGCATTGGTCTCGTCTTCCAAAACTACGCTCTCTATCCTCATATGACTATTTATAAAAATATCGAATTCCCTCTCACTAATCTCAAAGTGGAAGTCCCTCTTGAGACCTTCTATCAGTTTGACTTTGACTATAAATACACTCTTAAGAAGAGAGATGTTGTGGACGGTATTAGTAAATCCGTTGAAACGCTCCTTCAAAAGATTGGTTTAAAGAAAAAAGAATACAAGGTCAGCGCAAATGAAAGTGAAGGTATTCTCTATCTTCATGTGACTCTTCTTAATGTAAGCGAAAATACCGCCTCCCTTTTTAAAGAGCACATGGTAGAAATTATCAGCGCGGAGCTCACTAACGAAGAAAAAGTTCAAACTAGTGATGCCCTCTTTGATAACTCCGTCAGAGCAACCATCACGAAAGTTGGAGAAAATCAGCTCGTTAATATTACCTATAAATCTGACCTTGGTCATAAATTTGACACTAATAAGATTGATGACACGATTAACGCCTGCCGTAACGCCGCTAAAGCGAAAGGCTTTAAGGTTAGTAGTGCGCTTATTTCTCACCTCCATACCGGCTTTGAACTTATGGTGATGCTTAGTGAAGTCAATGTCCATCACGTCGATGAAGCGCTTGAGGCTATTGATAACGCTCATGAGCATAACTCTCGTACCTATTTCATTACTGATGTGCGCGACCAAGACCTTGAAAAGACCCTCAAAGCTTATTTCAAATCAAAAGATGTTAAATACTCTGATTTTAAACTCTACTTCGATGAAGAAAAGTTCAAAATCTACTTTAAGATTAACGGCGCTCCTCAAGAGAAAGTTGATGAAATCGTTAAATACCTCAAAGAAGAACTCCTTCTTGCCGATCTCTCCGTTGAGACCACTCAGGCTATTACTCATAGAAAACTCACTAAAGAGGAGAGACGGGATATCGTCTATGACACCGCAAAACTCGTTAACGTTGATGAATATTTAGAGCGTAAGCCATCCCAGCTCTCTGGGGGCCAGCAGCAAAGAGTGGCCATTGCCCGTGCTCTAGTTAAAAAACCTAAAGTGCTCCTTCTTGATGAACCACTATCTAACCTCGACGCCCGTCTACGTCTACAGACCCGAGAAGAGATTAGAAGAATTCAGCAGGAAACTGGTATTACTTCCGTCTTCGTTACTCACGACCAAGAAGAAGCGATGTCCATATCCGATCTCATCGTTGTTATGAGACTAGGCGTGATGCAGCAAATCGGCGCTCCTCAAGAGGTTTATAATAACCCCGCGAACTTATTCGTGGCCTCTTTCCTAGGAAATCCACAGATTAATATCTTCATGGGTAAGGTCAAAGGAAAACAAATCATTGTTGGAGATGATGTCATCTATGAAGCCAAAAAGAAAATCTGTGATGAAGAGAAGGAAGTCTATGTGACAATTCGTCCTGAGGGATTTGAAATCGGCACCGAAGAGGACCAAAAAGCGCTCCACGCTAACGCAGAAATGATACAAATCCTCGGTCGTGATATCTCGATTGTCGCGAAGAATCCTAGCTGCACTACTGAGACCTTTAAGGTCATTGTGACCGATGAGACTTTAACTAATGAACAAAAGCTTTCACTTAAAGTGAAACCTAATAAACTCTACATTTTTGACGCGGAGAGTCAGGACCGTATTTACTTTGATATTTAGAGGATTTTATGAAAAAGGTAAAAAATTTCTTCTATAAGCTATTCCATCCGAAAAAGAAAAACGAGCTCGTTGAATGTGATCCCGTCGTTTTAACAGACGAACAGTTAGCGCTAGACGCTAAAGGCGTCTATTATGACCAAAGCGATAATACGGTTATTCGTCTCGTCTCGAAAAAGAGAGCGACGAAGGAATATAAAGTCGGCGGTGTGGATGATGTCGTGGCGAAAAATAACTGGAGAGCCTGGATTTACCTCGCTCCTGTTATTATCCTTCTCATCATTTTCCTCATTTATCCTCTTATTAATACGATTGTTATCTCCTTCCTTAAGGATTATAACTACGCGACTGGTCATCATAGCGGTTTTACCTTCTCTAACTATGGTATTATTCTTGGTCTAATGGAGACCGATAATGGAGCGAGAGAGATGTATTTCGTCCAGTACGCGATTCCAAATACTTTCTTTATCGTGTTTGTGACTGTGCCTATTGCGACAATTTTAGCCCTTCTTATTGCGGTGGCTCTTAACTCCATTAAGTGGTTCCAAAGAATCCTTCAGACCATCTTCTTCCTGCCGTATGTAACAAACACTATCGCTATTGGACTAGTCTTCTCTGTTATTTTCGCGGAAAACGGCATAATAAACTATATATTCCAGTTAGAAGGCTTTAAATGGATATACGGCGCGAACCGGTGGGTGGCGATGGTGCCGCTTTGTACCTATATCATTTGGTCAGCGCTGCCATTTAAGATTTTAATCTTCCTCTCAGGTCTACAGGGTATTGATAAGCAGTATTATCAAGCCGCTCAGATTGACGCGGCCTCTAGAAGTAAGAGACTTATGCATATAACTATTCCTCTTCTTGGTCCTCAGATTATGTATATCTTAGTGACTTCCTTTATGGGTGCCTTTAAGGAGTACACCTCAGTGGTCGCTCTCTTTAATGGACCGGGAACCCTTGGAACAGCGGGCACTCCAAATATGGAGACAATTGTCTACTATATCTATAACTATTTGTCCACACAGACTAGCTATGCTGCGGCAGCCGCAGTATTCCTATTCGTCATTATATTAATCTTTACGGTTATTGAATTTTGGGTCTCTAACCGAAGGATTTACTACTAAGGAGGTGAATTATGGAAGAGAGTGAAACCCTTGATAGTGAATTAAAACTCGAGGAACAAATCCCTGATTCTTTAACTCCCGATGATGGCGGGTCTACTGAGGAAGAACAATATAACATCTATCCTGATTTTAAGAAAATCAGAGTGAATGATAATCTCGTTCTCTCAATCGAGCAGTCAGGAAGAACCGTCGAATCCATTAAAGCTCAGGAAAGAGTTAGTAAAGCGGTCTTTACCACGCTTACATATATCTTCCTTGTCGTGATGGCGCTTCTTGTTATATTCCCATTCTACTGGATGATTATTACATCCTTTAAACAGAGGTCAGAAATTCTTGCCTCTACGCAGACCTTCTTCCCCTCGATAGTCATGTGGAGCAACTACGTTTATGTCTTCCAGGTCTTTAAGTTTGGAAGATATATGCTTAATACAATCGTAGTGGCAGTCTTTGACACTTTAGGAACCCTGATAACCACAATTCTCGCCGCCTTTGCTTTCTCTCGTCTTAACTTTAAGGGAAGAGAAGCGGTCTTTATGATCTTCCTTATGACCATGATGATACCGGGCGAAATGATGGTTATCTCAAACTACATAACCGTCGCCTCCTTTGGCTGGATTGGTGAAGACCAAACTTTACTTGATGCCTATTTAGCGATGATTGTGCCGTTCTGGATAAGTGTCTATTACATCTATTTACTCCGTCAAAACTTTAAACAGATTCCAAACGAACTGTACCTTGCGGCAAAGGTTGACGGAAAGAGTGACTGGTCATTCCTTTGGAGAGTGATGGTCCCACTTGCCGCGCCAACATTAATATCAATCTGTATTCTTAAGTTTATGGGAGCATGGAACTCGTACGTCTGGCCTAACTTAGTGGCCTCTAAATCTGAGTATCAACTCATATCTAACGGCCTTAGATCTAGTGCCTTCGTCGATGTCGATGCTGGACAAACAGAATACGGATATCAGATGGCGGCAACCGTCTGTGTTACTGTCCCATTATTCCTTCTCTTTATCTTCTTCCGTAAGTATATTATGAGAGGCGTTGGAAGAGCGGGAATTAAAGGATAATCTATTGACATATTGTCAAAAAATTAAAAAGGAGTATTACTTATTATGAAACACAACAAAGTTTTAACTGCTCTATGTGTCCCAATCCTTGCCGTGGCCCTTGCCTCTTGTGGTGATAGCCTTAGCCTTGGTGATGAGGATATTGAAATTACTTTCTGGCACACATTCTCATATGAGGAGCAGCTTCAGAAAATTATCGATGCTTTTGAAGAAGAGTATCCTAATATTCATGTGACTGAAGTTAAACAAACAGGAAGTTATGATGACCTTGAAACTATGATTTTAAATGGTTTCCCAGCGGATGATTATCCTAACATGGCGCTTTGCTATCCTGACCATGTCGCGGACTACCTTACCACTGGAAATGTCATTCAAATGGATGATTATATGGAAGATAAGACCTATGGTTGGACTAAGGCTGAGAGAGAAGATATGCTTGAAAACCTCATCGCCACCGGTCAAAACCTCCAAGTTGAAGGCACATGGTGTCTTCCATTTGCCGCTTCTACTGAAGCGCTATTCTATAATAGTGATGTTTTAATTGGTCTCGACCTCTCTAATATTGATCCTGAAATCAATGATGGAGACGCCCTAAGTGTGTCCTATATGGATAGTCTTACTTGGGAAGAACTCTTTGAACATCTTATCCCTGCTTTAAATAAATATATGGAAACCGAAGATCCATACCTAATTAACGATGATAATAGCACGACTTATCATGGTGTTTTAGGCTATGACTCCGATGCTAACCTCTTTATTACCCTTGCGGAGCAGTATGGATATGATTACACCTCCATCAATTATCAAACCGGTATCGGTAGCATTGATTTTGATAATGATGATATGAAAGATCTCATGAGAATCTTCAACGCTAACGCCACTAATGAAGCGACTGGTTTTGAAGGTATTATTACTCAGGGAACTACCGGTAACTACACTAACTACTCCTTTGTGGAGCAGGGATGCCTTATGAGTGTTGGTTCCACTGGTGGTGTTAAATACCAGCTTGGTGGAAGCAATGGTTTTACCACTTATGTCACCTCTATTCCTCAAGCGGAAGGCTGCGAAGAGAAATCTATCTGTCAGGGTCCATCCATTGTCTTCTTACGTCAAAAAGATGATGTAAATGGTGATGAAGCTCTTGCTTCTTGGCTCTTCTATAAATTCCTCACTAACACTGAGAACACCACATACTGGGCTCTTGAAACTGGTTATATGCCAATTAGAACGAGCGCTTATGAGTCTGATGACTGGCTTGGTGAATCAAGCTACTCTGGTAAGTCTGGTGACGAATTAACCTATGCTCAAGTTTATAGCTTCTACGCTGATGTGGCTGATACCCTCTTTACCTCTCCTGTCTTCCAAGGAAGTAGTGCGGCTCGTACCCAGGCTGGATCAGTAATGACTCAGTGCCTCTTATCCACCGATATTGAGAAAGATATCGATAGCATTTTCGAGGTTGCGGTTAATGAGGCCAAGCTCTCACTTCCAAGTAGTGGGATCTAAGATAAGATTTTTATAAGTCTTACTTAACTTTTAGCACGTAAGTGCTACAATCTTATTAAACATAAAATTATAATCTACTTACGAATTTTATAAGAAAGGGAGGTAGATATATGAAAAGTAGTCTTAAAAAGATATCCCTTACTGTTGCTGTAATTGCCCTTAGTCTTACTGCTACTTCCTGTGGAAGTAAAGATGACGGGAAAATACATGTCATCTTCTGGCACACTTTTGGTCAAGGAATTCAAGATAGGCTCGATGATATAATCAGTCGCTTTGAAAAAGATGTATATGATAACGAAGGTGTTGAAGTAGTCGTTGAACCAGTATATAAAGGCGGCTATGACGATATATTCTCCAATATTAATCAGGGCTGGAGCGCTGATAGTGTCCCCACTATCGCCGTAGCTTACGCTGACCACGTCGCGGACTATATCAACTCCGAAGGCAAAGATGGTGAACATGTCGTTAATCTAGATAAATACATTAATGACCCAGAAGTAGGCTTTGGAAAAGAGAAATGGCTTGGTGATACCGAAGAAGGACTCGATGATTTCATTCCCGCTTATATCGAAGAAGGAACCTCCTTCGCTAAAGAAGGCACATATCTCCTTCCTCTTATGAAATCCACGGAAGTAATGTTTTATAACAAAGACTGTACCGATGCTATTCTCGATCAAATGACGGGAGTTAGTGAAGATGGCCTTAAAGAAGGCGATCCCTACTACATCGATACAAATGGTCTAACCTATGACCAATATCTCTCCCAGATATCTTGGGATGAACTTATGAAAATTGGGGAATTTGCGGCGGATGAAAATCTATGGACCAACGATCGTCTCTCCACTGATTTTGTCCCGGTGGTTTATGATAGTGATGGAAACCTATTCATCACGAAGATGTATCAAAACGAAATCCCCTATTCCTCGGTCAATTATGAAACCAAAAAAGGGAGTATTGATTTTGAGGAAGGCGAAGCAAGAGAAGCCGCTGAAGAGATGGTAAGTGAGCTTCTCTACTGGCATGATGAAGGCGTTCTTGAAACCAAAGGAACACTTGGCGAATATGGTTCTAACTACTTTATTGATCAAGAAGCTATCTTCTCGATAGGTTCGAGCGGTGGAGCGGGCTATAACTTCCCCACTACAAACGACTTTGAAGTTGGCGTCTGTACCGTTCCCGCGGATAATGATAATCCTATTTATGTCTGTCAGGGTCCTTCCATTACTCTTCTCCGTAACCCTGCGCTTTCCGACGAGGTGAATGATGAGCGTAACTACTACGGATGGAAATTCATGAAATATCTCACTAATGTTGATGTTAATATTGAGCTTTGTACCTATGGTAGTGAAGGCTATTCCCCTGTACGTTATAGCGCTTATGAAACTGATGAGTATATGGAATATCTTAAATATGGAGAAAACTACGCGCAGACGGCTCAAGTTGTTCTCGATATTATCGATAGCTATTTTATGACTCCATCATTCCCAGGAAGTGCCACCCTTCGTGATCAAGCAGGCGGTATTATTACTGATGTTTTATCTCATAATAATAGTGTATCCGCTGCCTTTGATAACGCGATAAATCAGGCGAAGTTGTCAATGTAATAGAGGGAGGAAATAGAAATGAAAGCAAATAGAGGAAAATTACTCTTATTTATTCCCGTTATTACTCTTCTTCTTGGAGGAGTGGGAACCCTCACTAGCTGTGAGGAGGAACACCCTAGATTTGATAGCGAGGGAAACTATACCCCTTATATCGATGATAAGTTTGTGGATTATGTTCATGACGGCTCTGTAACCTTAAATCACGACTACAAAGGAAAGAATTTCTGGACTGACGGCATTGCCGAAGTTACAGTCTTTAACTATATCGATGGTGATACCACTCACTTTATGCCTATCGATGGAAATGACAGCGCTAATGATATAATAAAAGCGAGATACTACGGAATTGATACCCCAGAGTCCACTGGTAATGTCGAGAAATGGGGAAAAGAAGCCTCCGTCTTTACTCAGGAAAAATTAAGCGAAGCAAAGACCATTGTCGTAAGTACCGCGCAGGAGGGTTACGGCGCTCCTGAAACCGATTCGACAGGAAGTAGATATGTTTCTCTTGTTTGGATTTCAGAAGAAGAAAACTGTCCTTACCAGGATTTAGTGCTTCTTAATCTATGGATTGTCCAGTCCGGACTATCTTGGGTTAAAAACGTCTTATCCATGCCTGACTATGTCGATACATTCTACGCCGCTCAAAATCAAGCAGAGGCCTATAAGCTCTGCTTATGGGATGATGTTACTCCGCCATACTGGCCAGGAGATGAATATGTTTATGTCTCCCTTTATGAATTGCAGCTAGAAACTAAAAAGGATCTAGAAGCGAGAGAAAATAAAACGACTTATACTTCTCCTTGGAATAACGTCCGTGTTATTGTTGAAGGAAGCGTTGCCTCCTATACAAATAATACGATCTTTCTCGCAGACTATTATGACGCGGACTGGCTTAATGAATTCTATGAAGGAAGAGATGACGCACCACAGGTTCCATTTACAGAGGGCGTGTGGGCTGGAATTAATATCTTTGCCGGTATGAGCGCGGTTAGAAGTAAATATGTTGAGAGAAATACCTATTTACAGCTCTATGCTTTATGCCAGGTCAGTGATAACTATGGTTTACAGCTTACTGATGTCGCGGGATATTTCCCTGCCGCTACCTCATACTCTTATAGAGACGCCTGGATTATGAGAACCGCTGAGGAAAATGAACGATATGAAGACGGTATTCACTGCGTTACTGATACCGCTCTCTCTTATGAAGAGCTTAAGGAAATCGCCTTAGGAGATAATCGATACGACTGGCTAAATAGACGTATTGAAATTAGTGAATATCTTGAAATAAAAGGTTTTACGGAAGGGTCAAGCGGTAATTATCTCTACTTTGATACAAGCTATGGCTCCTCTGATAATATAGTTATCTATATTTCCTTCTCCTATAAAGGAGACCCGGATAATAAAAATAGAGTCTTTAACTCTGCAGATGACTATGTCGGTAGTTATTTTAAGGTAAGCGGTATTCTTACCTTCCATATCACCAACGCTGGGAATATCCGTATAGAAATCCTTCCTCAGGACTCGAGTGATCTTATCTATGCGGGAAATGATTATGTCCCAGAAGGTAGTGAAGATCTTAGTGACGAATAAATAAGGAGAAGAGTATGTACTGTACAAACTGCGGAAAAAAGATTGATGAAACTAAGGCTCTTTCGAAGATGAGCTCTGACGTTGAAAGTGAAATCGATGAGAACACCGAACTTGTTTATTCCTGCCCTAACTGCGGGGCTCATATTCATCATCATTTAAGCGATGAAGAAATGAAAGATTTAAGTAGAGCCGCCCATGAACAATATCAAAAAGGCTGCAATTCCTTTGCGATTGGTATGGAATGCATCTGTATTGGTGTGATCGCGGTTATTATCGCTATTATCTTCTTTATTCTCGCTAAAAAACCCGCAAATCAACATGTTCTTGATCCTACTTGTACCGAATTCTATGTCTCTATGATACTATTCGGCGCTTCCCTTGTTCTTCTAGTAGTCGGCGGTATATATGTCGGCACTGGTATATATAAACGTGTCTTATATACTAGACTACTTAAAGATATAAATAACGAAGTATTTATACAGTAAACTATTACGTATATATTGCTTCTTTTACACATGCCTAGTTATTAGCAGTTGTTAATAACTATAAAAATTTATTATTTATAAGGAGTTATTTTATGAAGAGAAAACTTTTAAATGTAGCCTTACTAGCTTGCATTGGTGTGGGCGCATTAGCTGGATGTAATAGTTCCACTATAACTATTACTAATAAAGAGGCTTTAAAGGAAGAGTGGCATGTTGGTGAATCATACCGTACTCTTGAAATTGCTACTGATCCTGAGACCAATATATCGTCTGCTATTACTACTGGCGATATTGTCATTAGTTCAAGCAATACTAATGTTGTTACAACTGCAGGACTTAATATCTATGCTGTTGGCGACGGTGATGTCACCATTACCGCTTCTTGGGGCGGAGTTTCAGATTCCGTTGATCTTTCTATTTTAGAGCAGATTTTTTATGAAATGCCTTACACTGTTGGTGAGCAATATTACCTTGGCTTCTTAACTAGTAGTGATGAATACAAATATATTGATGGTACGACACCTAAAGATTATGATTACGAAGGTAATCTTACTATGAGTCTTGATGAAGCTATCGAAGTTACCCTTTCCGATGCTGGTGACGGTGGATACTATCTTTCCTTTGAGCTCAATAATGTAACTTATTATATCTGTATTGTAACTGTTGGTAAATACATTGTTTTACAGTATTTAACCGAACCCACTGCTGTATATTGGAACCGTGAAATTGGAGCATTTGGCACGGAAGATGGAGAGTATTTCCTTTGCTATAACTCAGCATATGACTGTTTATATGCTTCTTTAGTTTCTAGCTATGGACCTTCTTCGGCAAACCCTTCGCCAATCGCCACACTTTATAATCCTGACGAGGCTATCGAGTCTACTCCTTGGACTTGCCCTGAAGAAGAAGTCGATTATATTACCGCAGAGCCTACTTCTGGTGGCACCTACTATTTAGCGCTTTATAATGATTATAGTGAAAGTACCTATGGTAGATACTACTTTACTGGTAGTATTTCTAATAATTATGGCGCGACGGATCAAGATGTTAGTAAGGCCGCTGAAGTGACTGTTACCGCAGTCTCTGGTGGTTATACTCTTTCAGTTACTATTGATAGTAATACTAAATATATTGCTCTTGTTAAGAAAGTGAAGGATGAAACCGAGGGGACATATTACTATAATTTTGACTTAGTGGATGCAACTGTCACTACTGATGGGGAGGGAACTAATCCTACATACACCACATTTACATGGGATAGTACCTATAATACTATGGTAGTGAATGGCGTTGATATTGACACAAATAATGAGTCTGGCACAACTTATTTTATGGGTACATATAGCAGTTATACGACCTTTGGTATGTCAAAATATTCTTATTTAAATGGTGAACATCAGTATCCAGGACGTCTATATCCTGTTTCTACTGGCACTGAAGAATAGTAATCACTAATTTATAAGTCATAATAATAGGGAATGGGCGCTGCCCATTCCTTTTTAATTAATGAGATATCTATTTTATAATGATAAAATAAAAA
>JAJQAL010000030.1 GCA_021203815.1 Coprobacillus sp. | reverse complement strand
ATATCTTTGTGGTCTCAATTATGCCATGCGTTGCTAAAAAATATGAACGTCAACGCAGCCAGATGCCAGATGATGTCGATGCGGTTTTAACCACAAGAGAGCTCGCTAAACTCATTAAGAGAGCCGGTATTAACTGGAATAAACTTCCTGAAGAAGGTCCTGATATGGATTTACTTGGTGAGTATAGCGGCGCGGGTGTTATCTTCGGTGTCACTGGCGGCGTTATGGAAGCCGCTTTAAGAACCGCTTACTACTGGATGACCGGTAAAGAATACGCTGCTATTGACTTCAAAGAAGTCAGAGGCCTAGAAGGCGTTAAGGAAGCCACTATTGATTTTGCGGGAACTCCTGTCAGCGTTGCGGTTACATCTGGCATGAGAAACGCGAAACCTCTTCTCGAGCAGGTCAAAGCGGGAACTTCTCCATATGCCTTTATTGAGGTCATGGGTTGCCCTGGTGGATGTATCAATGGTGGCGGTCAGCCATACGTCCATCCCCTTCTTCTTCCAAATGAAGGTACCGATATTCTCGATACCTATTGTGCGAAGAGAAGCGCGGTCCTCTATAGTGAAGATGAAAGACAAACTATTCGTCAGTCTCATAATAATCCTGATATCAAAAAACTCTATGAGGATTACCTTGGAAAACCAGGGAGTGAGAAGGCCGAAGAGCTCCTTCATACCTCCTATGTTTCTGACCGTGTTAAATGGCCTAATGTTTAACTAACAAAATACAAAACCTCCTTCGGGAGGTTTTTTATTTTGCCTATTTATAAGGCTTTTAAAAAAAAGTTAAAATTTTTTGCACAAAATTGCACTTTTTTCTGTCTATATAGTATGAGAATATTTCTCTCTTTAAAGTCTATTTGTGATAAAATACAAAAGACAAAGGAGAACAATAGTGGACTTAAAACTATATAACTCGAAAACTGGAAAGGTAGAAACTTTTACTCCTCTTAAAGAGGGTAAAGTTAGTATGTATGTCTGTGGACCGACGGTTTATAACCACCCCCATATCGGTAATATGCGTCCAGTGGTCGTTTTTGATGTTTTAAGGTCTCTTTTATCACATCTTGGATATGAGGTGACATATGTATCTAACTATACAGACGTAGACGACAAGATAATCCAAGAATGTCAAAAAGAAGGACTAAGTGAAAAAGAATTAACCGATTACTATATAGGTGAATTTAATAGTGCGGCTTTAGCCTTAGGAAGTAAGCTCCCTACGCTTACCCCGCGCGTTACGGAATATATGGACCAAATTATTGGTTATATCTATTCTCTCGTTTATAAAGGCTACGCTTATGAAGTTAATGGCAGTGTCTATTTTGATGTCACTAAAATTATTGGATACGGCATGGTCTCCCACGTTAATAGCGAAGAGCTTAAAGCCGGCTCAAGAGTGGAAGTAAGTGACGATAAAAAGTCCCCACTTGATTTTGCCCTTTGGAAAAAGACGGATGTTGGGATTAGATGGAAATCTCCCTGGGGAGAAGGTAGACCTGGGTGGCACACGGAATGCGCAGTGATGATAAATTCCATCTTTAACGAAGAGATGATTGATATCCATGGCGGTGGATATGACCTCAAATTCCCTCATCATGAAAATGAAAACGCTCAGTGTCTCGCTAATACCGGTCATGAACTCGCTCACTTTTGGGTTCATAACTCCTTTATCAATATCGATAACGAAAAGATGAGTAAATCACTCGGTAATGTCTTACTCGCTAAAGATCTTATCGAGATGTACGGCGGGGATGTGATTCGCCTTGTGATCTTATCGACGCATTATAGGCAGACTGTAAACTTTACTGAAGGCGTCATTGAATCTGCGAAAATTGAAATAAATAAGCTTAAAGCCTCTATTAAAAGCGCTCGTCTACTTTTAGCGCTTAACCACGCTGAGAGTAGTGATCTAGATGAGGCGGATCTTAACACGTTTATGGAGGCCTTATGCGACGACCTTAATACCTCTAATGCGATTATGGAAGTCGATAATGAGGTAAAGAAACTAAATGCGCTTTTAAGAGTGAAAGATAAAGATATTGAAGCGATTAATAAAGCCTACCTAACTCTTAATGAGATGCTAGATATTCTCGGACTTCACCCATCTCTTAAAGAACTTACCGATGAATCGCTAGGTATCTATAAAAATTATTTAAAAGCGAGAGAAGAAGGAAACTATTCTTTAAGCGATGAGCTTCGCGCGGACCTCATTAATCGGGATGTTTTATAATTATGAGCAAAAACGAAAATCTACTAATATATGGAAAAAATCCTGTAAAAGAGGCGCTAAATAAAGGAAATTGTATCGAAATTCTTGTTAGTTATGACTTTTCTGATACTAATCTAATCTCTTTAATTGAGGAAAAAGGTGTTCCAGTTAAAAGATATAAGCCCTCTGACCTAGCAAATATATGTAAAAGCATAAATCATCAAGGTATTGCGGCATATTTAAAGCCTTTCTGCTATGCTTCTTTAGAAGAGATTATTACTCATACGAAGAAAAAAGAGCATCCTCTTATTCTTATGCTAGACGGCATTGAAGACCCTCAAAATTTCGGCGCAATAATCAGGTCTTGCGATGCTTTTAGTGTCGATGGCATTATTATTAAAAAGAATAATCAGGTGGATGTTAATGCCACTGTTATTAAAACTTCCGCCGGAGCGGCCAACTACGTGAAGATATGTAAAGTTACTAATCTAAATAACACGATAAACGAGCTTAAAAAGAATGGATTTTGGATTGTTTCCACTGATGGAAACGCAGAAACTTCGTATAATGAAATTAAATATAATATGCCTACGGTCGTGGTAATCGGGAGTGAGGGCTTTGGTGTGTCCCCACTTATCATTGCTAATTCTGATTTCGTGGTGAGAATTCCAATGCTTGGGCATGTGAACTCTCTTAACGCTTCAGTTGCGGCAGGTATAATTCTTTCTCACATTAGAAACTTCTAATCTATTATAAATGGAGGACTCTATATGGTCCTCGAAGATTTAAAGGACGAAGACCTAGCTAGTCTTTTTTGTTCTACTAGAAACGAGAAATATTTGATGATATTAATAGAGCATTATAAGAAGAGATTATCTTATCTTGCTTTTCAATATCATCAATATCACCTCTATAGTGGAATATCTTATCAAGATTTATATCTTGTGGTGCTAGAGTCTTTCTACCTCGCTATCTCTAAATATAAACCAGAAGAAGGTACATCCTTATATGGCTACTGGAAGAGTGTAGCCGCCGCGTATATTTCGAATTATATTAAGGAGAATTCATACGAGCAAAAAGGCAGGATGTTCAAAGGTTCATTTTCTCTCGATGGAGATGTTACCACCGATGATAACGAGCTACCCATTGCAGAGATTTTTGGTGAAGAAGATGAATTTATCGCTAATTACGGTGAAGATTTTCTTACTAAATTTGCTCTTCTTAAAGATGGTGGTGTTTATTTTAGAGAAATAGAAGATGAGATTATAACTGATCTCATAAAGGGATATACCATTAAAGAAATATGTGAAAAGCTCAATATAAGCGAGGTCAGATTTAAGAGTATTCAGCGTACTATTAGACATAAGTGTGCGACTAATAAAAATACACACTAATAAAAGTGTGTATGATATAATATCACCACGTATGAAAGCGCTTAATATCTCAAATCTATGCTTCTCTTATGATGATAGTAAACAGGTTATAAGTAACATTTCTTTGTCTATTGAAGAAGGCGAATATGTTTCCATTATTGGTCATAATGGAAGTGGAAAATCCACTTTAAGTAAATTAATTATTGGTCTCCTTGAGGCCGAAAGTGGCTCTATTGAAGTATTTGGAAAAACCCTAAATGAGGATACAGTAAATGAAATTCGCCGTGATACCGGCATTGTTTTTCAGAATCCTGATAACCAATTTGTGGGTTCCACAGTCGAAGATGATATCGCTTTCGGCCTCGAAAATAGACAGATTCCCTATGAAGAAATGCATGAACTTGTCGAGACCTTTGCCACAAGAGTGGGAATGATTGATTATCTAAAAAAGGAGCCATCCGCTTTAAGCGGTGGGCAGAAGCAAAGAGTTGCTCTAGCGGGTGTTCTTGCTCTTAAACCTAAACTTTTAATTCTAGATGAAGCCACTTCGATGCTTGACCCTAGGGGTAAAAGAGAAATCTTAGACCTCGTTAGGGAAGTTAAAGAAGCGAATAATCTCACGGTTATCTCTATAACACATGATATTGAAGAAGCTTATTTAGCGGATCATGTCATCGTTATGGACCATGGACAAATCGCCTTAAACGGCACTCCTGATGAAGTATTTAGTCAGGAAGAGGTGATTAAAACTCTAAAACTTGAGCAGCCTTTCATCTATAAACTTCGTAAAGAGTTTAAAAAGTATAGTGTGAATTTTGATAAAGAAAAAACTGTAGATGAGGTGGTGGATAGACTATGCCAATAAAAGTTAGTAATCTCACCTATATCTACGGAAAGAAAACACCCACCGCTTTTAAAGCTCTTGATGATGTTTCTTTAGAGCTTGATGATCATATCTTTGCCGCGATAGTGGGGGAAACCGGAAGTGGTAAGTCCACTCTTGTGCAGCATTTTAATGGTCTACTTATCCCCACGGAAGGGACAGTTTTAATCGACGATTTTCTCATTATCAATAAAAAGAGAAAAAATAAAAATATGCGTGATTTGCGTAAAAAAATAGGATTGGTGTTTCAATTTCCAGAATATCAACTCTATGAATCCACTGTCGAAAAAGACGTCATGGTGGGTCCTAAAAACTTTAAAGCCACTGATGATGAAGCGAAAGAGATTGCCCATAAAGCTCTTGCGGAAGTTGGAATCGGAGAGGACTTTTATGAGCGTTCTCCTTTTGACCTCTCTGGAGGAGAAAAGAGGAGAGTAGCGATTGCTGGAATCCTCGCTCTTAATCCCGATGTTCTCGTTTTAGATGAACCGGTCGCTGGTCTTGACCCTGAAGGTGTGGATGAAATTATGAATCTACTTACCCGTATGTATGAAGCGGGTAAATCTATCATCCTCATCACACATAACATGGATTTAGTGCTTGAATATACGCACCAGGTCTACGCTCTCCATCAAGGAAAACTAATATATGAAGGAACTCCTAAGGAGCTCTTCTCCCATATAAGTGATGATATGGCGCTTGAAATCCCTACTCTATATACCATGATGAATAAACTCGATGAAAGAGGAATGCATATCGATCCAGAGCAAGTTAGTACAGTTGAAGATCTCGTAAGAGAGATAATGAGACAAAAGGAGGCCGTATGAATATCATATTTGGCCGTTACACTAACTATAACTCTGTGGTTCATAGAATCGATGCGAGGGTTAAGATTGCCCTTCTTATCATCTTAATCGTTCCTATTTTCTTCCGATTTAGAGTCCCATCGACCTCGATTATCATGAGTGTTATCCTCCTCATCGTTTTCCTTTTTGTGATTTTTATATCAAAAACAAAAGTAAAAACGATTTTACGTAGTATCGCTTCGATGTGGTTTTTACTCGTCTTCCTTCTTATCGTTTATATATTTGTTCCAGTCTCTGACCCCGTTATTGGTGTGATGTTTACCGCGGGTAACTGGACTGTTTATTGGGACTCTCTATACGACTGCCTTTATATCTATTTAAGACTTATGCTTATTATCTGTATCGCTATGATACTAACAAGCACCACAAAAAACACTGACCTCACATATGGTTTTGAGTGGTATATGTCTCCACTTAAAGTGATTAAATTCCCTAGCCACGCTATCGCTATGACGCTCTCTATTGCTCTTAGATTTATTCCTACGATTATTGAAGAAGCGCAGAGAATCTTAAAAGCGCAGGAATCTCGAGGAATAGATTTCTCCCACGGTGGACTCGGAAAACGCTTTACGGCCATTATTGCTTTAATCATTCCTCTATTTAATTCCGCCTTCACAAGAAGTGATGAACTCGCTCACGCGATGGAAGCCAGAGGATATGATCCAAAGGCCAAAAGAAGCAGATATCAGAAATACCCACTGCACTGGGTGGATTTATATGCTACAATATTTGTACTAGCAGTTTTTGGGGTATACTTATATCTCTTTATTGCTCATAGAGATATGAGTATAGTAAACTTAATAGCGGGGTATGATCTCATCCATTGGTAATAGATTATGAAAGTTAAAGTAACCTGTGAGTACACTGGAACATTATTTGCGGGCTGGGAACGTCAGCCAAACCAAAGAACTGTTCAAGAAGAAATTGAGAATGTTCTCTCTCATCTTTATCATAAGCCCATTAGTATTTATGCGGCGGGAAGAACGGACGCCGGAGTGCACGCTCTTGGACAAGTCTTCCATTATGAGATAGATGAAAAGAGATCACCACAGGTGATTAAAAGAGCGATGAATCTCATTCTTAACTCCGAAATCTATATTAAGCAAGTTCAGTATGTAAATGATAATTTCCACGCTAGATACTCCGCGAAAGGGAAAGAGTATCTCTATAAATTTGAAACAGAAACAAAAGACCCCTTTAATAAAGACCTCGTTTATATCTGCCCTTATAAGCTCGATATAAAGCTTCTTAAAGACGCTCTTATGCTCTTTAAAGGTGAGCATAACTTTAAAAACTTCACCTCAAAAGAAGAGGATGAAGCGAATTTTGTTCGTAAGATTAATAATATTACGCTTAATAAAGTGGGCGACCACTACGAAATACTTTTTAAAGGAAATGGCTTTATGCGCTACCAAGTTCGCTATATGGTGGGAACGGCCTTTGAAGTGGCGCGCGGTAAGATTCCGCTCTCCTTTATTAGTGAGAACCTCGATACTGATGAGCCCCGTAAGATTGTCTCTTATAAAGCTCACGCCGAAGGCTTATATCTAAAAAAAGTTTGCTATTAATAGCCACTCTACATACAATAATTAAGTTTAAAACTTAAAACTAAATCTAGACTAAAAGGAATTTATATAATTATGGGAAGACATTTTGAAGTAAGAGCTAAAGCTTATGCCGAAAGTGCAGCGAAGAAAAGCTCACTATACATGAGGGCCTCTAAAGAGATTTATATGGCCGCTAAAAGTGGAGATCCTAATCCAGACTCTAACCTCGCTTTAAGAAGCGCGATTGATAAATGGAAAGGTCAATCCGTTCCAAGAGATGTTATCGACCGTGCGATTAAAAAAGCCGCAGGTGGAGATAGCGAAAGCTATAGTGCGGGTCGCTATGAAGCCTTTGGACCAGGAAACTCCTATCTTATTATTGATACTTTAAGCGATAACACTAATAGAGCGTTAACCGAGGTAAGAACCGCTGTCACAAGAAAAGGCGGACATCTCGGTAGTGTTGGTTATTTCTTTACGGAAAGCGGTGTCTTTGTCTTTGAAGGCACAAATAGAGACGAAGTGGAAGAAACCCTTATCCTTAGTGATGTCGATGTTTGGGAAGTTAACCAGCAAGACGAATATATTCAGGTTATTGTCGCTCCCGCGGCTTTTGGAGCGGCCAGAGATGTTCTTAACGGAATGGGTATCACTGAATTCCAGACCTCTGAGGTTTGTCCCTTAGCGAATGACACGGTGACCCTAGGTGAGTCTGACCTTAAGAAATTTAATGATTTATGCGATGCTCTCGACGAGATTGAAGACGTTCAGAACGTCTATCATAATGTCGAGCTTTAATGTTAGTATTAATTACTTAAAAAGTAATTGACACTAAATAGCTAAATAGAGTAAACTCTCTATCGGCACAAACAAAGTCCCCGGTAAAGACAAGATGTTTGTTAAGTAAGGAGAAAAATATGCAGAGACAAACAACAATGCAGAAACCTAATGAAGTCGAGAGAAAATGGTATCTAGTGGATGCCGAAGGTCTCCCCCTCGGTAGATTATGCTCTTTTGTCGCCCAAATTATTACGGGCAGAGATAAGCCAACTTACACTCCTAATGTCGACTGTGGTGACTATGTTATTATTATTAATGCTGACAAAGTCAGCTTAAGTGGAGACAAACTTGAACAAAAGAAATACTACAATGTCTCAGAGTATGCGGGTGGACTTAGAACTAGATCCGCAAAAGTCATGATTAAAGACTACCCAGTTGAGATGGTAGAGAGATGCGTCCACGGAATGGTTCCTAAAACCAAACTCGGAAGAGCTATGGAAAAGAAACTATTCGTTTACGCGGGAAGCGAGCATCCACATCAAGCTCAAAAACCTGAGAAGATTGAAGTGAAGTTATAATAGGAGCTCAGTATGGCAGAAGAAAAATTAAGATATTATGGAACAGGCAGAAGAAAATCTTCTGTCGCTCGTGTCTATCTCACCGAAGGAACAGGTTTAATTACTGTTAATGGTAGAGATGTAAATGAGTACATGCCATATGAGACCCTTGTCATGGATCTTAAGCAGCCTCTCGTTCTTACTGGAACCGAAGGCAAATATGACGTGAGAGCCGAAGTCAGTGGCGGCGGATTTAGCGGCCAGACCGGAGCGATTCGTCTTGGAATTAGTAGAGCCCTTCTCGAAGCGGGATGCGATCGAAGTGTTCTTAAAGGTAACGATATGCTTACGAGAGATTCAAGAGCGAAAGAGAGAAAGAAATATGGTCTTCTCGCCGCTCGAAAAGCTCGTCCATTCGTCAAGCGTTAATTATCTATTTATTAAAGAAATACCCCGCATCTGCGGGGTTTTTAATTCCTAGAGTAATGATATTATTTTCCCAAAAATAATCGAGGTAGAAATAAGAGATAGATTTAGTTAAACTATATTTATCGAAGCGGACTAAATAAGTATTTATTTGCATTTACGCCCTCGTTATTGTATATTATTTATCGCATATAATGGGCCTTTAGCTCAGTTGGTCAGAGCGC
>JAJQAL010000038.1:7071-9110 GCA_021203815.1 Coprobacillus sp. | reverse complement strand
AGAGGAACATCTAGTTCTAGGGCGTGCTGCATGATATCGGTAAAGAGGGGAAGAACGATTTCTTTCTCGTCAAGAGGCACCTTAAAGAGGAGTTCATCGTGGATTTGAAGAATCATTCGGGTCTTAAGGCCTCTCTCTTTAATGGCTTTCTCGCATTTTACCATCGCGGTCTTAATTAAATCTGCCGCCGAGCCTTGTATTGGGGCGTTTATCGCCGCTCTTTTAAGGAATTCTCTCGTTTGATAGTCCGCTCCATCGCTATTTATATATCTTCTTCTCCCTAAACAGGTCGATACATACCCGTTTTTATCGGCATCTTCTTTTATTTTCTCAAAGAATGATTTTATTTCAGGGAAGGCCTCGTAGAAGTTATGAATAATTTCTCTTCCTTCTTTAAGAGGTATATCAAGTCTATCCGCTAGTCCCCAGTCGCTAATTCCATATATGATACCAAAGTTTACTGTTTTCGCTTTTCTTCTTTGATCAGGTGTGGGCTCTCCATCGAGATGGAAAATACTCTTACTCATCTCTGAATGAATATCAAGACCGCTCCTAAAGATATTTTTCATTGCTTCACATCCAGACATTGAGGCTAATACTCTAAGCTCTATCTGAGAATAATCAAGTGATAAGATCTCAACCTCATCTTCAGGATAGAACATCGCTTTACGGATAATCTTTCCCTCTTCACTTCTAATTGGAATATTTTGAAGGTTTGGATTTGAGGAAGATAGTCTCCCCGTTTGGGTTAGAGCCTGATTAAATTGAGCGTGGATTTTATTATCACTTCTAATATGCTTTTCTAGGCCCTCAACATAAGTCGAGTAAAGCTTAAAATACTTGCGATACTCGAGTATTTTACTAACAATTGGGTGCTCTTCACTTATATCTTGAAGGTATTCAACGCTGGTTTCTCTCTTCCCGCTTTTGTCTTTAAGATGGAGCTCATCGAAAAGGACAGAGGCAATCTGCTTAGGGGAATTGATATTAAACTCATGGCCCGCTAACTCATATATCTCTTTTCCAAGTGAGTCGACATTTCTTTGGAATTCCTCCCCGTATACATCAAGGGTATTCTTATCGAGAGGGAACCCTTCTATCTCCATATTAGCGAGAGTATCCACTAGGGGTAACTCTAGTGTGTTATATAATTCTTGAGCGTTATTAATAACTAGTTCAGTATTTACTTTTCCATATAGTGTATATGAGTAGTGGGCAATCTTACTCGCTCTGATTTTATCTCCCATTTCTAGGTTTAATAAGTCCTCTCTTTTTGAGGAAATATTCGCTCCATAATAAGAGAAAATATGTTCAGCGTTCTTATTTAGCGACGTATCTAAAAGATACGCCGCTATGAGGATATCAAAAGCGAGTCCATTAACCTCTACTCCTTCTTTAGAAAGGGCCACTTTGATACTCTTATAGTCGTAGCAGTATTTCTTTACGTTTTCATCTTTAAGGAGGGCTAAGACTTCTTTATTCTTTTTTAAATCATCTAGACTTAGGTAGTAGTTATGTCCGTTTATATATAGGGCTAAGCCATATACTGGTGAGCCATAGTAGTCATTTTCATCTTCGAGGTCAATTGCGATTCCAATCTCTTTAGCGTCCTCTAGGGAAGTAGTGATCTCTTCCTCGAGTTCATACTCCTCTTCTTCGTCGCTTTTCTTCCATTTATTAATGAGTCTATTAAGAAAAGTTTTAAGCTCATATTTATCGCAAAAGTCCTTTATTTTATCAAAGGAATATCCTTCATATTTCGTGTCTTCTAAAGTAAATGGAAGATCTAAATCCGTTAAAATAAGTCCTAAATGACGACATTTTCTTCCATCTTCCTGCTCATTTACAATGTTTTCCGCGATTTTTCCTTTCTCATTTTTCATCGCCTCTACAATCGAGTCGAAATCTCCATACTTTTGGATTAGTTTCATCGCGGTGACATCGCCCACTCCAGTAATACCTTTTAGGTTATCTGAGCTATCTCCTCTTAAGCCTTTAAAGTCGATAATATGCTCTGGGCCAAAGCCAAACTTCTCGAT
>JAJQAL010000038.1:0-6971 GCA_021203815.1 Coprobacillus sp. | reverse complement strand
ATATCTTTTAAAATTCGATTAACCATCGAGGAAAAAGCAAAGATGGCGTTAGTGGGAATTCCGCTACTAGTTCGCATTAGTTCTCCGCTATATGAAGTCGCGTAATACGCTCTAAATAAGAGGGAATTGCCGTCAATTACAACTAATTTACTCATTTTCGTCTCCTATAATTATGATCTCATCTGCCACAAATGTATCTTTATCATTCTTTCCTTTTACTACGATTGGTGAGTAAGCGGATAAAGACATACCCACTTTCGAATATAGGGTAGGGAAGACGGTCATTTCTATTTCTCCAGAGTCATCAAAGATTTTCACAAAGGCCATCTGAGACTTACTCTTAGTGGTTATTATTTTCCTTGAGATTATTAAGCCCGCTAAAGTATATTCATAGCCTTGTCTAGTCGCCTCTGCTATTGGAGTAGGATTAAATCCATTAATCCTATCTTGATAGAAATCTAATGGATTAGAGCTCATCACAGTGGAAAGCGATTCATACTCCTTCTCTAGGTTTTCTTTGGGATCATCTACTACCACTATCTGTCTCGGTTTAGGAAGCGAAACATTTAGATTAAGCATCCCTCTATCCCCTTCTGCGAGTTTTGCGTACTGCATCGCGTAGACTACTGAGGCTCTTAGGGACGCTCTTGAGGGATTAAGGGAATCAAAGGCGCCGGCATCGATAAGTTTACTCACCTGATTCTCTGTTATCTTATAGGGATACATTCTCACCATAAAATCATAAAAGTCTGTAAAAGGCCCGTTATTTCTCTCGGTTATAATCATATTTACAAAGGCCTGAGGGATATTTTTTATATCGGAAAGAGGATAATAGATATCTCCTTTATACATCTCAAATTTATTTGAGGAGACATTAACATTAGGGAGGAGAACCTTATACCCGCTCTTTTTAATTTCATATAAGTATTCATTAAACTTAAAGTCAGAGCTACTTGAGGCATAGTTTAGCGCCGTGGTATAAAACTCTAAAGGATACATCGCTTTTAAATATGACATCATCATCGTGACAGTAGCGTATCCCACTGCGTGGGATTTATTAAAGCCGTACGAGGCAAATCTTTCAATTAAAGCGAAAGTTTCTTCTCCTTCTTTTTCGCTATATCCGTTCTTTACCGATCCACTTATAAACTCGTCTTTTAGAGACTGCATCTTCTCTTTATCTTTTTTTGAGACCGCTCTTCTAAAGTTATCCGCTTCGTCTCCACTAAGTCCTGCCATGGCGGTAGCAATAGAAGAAACCTGCTCCTGATAGACTATTATTCCGTATGTCGGCGCTAAAATTTTCTCCATTTCAGGGGAGGAATACTTGATTTTTGCTCCGTATTTCTTTCTTTTTGCGTACTCTGGAATTGATTCCATTGGACCTGGTCTAAATAAAGCGAGAAGAGCGACGACATCATCGAAGCAAGAGGGCTCTAATGTTCTAATCGCTCTTTTCATTCCCGCGCTTTCAAGCTGAAATATACCCATGGTATTAGTGGAGCAGATTAAATCATAGGTTTCTTTCCTATCGTAATCGAGATTAAAGGGGTCGAGCTCGATTCCTCTCGTCTTACTTATTAGCTTGATACACTCATCGATAGTGGTGAGGTTTCTAATCCCAAGGAAGTCCATTTTAAGGAACCCCTGTTCCTCTAAATACTCCATGGAATACTGCGTGATATAATTTCCAAAATAGTCCACTTTTACAGGGATAGCGGTATCGAGAGCGTCGTTATTTAAAACCACTCCCGCAGCGTGAATCCCTTCTTGCCTAGGTAGAAACTCAATATATGAAGCAAGGGTAACAATCTCTAAGACATACTTATCGCGGTCCACTTCCTCTCTAAATTCTTTAATATGTCGGTAGCAGTCTTTAAGCGACTCATTTGATCTCGATAGCATTTTACAGAGTCTATCGATATGCGCGGAGTTATACCCATATACTCTTCCGATATCTCTTAGGGCCTGCTTAGCGAGGATGGTTTGGAAGGTAACGATATTTGCGACCTTCTCATGTCCGTACTTATTACGGACATAGTCCGTAACTTCATCTCTTCTCGTATCCATAAAGTCCACATCGATATCCGGCATCGATTGACGTGATTTATTAAGGAATCTTTCAAACTGTAAGTCGTTTTTAATGGGGTCGATTGCTGTTATCCCTAGAGCATAGGCCACTAGAGAGCCTCCCGCGCTTCCTCTTCCAGGGCCCACTAGAATCTTGTTATCTTTCGCGTATCTTACGTAATCACTAACCACGAGGAAGTAGTCGTTATAGCCCATGGAGTCGATAACATCTAGCTCTTTATTTAGTCTAGTGATATAGACTTCATTATCTAGCTTCTTTTCTTTTAAGCCTTTAATACTGGCCTCTTTTAATTCGTTTTTCGAGTCATTTACGTCGTATTTAATGAGATTTCCTCTCTTACTAAAATAGTTAAAAGTTGAGGAATTAAGGATTATTTCTGTATTATCTATTTCCGTTTTTGTGTATCTACCTTCATAGTATTTCTCCTCATGGAAACACTCCTCACCGGTCGCGGCTTTCTCTTCAAGGGTTGTATCGTTTTTAATAGCCTCGACGATTTTAATGACAATCGCATCTTTTTCTTTTTCGTATCTTATTTTTGGAAAGGCCACTAGGTCATAAGGATAAGTCTCACTAAACTCTCTGACTTGATCCGCAAAAGCTTTCTCCTCTTTTGTAGTTACTTCAATTCCTAAGTAGAGTTTTTGAAAACATTTATCGTATTCAAAAAGAGTTTTTCTTGCTTCTTCTCTATCTCTAAATAGCTCTTTAAAAGCGGGTGTATTAGTGTCTAATATTGCGGTAACATGTTTAACTTTACCTTTAATCGTCTCTAGTGGTAGCGAGTCCCCTTTAATTAGAGGCGTTAAAGCGCATATCTCCCTATATCCTTCTTCGCTTGTGATATAAAGTGAGATAAGTAGTCCCTCGATATTAAGGGTTATTCCGCATACCGCTTTAAAGTCATTATCCCTAGCGAGATGCATAAAGGATGGAAGCCCATATAAAACCCCTTGATCACTTAGACCAGCGCCTTTTAGATTATTCTTTTTCACGACGCCCGCTATCTTTTCAATAGTGAGCCCGCTTTCAAGAAAGGAATAACCACTTATGACATGAAGAGGGATAAACATACACTTATAGTATATCTATTATCTTGTTTCTTATAAAGAGAAAATACCTTCCTAACGGATGGTATTTTATTTGTCATAAGGAAAATGAAAATAAGTGGTGATTACGCCTCGTTTAATCAAAACATGTCGCGATTTTTGCTATACGTATATGTCTTTTTCTGACAAATAAATATTTTTTTATTTTTTTTGCTCAAAATCTCGTTTTTTTCTGTATATATAGTAGGAGGTAATTTATGAATAGTGCTAATTCTCTACCTATTGACTACCTAAAAGGTAGCAAATATAATGATGATAACCTTATAAGGAGGGCTATCACCATGTATGACTGCAAAATTAATGTTAACACTAATAAAGAGATCAAAGAAAAGGCCACTAAAATCTTTAATGAATTAGGTTTTGACCTCACAACAGCAATTAATGTCTTTCTAAGAAAGACAATTATGTGTAATGGTCTTCCTTTTGATTTATATCTTGATGATGACTATGGGGAACCTAGTGAAGAAACTCTTGAAGCTATGAAGGAATGCGATGATATCGTGGAGCATCCTGAAAATCATAAAGGCTACACCGACTTAGATGAAATGTGGAAGGACCTTCATAAGTGACTTGCGAAGTCTATTATTCTAGTAGATTTAAAAAAGATTTAGCGAAAGTAGAAAAAGGCGGCAAAGACCTAAAAAAGCTATATGTTGTCGTGGAGTTACTTAAAGAAGGAAAAACTCTTGAAGAGAGATATCGAGACCACAAATTACAGGGCGAATATATTGGATATAGAGAGTGTCATATCGAGCCTGATTGGGTTCTTATTTATAAGTTTGAGAAAAACAGAATGATTCTCGTCCTTACCCGGACTGGAAGTCATGCCAAAATATTTGATATGTAATGTTTACTTTTAAATTGTTCTTTGTCTTGATGTAAATACATATTAAATTATCCTATTTTGAATTAGGGCTTTACTGGTCTTATATGGAAATGAACTCGATAAATCACGGAGCAACTCTTTACTCACCTTATATTCTTCGATGTAAGTATTTATTTCCCTTCTTATCTCCTCATTAATTAAGACTGTATCAAGATTATGAATTAACTCAAGGACATAGTAGGCATTAACATTATCTTTTGTGATAGTGGTGTAGGGCTTTCTTAGAATAAAATCCATCCCATCGATAGTGACCTTTCTTCTCCTTGTAGTTTCATTATTAGTGACGATTTCCCTTGTATTTGGAACCTGAGTGGTTATTCCAAATAGATTCTCGAGATAGGCGCCTGAATACACTCCAAAAACCTCATCCCCATCTTGGATGTATCTCTTTTCCATGACATCGCTAGCGCAAATAGAAGACTCTCCGATAAGAGTCTTCGTCGGTAGATAGTATACTCCGTGCGTATAGCGGACTATCTTTCCTTCCCCCTCTTCTTCCTTCAGCACTCGAAAAACATATGCTTCAGTATAAGCGGGAAACATATCTAATATCTCCTTAGTAAATACCGGAGTGTCATAACCATACTTTTCTAATATCGCTTCGTAAATCATATCTTTAGTATAGTTATTTCTACACTAAAAGTAAACTAAATTACTTCCTAATTGATTATATATTACTATAAATTAGTCCCACATAAAGAGTTTATCGAGTTCATCGATAAGACGGGGAAGGTCATCTAGGCTCCAAATCTTGGCTCCGGCAGCGTTAGGATGTCCTCCGCCTTCAAAAAGCGTTGCGACACCGTTAATCGGTTTCTCTTTACTACGGATGGAGATTCTCCAGCAGTGGTCTTTCGCATCTTCGGTTATGGAGCACCAAGCGTTTATCCCCTCTATATTCTCAAAGAGATTCACATTTTCTTTTCCTCTCTCTGTGGTGATATTTAGGTCTTTTTGAACGTCAAGGGGAAGGATATAGTAGGCCACTCCATGTTCACTCACAAAGAAGTTATTTAAGACATAGGCAGTGGCCTTAAGGTCTTCGATATTTTTTTGATACATCTTGAGATAAAGCTCATTAATATCAATGTCGCATCCGATAAGCATCTCCGCGGTTTCAAAGGTATGGAGAGTAGTGGATGGGTATCTAAATCTTCCCGAGTCCCCAACGGTCCCCATAAAGAAATTAGACGCTGCTTCTTTACTGATATAGGTATTAGGAGCCCCGCATACGAGGTCCACCATAAGTTCACTTAAAGAAGCCATCTCGGTGTCTACAAGTTCGATATCTCCATAGCTATCGACATTTGGATGGTGATCTATTTTAATCTTAAATTCCGCTTTTCTCCACCTGCTATCCGCGATTCTTGATTCATCCGCGGTATCGAGGATTATGGCAAGGAAGGGCTCATTAAACCACTCATCACTTACTTCATCCATCGCTGGGAATACTCTAGGAGTGAAAGTTACATGATTATCTCCGACAATCATCACTTCCTTCCAGTTAAAGTTATCCTTAATCCAGTAGGCGAGTCCCACCTGGGAGCCAAGGGCATCATAGTCCGGCATATTATGACGGAAGATACAGATCCTATTATATTCTTTAATCTTCGCGGTAATCGCCTTATAGAGCGGCTTATGCTCGTACTGCTTCGCTTCAATAGCGCTATACTCTTTCATAAAATTCATAATATAAATCTCCTCTGTTATATTATCTAGTTTCTATTTCATGAGCGATTCTATAAGAATCGCGGGCAATCATAACTTCTTCATCAGTGGGGATAACCACCACCTTAATCTTAGAACTTGGTGAAGATATCACCGCTTCTTTTCCGTGGATAGAGCTATTAACCACTTCATCTAGTTCCACGCCTAAAGCGTCGTGGAGGAGCTTACAGACTTCACTTCTCGTTCTCGGCTCATTTTCCCCGATACCAGCGCTCCAAACGAGGAGGTCACATCCTCCGAGTCTAACATAGTATTGGCCTATAAAATCAGCGATACGTCTATTAAAAAGTTTGACCGTGGTGATAGCCTGTTTATTTCCTTTTTCCGCGGCCTCGAGTACATCTCTTGAGTCATTAGAGATCCCGGACACTCCAAGGAGTCCGCTCTTCTTATTTAGCATCTGATAGACTTCTTCAGCGCTTTTCCCGGTGCAACTGACGAGATAATTAAAGACCGAGGGGTCCATATCTCCACTTCTCGTGCCCATCATAATGCCTCCAAGGGGTGTTAGTCCCATAGAGGTAGCCACACATTTACAGTCTTTTGAAGCGGTAATAGAGGCGCCGCTTCCAATATGACAGGTAATTATTTTTGGCGCTTTTATCCCTTCGCAGTATTTAAGTCCCATTTGATTTAGATACTGATGGGAGGTGCCATGGGCGCCATATCGTCTAATAGAATATTTCTCACTTAGTTCATATGGAATAGGGAAGAGGTAATCCTCTTCACTCATGCTCTGATGATACGCGGTATCAAAGACTGCAATCGCGGGAGTATTTGGAAGGACTTCTTTAAACGCTCTATAGCAGGTAAGATGCGCCGCGTTATGAAGCGGAGCAAGCGGCACGAGCGACTCGATTAAATCCTCCGTCTTCTTATCGAATAAAACGGACTCACTAAAATATTTACCGCCTTGGACAATTCTGTGTCCAATCGCTTTTATTTCGTTAAAGTCTTTAATAAAGCCTTTTTCTAAAAGGACATCGATTACTTTTCTCGCGGCCTCTTCATGCGTTGGGAATAGGCACTCATAAGTCTCTTTCTTATCATCCCATTTGATGGTAAAAATTCCCATCTTCTCTCCGATTCTTTCGCAGTTACCGGAGCAGATTACTCTCTCCTCCGGCATTTCATATAATTTAAATTTAACCGTACT
>JAJQAL010000006.1 GCA_021203815.1 Coprobacillus sp. | reverse complement strand
TATCGCACTTCTTTAGAAGTGAATCGATAACTTTAATCTTATCGGAGACTTTAAAGCCGCCTAGGATAGCAATATATGGTCTATCAGTTGGAGCAACATCGACGCATCTTGTAAGCGCGCTTACTTCCTTCTCGACGAGATAACCAATAGCGACAGGTTTACCCTGGTCTTTAAGGATAGAGGGGATACCATATGTTGAAGCATGGGCTCTATGAGCGCTTCCAAAAGCGTCCATGACGTATAAATCCGCAAGGTTTGCCCAGATAGAGGCAATCTCAGGATCATTTTTCTCTTCACCCTTTTCATAACGGGTATTCTGCATGAGTAGGACTTCGCCGTCTTTAAGGCTATGGACCATGCTCTCTAGTTCTTCTCCTCTAGTCTCTGGGCAGAACTTTACTTCCTGACCGAGGAGCTCGCTGAGGCGAATAGCGACAGGAGCGAGGTTATTTTTAGCTTTAGCGGCGACTATCTCTTCCTCGCTTAATTTATAGGAAATCTTTCCTAGATGGGAGAGGAGGACGAGTCGCGCCCCTTTACTAATTAGCTCTTGAATAGTTGGGAGAGCGGCAACAATTCGATTGTCGTCACGGATGACATCTCCTTTAAGAGGAACATTAAAGTCCACTCTCACGAAGCAGACTTTTCCTTTGATATCATGTAAATCTTTAACAGTTAACATAGTTAATTCTCCTTCATATATAAAGTGCCCTCCGTCACTATCGGAAGGCACTTAATAGATTAATTTATTAGATTAGTCCACACCGAGGACATGGGCCATGACTTTCGCTAGACGGATGTACTGGCAGGTATATGAATACTCATTATCATACCAGGAAACCACTTTGACGTGTTGAATACCAGTTGGGTCATCAAACACGACTGTCTGCGTGGCATCGAAGATGGAACCATGGGTGTTACCGATGATATCGCTAGAGACAATCTCATCTTCAGTGTACTCGAGAACATCTTTAAGATAGGTTTCACTAGCTTTCTTCATCGCTTTATTAATCTCTTCCACCGTGGTCTTCTTTTTGAGGACAAGGGAAAGGTCAACAAGGGAACCATCGATCACAGGGACACGGATAGCACCGCCTTTAAGGCATCCCTTTAGCTCAGGAATAACGAGGTTAATAGCTTTGGCCGCACCGGTTGAGGTTGGAACCACGTTGGCAGCGGCGGCTCTTCCACGACGGAGATTACCTTTTTTCGCAAGATCAAGGGTTGTTTGATCATTAGTGTAGGCGTGAACTGTGGTCATGAAGCCGCCTTTAATGCCATACTCTTTGCAGAGCACGAGGCATACAGGAGCAAGGCAGTTAGTGGTGCAAGATGCACCAGAGATAACAGTCATATCCTTAGTTAAATTCTTTTCATTAACTCCATAGACGAAGGTTGGAGTTTCACTGTCGCTTGGGGCGGAGATAATAACACCTTTAGCGCCATTGTTTATATGAACTTGGGCATCAGTTTTTCCTTTAAAACGTCCGGTACACTCTAAGACGATATCCGCACCATATTCACCCCACTTAAGGTCTTCTGGATTTGGCTTAGAGAGAATAGGAATGTGTTTCCCACGGAAGATAAGGCAGTTCTTTTCCGCATCAAAACCAATTTCATCCTGTTCCCAGCCTCTATGGGTGGTATCGTATTTAAGTAAATACGCAAGGGTTGCGGCGTCGACTAAATCATTAATCGCCACCACTTCAAATTCGCCGGTGTCATAGGCACGACGGAAAGCGAGACGTCCAATACGTCCAAAACCGTTGATAGCAACTTTTATTTTCTTTGACATTTTTCATGCCTCCTTTAATAGCACTCTTATATTACTACTTTTTCCCTTTTCTTAAAAGAAAAACAATTATTTAATAGAAATCCACTCCCTCCAAGAGAAAAGATAGGGACACATTAAGGGCAATAGAGATTTTTTGAAGCACTACAATAGTGGGATTACGCCTTCCTCTTTCTAAGTCTGATATATAGTTACGGTTAATTCCCGCTTCTACGGATAAATCGAGAATTGACATCCCTTTCTGCTTTCTAAGGTAACGGACTCTTCTTCCCACAATCATAAGGAATTCTTTATTATCTTCATTCATTTTTGCCTTCTAGCCTTTCATATAGTTCATTCATAGAGCGAAATAGGTGATTTATCGAGGAGCGGGAGACTTCATAGCCAAGCTTCTTACTCATGATCTCCGCGAGTTCACTCATCGAAGCGGAGTCATTTTCTAAGCGAAGGGAACAGAGAAGAGAAAGTTTTTCGTTAGTAATGTTACTTAATCCAAGGACCTCATCAATATACTTAATCTTCTCGATTTGACTAGTGGAGGAATCAAGACACCTTTTCATATTAGCGTTATCGAAGTTAGTCACTCTATTTCTAGAGTTAACGTAGTCTCTATTCACTCTAAAGTTTTCAAAATCCATACAGGATTGAACCGCGCCGATAACGATAAGAAAGTCACTTATCATCTCACTCTTTTTAAAATAGATCACATATTTGCCCCTACGTGTGGTGATTTTTGCTTCCATATGGGCTCCTTTAAATTTAGAAAGAAGCTTAAGAAACCACTTCGCATAGTTTTGGTCATTCACCACTATCTCGAGATGATAGTTAGAGGTAACGGGATCATTTATAGAACCACTAGCGAGGAAGGAGCCCGCTAGATATCCGCATATCGTATCATCATTAAAGACGATATCACTTGATATCTTCTCTTCGAGAAGATCAACATTTAAATCAGTGAGGATTTCTTCCGCTCTTTCTTCAACATAGATAGAGTAGCGGGTTTGATTTTTAGAGAAATGTTCAAACTTCTCATACACCATATGGCATTTAACATTAAAAACAGTGGAGATATTAGAATACATAAAACGGGCAATCTTCCCGTTTAAAGTGGTTAATAGAATCTTCTCTTCTCCAGAAGATAAGACAATCTTTCCGTTTATTCTAATAAACGCACTTAAAAGAGCCTTTAAGCGCGGTAAAGACTCATATGTATTAGAAACAACTTCTTCTTTAACTTTTTGAGTGAATGAATATACGTCTTCTAATGGCATGACTTTATTATATACGAAAACACTGAAAAGTGTTATTTGAATCGACTAATTATTGTATTAGCGGCGATTTCACCATCTTTATACGCGATAAAGATTTGTCTAGTGGTGCGCTCTGTTACATCCCCAATCGCAAATAGATTAGGGCAAGATGACTCTCTATTTCTATCAATAGGAATAAAGCCTTTTTCATCTTTAACTTCTTTCATGAAGACAAACTGAGTGTTAGGAATCTGTCCCACAAGTGGAAAAAAGCCTTTTACGTTAAGTACTTTTTCTTCACTTGTCTCGACATTTTTAATACGGACACCCTCAACTTCGTCCTCTCCTAATATCTCTGTGGCGATATATGGAGTGAGAATGGTAACGTTATCTTTCTCTTTAAGAGCGTCCACTAGTCTTTGCTCCCCGCGAAATTCATTTCTTCGGTGAACAACATAGAGATGACCCACGATTGAGGAAAGATGAATCGCTTCTTTAAGAGCGACATTCCCGCCTCCAACCACAAGGACATCTTCTCCTTTAAAGAAGTGACCATCACAAAGTGAACAGTAGGAAATACCATGTCCAAGAAGTTTCTCTTCTTTATCGAGACCAATGAGATTATTTTTCGTTCCTGTGGCAATAATAACGCTTCTAGCGTTATAACTATGTTTATTGGTGGTTATTTCAAAGATATCGCCTTCTTTTTCAAGAGCGGTAACTTCTTCAAAATTTATTTTAATACCTTCATTAAGAAGATCTTGATAGAAGTTCATCGCTAGATCTGGGCCAGGAATATTATGGTAGCCAGGGAAATTATCCACTTCTGGAGCGATATTCACTTTGCCCCCTGGCATATCGCATTCAAATATAAGAAAACGAAGTCCCGCTTTATGAAGTGTGATTGCAGCGTTAATCCCGCCAGGACCCGCTCCAATAATAATAGAATCTAAAACATCGATTTCCGTCTTATTTTCGTCAGACTTCATGAGCTCTAAATCTAGATCAAACTGCATCCTAGAATAGATCCTTAATCTCTTTATAATTAGTGATTGTGTAGGGTAAGGCGAGATTCTCATCATAATGCCTTGGTCCCCAGTTGATGTGGCAGAAATCCACCCCGGCATTTTTCGCGACTAAAGCGTCAACAGGAGAGTCTCCTAAATAGAGCACTCTATTCCTATCAGTGATGCCATATGTTTCCATTATTTTATAGATACCATCAGGAAGAGGTTTACGGGGTTCACAGTCTTCATATCCCACTATCATATCGATATACTCAGTAATCCCGCATCCATTAAGACATCTAATAGTTAAATCGTGTTTTTTATTAGTAAATATCGCAACTTTTACTCCTTTATTACGGAGATATTCAAGCATTTTGACTTCATTTTGATATGGTTTTACATCATCGTAAAGTTTCGCGGAGTAATCGTAGAATTCCTGGGCTAATTTCTCTGTATCTTCATTTGGGAATTCTTCTTTTATCACATCTCTTAACTGTGGCCCCGAGAACTCATATAGAGTTTGGTCAGTTGGATAAATACTATTTTTATGAAGGTCATAAAGATGCATATAAGAGAGCCTAACAAGTTCATCAGTTGTGGCGAGAGTTCCATCTAAATCAAAGACAAATAAGTCATACTTACACACTGATGTTATAGTGTCCTTTGTAGGATATGATGAAATAAGGGTTATAATAACAATCGCGTCAATCATAGCGAGGCTTAAACCCACTGATAAGAAGACCATTCCAAGGGACGAAGTTGTAAAGCCGGATAACGATTCGCTCAGTGGGTAAATACCTAATAATACCGACCCAGTGGTAATAAAGACCACTGCAAGGGCGCTAAAGACAATCGTTCCAATAAATGATTTATGATAGGTGTCTTTGGTGTATCTCAATGTGCCTTTCTTTCTCTTAAGAATAAATCTAACGACATGGTTAACTAATATAACGAGCATACCCACTAAAACAAAGGCCACACTCCAAATAATTGACCAATATCCATCGCTACCCATATTGAAGTTAGAATACCTAAATGGCTCCATAATGAGCCTAACTAAACCGTACCAAACAAAATACATCGCTCCTTGATCGCCATCTTCAAGGTATTTTCTAAGTTTTTTGCCAAATAACTTGGTAATAATAAAGTAGCCACCGACATTAGCCACGCACTCAATTAAGAAAAGTGGGGCATATATCATACCTTCTTGCCCGCCAGCGGCAAGGTTATTCGTAATAATAGATGGGAGCCAGGCATACCAGGCGCTATTAACGGCGTTCCCATAGACCTCAACATTAAAGAAGTTGCCCCATCTACCTAAGGCCTGCGCAATTAAAATAGTGGGGATAATAATGTCCACCATTACAAAGATAGAATAGTTATCTTTTCTATAACGGACAAGAAGCCAAATAATACCGCATACGACCCCGGTAAAAACACCACCTAGAACAGTAAGTCCCCCATTCCACATGGCAATCATATTACCAAAGCCGGTCCCTTTATATTCTTGCCAGTTACCAATAACATAGAATAATCGAGCGCCTATAATTCCCGTAACTAGTCCAAATATAAATGTTCCATCTACCATTCCATGCTTCCCATATTGGACATATAGTTTATGGTCACACATGAGATAAACCACGATAGCACCGAATAGAATGAAGATAGCGTAGAAGGCTATAGAGTTAGACTGTCTAGGAGTGGTCCAGTGTAGACCGCCGCTAAAGGAAATGCCGTTAACAAGAGGATAGGTTAGATAATCAGCAAAGCCTTCGGATAAGACAAAGATAAAGACAATAAAAGCGCATAGGGAAATTATCATTCCCCAGTAATACCATTTTCTCGCTTTCTCACTTAAAAACTTTCCGTAGTAATGCATAATAAAGCAGATCCAGAAACCAAAGAAAGAGGCTCCGGTTACAATTGATCCTACGATAGTAGCGAGATAGTGATACCACTTGATATCGGTAAAGCCCGCTCTTGGATAAGCGATAAGCATGGCAACTAGAAGAGTAATTGTTCCAATTACTCCAGCGACAATAGAATATATTAAAGGCTTTTTATAGCAAGTTACAATTTCTTTATGCTGACGAATATAATGTCCAAGATAAACACAAATAAATATAAGTGCGGCAACACTTATAATTAGAAGTAAATAGAAGAAGAAGTTATACATACGCGTTTTATCTTACTCTATAAATTGTATTATGACAATTTATTTACTTAAAACACTCCTTAGAGCAAGGCCGGTATAGGACTTAGGGTTCTTAGCAATTTGCTCTGGAGTTCCTGTCGCTACGACTTTTCCTCCCTCATCTCCGCCTTCAGGTCCAAGGTCAATAATATAATCCGCAGATTTAATTACATCGAGATTATGTTCAATAACAATAACAGTATCTCCGTGGTCCACAATCTTATTAAGAACCTCGAGGAGTTTCTTTACGTCATGAGCGTGAAGTCCAGTTGTGGGCTCATCAAGGATATAAATAGTTTTACCTGTTGGCCTGCGCTGAAGTTCATAAGAGAGTTTTACTCGCTGCGCTTCCCCCCCAGATAAAGTTGTCGCGGGTTGCCCAAGTTTAATATAGCCTAGACCGACGTCATTAAGAGTGTCGAGTTTCTTTTTAATACTAGGTCGGTCTTTAAAGACTTCAAGAGCCTCTTCCACAGTGAGCTCTAAGACATCATATATATTTAGACCTTTATATGTTATTTGAAGTGTCTCCTCGTTATAACGTTTACCCCCACACGTTTCGCATCTAACGTAAACGTCAGGAAGGAAATTCATAGGAATGCGGTTAACGCCGCCTCCCTGACAGGTCTCACATCTACCACCGACAACATTAAAAGAGAATCTTCCTTTATCGTAGCCTCTTGCTTTCGCCTCGATTGTGCTTGCAAAAACATCACGAATATCATCAAAGACTTTTACGTAGGTAGCGGGGTTACTTCTTGGAGTTCTGCCTATCGGCTCCTGAGAGACATCCACGACTTTATCAATATTTTCTAAATTCTCTATGCATTTAACTTTTCCCACTGGATCATTAGTGCCGTATAAATAATTTCTTAAATATGGATAGAGAGTTTGATTAATTAAAGAGGACTTCCCGCTTCCTGAAACACCGGTGACACAGATGAATTTTCCAAGCGGTAATTCCACGTCAATATTTTTTAAATTATTGCATTCCGCGCCTATAATTTTTAAATTTAGGCCGTTTCCTTCTCTTCTCTTTTTTGGAACTTCAATCTTCCATTCCCCTGATAAATATTTACCGGTAATAGAATCTTTAGACTTAATAATATCATTCACAGTGCCCTGAGCGACTACTTCACCGCCGTGGGCACCAGCGGCAATCCCAAGGTCTACGATATGGTCAGCGCTGCGAATAATTTCCTCATCGTGTTCCACGACAATAAGAGTATTACCAATATTCACCATATCCTTTAGGGTTTTGATGAGCTTTTGACTATCTCTTTGGTGTAAACCAATACTTGGTTCATCTAAAACATATAAAACTCCAGATAAACGAGACCCAACTTGCGTAGAAAGTCGAATTCTCTGCGCTTCTCCGCCGCTTAAAGTGGAACTCATTCTCGATAGAGTGAGATATTCTAGTCCAACATCAACTAAAAATTGAGTTCTATTTTCAATTTCATTTAGGACTAATTTTGCAATTTCGAGCTGAGTTTTAGAGAGTTTTCCTCTTAACTGCTTAATAAATTTATTAATATCTTTAATCTGCATCTGACAGACTTGATATATATTTTTCCCGTCAATTTTAATGCATAAAGCGGTGTCACTAAGTCTAGATCCATGACAGGTTGTACACTCTCTTTCAGAAAGGAATAGTTCATAGTACTGTCTCATCATATCGGATGAGGTTTCGTTATAAAGTCTTTCAAGTTTAGTTTTAATTCCCTCAATATAGCCATAGTGATTAGTGACATTACCAGAGCTAGATTTAATCGCGTATGAATGCGGCTCTTTTGATCCATTTAAAACAATATCTTTTTGATAATCGGTTAAATCGCGGAAAGGAACACCAAGCGGAACATCGTAGAGGGAACAAAGAAGTTTAAACTCTTGCCACTCGAGATTTTGGGAGTGGACCTGGTGCTTAAAATATCTAATACAACCGTCACCAATACTTAAAGAATCATCCGGGACTATCTTATGAACATCTCCCTCAAGTTTAAAACCAAGACCTTTGCAGTCAGGGCAGTAGCCAAGAGGAGAGTTAAAAGATAAAAGTCTAGGCTCTAGTTTAGGAACAGAAAAACCGCAGTATTTACAGGTATGTCGCTGAGATAAGACATTTTCTTTACCTTCACAGATATAGGCAAGAAGTCCGTCTCCCCATTTAAGTGCGGTTTCAATAGATTCAAATACTCGGCTTCTTGAGTCTTCTTTTAAAACTATTCTATCAACAACGATATCAATATCGTGTCTTTTGTTCTTTTCTAGGGGCTTAAAATCCTCTATATCAATAATTTCTCCATCCACTCTTAAACGAACAAAACCATTTGCCCTTATCTTATCCACAACATCTTTTTGTGTTCCTTTTTCGTGATGAACAACTGGAGATAGGAGAATGATATGACTTCCTAAAGGATTATTCATCACAATATCGGTCATTTCACTTGGAGATAAAGAAATAATAGGCTCGTTATGATTAGGACAGTAAGGGGTTCCCACTCTCGCAAATAAAAGTCTCAGGTAATCATATATTTCTGTGACTGTTCCCACTGTGGACCTAGGGTTATGAGAAACAGTTTTCTGATCGATTGATATCGCTGGGGATAGTCCCTCTATAGAATCAACATCTGGTTTTTCAAAGTTTCCAAGAAACTGTCTCGCATAGCTAGACATCGATTCCACAAAGCGGCGTTGACCCTCCGCAAAGATTGTATCAAATGCAAGCGTGGTTTTCCCGCTTCCAGATAATCCAGTAAAAACAATAAGCTCATTTTTAGGTATCTCTAGTGAGATATTTTTGAGATTATTTTCCCTTGCTCCTTTTATAACAATCTTATCTTCCATAGCAAAAAATATTATATCAATCCTGCTTTTCTTTTAGTAGTAAAAGAAAAACTGCGAGTTTATTTAAGTGAATCTAAAATTAACTGATAGACTTCATCGCTATTAGTGGCGATGACGCATTTATCTCCAAAATGGAACTCTCCATCAAGAGAATAAATATGAGACCCAGCTTCTTTACATAATAAGATACCAGGCGCAATATCCCAATAGTTATCCGTAAAAATCATATAGCCACACGCTCTATTAGAAGCGGTAAAAGCAAAATCCATAGAAGCCGCTCCAATAAACCTAATTCTTTTAATACGTGA
>JAJQAL010000009.1 GCA_021203815.1 Coprobacillus sp. | reverse complement strand
TCTTTCCCCTGCCGTTCACCTTTTCGGCGTACTCAGGGGAAAGTTCTGGTCGGTGTATGATATTGACGATAAATTTACTTTCCATAAATGGGAATTCTCGCCTTTATCTAATTAATAATAATTACTTGTTATCCTCAGAATCTTGATCTTCGTCGACAACAATGCCATTCTTTTTCGCTTTTTCAAGCTGTTTTTTCTGCTTGAGCTCCGCTTCCATGGCAAGAGCGCGCTCTTTTTGCTCGGCAAGACGAGCTTTCTCGGCTTCTTTATAAGCGGCTTTCTCGTCTTTATGTTTGGCCTTGAGCTCCGCAACATCAGCTTTATACTGAGCCTTAACAGCGGCCTGCTCGTCTTTAGTCTCCGCTTTAGCGAGATTTTCCCCATAGCTCTGCTTAAGGTCGGCAAGTTCATCCGCCTGTCTATTCTTAAGGCTATCCTCTTCGGTTTCCTGAATATAGACCGTATCACCAGTATCGTTAAAGGAGGCTGGGATTTCGATGTCTTTAGGAACCGTAAGGTTACGGGAGAGCTCAGGATCAAAGACATGCATCGCGTTTCCAGTGAAGGTCACATAGATGACATTCCCTGGCTCAAGGGCTTTCTTTTCCTCAGGGGAGAGGTTAAGTGTGGCCACACGAACAATGATACTCTGTCCGTTAGGACAGGAGCAGTGTAAGTGGACCTCGCTGCCCATCATCTCTGAGATATCCACAGTGATTGGGAAGCTATCTGGAGTGTCCTTATCCACCACAGTTATATGCTCAGGACGGACACCGAGAACAATCTTTTGAGACTCGATCTTATTAGCTTTAATCGCTTTCTCTTTCTCTGGGGAGAGCTCGAGACTCTCACCGAAGATAGAGACCGTGTATTTAGTGCCGTCTTTAACAAGATCAGCATCGAAGAAGTTCATCTGAGGAGCACCGATGAAGCCCGCGACGAAGAGGTTATAAGGATGATCGAAGACTTCTTCAGGGGTTCCAACCTGCTGAATCTGTCCGTCTTTCATAACGACAATCCTGTCGCCTAGCGTCATGGCCTCGGTCTGGTCATGGGTAACGTAAATGAAGGTAGAGTCAATCTTCTTACGAAGAGCAATGAGCTCCGCTCTCATCGCGTTACGAAGTTTCGCATCGAGGTTAGAGAGTGGCTCATCGAGGAGGAATACTTTTGACTCACGAACCATCGCTCTACCAATAGCAACTCTCTGTCTCTGGCCTCCTGAAAGAGCTCTTGGCTTACGGGCGAGATACTCGGTAATACCAAGGGTCTCTGCGACGTTTTTCACTCTTTCATAGATTTCTTCTCTTGGAACCTTACGGATGTTAAGAGCGAAGGCCATGTTATCGAAGACAGTGAGGTGAGGATAAAGAGCATAGTTTTGGAAGACCATCGCCACATCTCTATCTCTTGGCTCGAGGTCATTAACCACGACGCCGTCGATTTCGACGGTTCCATCAGAGATGTCTTCAAGGCCCGCAATCATTCTCATGGTAGTGGACTTACCGCATCCCGAAGGTCCAACGATAACGATGAACTCTTTATCTTTAATAGTTAAGTTGAAGTTTTGGACGGCGACAACTCTGTTGTCGTACATCTTTTTAACATTAGTTAGTTTTACTTCTGCCATAATAATATCTCCTTTTTATTATCCTTTCACCGCACCACCGGTAACACCTTCAACATAGAATCTCTGTAGAGCCATGAAGAGTATTGTTACAGGTATCGCGACCAGTACGCCGCCCGCACAGAATATCGTGAACATACTACCAATGCTATCTTTATCCAGCCATTCATATAGTCCAACGGCCACGTTATATGTGAGTGGTTCCTTGAATGCGATATAAGATGCCATGATGTAGTCTGCCCAAGGACCCATAAAGGCTGTTAAGACAACATAGACAATAATCGGTCCGGACATAGGAAGAATAACTTTGTATAAAACTTGTAGACGAGTGGCGCCGTCAACACGAGCGGCCTCGTCGAGTGATCTTGGGATGGTATCGAAGAATCCTTTAGTCACGTAGTAGCCCATACCTGAGGAAGCGATATCCACAAGCATGATGCCGCCTAATGCGCCCTCCTGCGTCAGTCCCCACCAGCTGAGGAGCCAGTAGAGAACAATCATGGTTAAAAAGCCAGGGAACATACCTAAGACGAGCATTAAGTTCATAATAAGTTTACGTCCTCTGAATCTTAATCTAGAGAGGCCGTACGCTGTAAGAATAGTCATTACAGTGACACCAGCGGCCACGACTACCGCAATAATGAAGGTATTAAGATACCATCTCCAGAAGCCTGTTTCCTCGGTAAAGAGATAAATATAGTTATCCCAGCCGAGAGCCGGGCTTCCATCATCATTAAAGGTGAAGACATAGCCAGACATACTTCTCACTATTTCACCGCCAGAACCAACTTCATTTCGGAAGGACTGGAGGACGAGAAGGACGAATGGGGAGAGCCAGACGAGAGATAGAATAACTAATACAATATAGATTGTGGTATTAACAATTATTCTATTTCTTCTAAGAGAAGACTTATGCGAACGCTGCTTCTGCTTATAGTGATGCGTCGCCGTCATGTCTCTCTTCTGATTCACGACACAGTTAGCACTTTCGTGAATCTGAGCACGGTTAAGATCAGCAAGAGCGTTTTTCTTTTCCGCGACGAGTGCATCTTTCTCTTCACCCTCAGGGAGAGCAGCGATCTTCTCGTCGTAAGTAGCGGTAAGAGAGGCTAGCTCTTCTTTTTGTTTACTAGCAAGCTCAGCGCTTTCTTTTTGCTGCTTTGCCTTAAGGACGATATCATCACGGCCGGTGAAGATATTAATCTCGTCCTGCTGACGGGCCTTACAAGCCTCGATCTCATCGGGATCGGTGAGAGTGCCAAGCTCTAATTCTTGTTTATTTTGGAGTTCATGTAAGCACTCCTGATATCTCATTCTGATAGCGGTCTCTTCAACCTGGTGACGAGTTAGCATGCCGTTAGCAAACTCTTTCCAGTTAGAACGACAGACTCTCTTCTCCGCGGCGAATTTGAGTTTTTTCATATCAGACTTATGATGTATTTTTTCTTGAGCAAATTCTTGCTCATGCTCGAAAACGAGGTCATCAACCATTGCTTGGTTGACTGTCATATTTGAATAATCCATTATGAGAAGTCCTCCTCGTTTTTATTTGATGGTAGAATCTGATAGACGATAAGGGAGATAACCGCAACGACTAGGAATACGAGAATACCAACAATCGCGGCTTTATAGTATTCACTATTAGTGACGGTTAAGGAGTAAATCCAAGTGACCAGTAAGTCAGTCTTACCAGCGTTTTCTCCTAAGATCTTCGGTCCTCCACCAGTTAAGAAGTAGATAACGTTGAAGTTATTCATATTCGAGACGAATGAAGTTAACAGATACGGACCATTAACGAACATCATGTATGGGAGAGTAATTCTCGCAAACATCTGCCAGGCATTCGCCCCGTCAATTTTCGCGGATTCATATAGGTCTGCTGGAATGTTCATTAAGACACCAGTGGTAATAAGCATGAGGTATGGAACACCAACCCAAATGTTAATCACGATAACCATGACTCGAGGGAGAAGTCCACGGAATCTTTCTCCACCAGTCCAGAAAGGAATGCCATCATTTCCGTTTGATAGTCTTATTCCATTAATCAGGCCTGATTCATCGAATATCTTTGATATATAAAGTAAGGAAATAAACTGAGGAACCGCGATGGTTATAACTAGGATAGTTCTCCAAACTTTCTTTAATTTAATGCCTTTTTTATTAATAAGGATAGCGACCGCCATACCTAAGAAATAGTTAGTGAAGGTCGCAAATAGCGCCCAAATAAGAGTCCAGGCAAGCAGTTCACCAAAAGTTGCTCCAAATGTATTAGAGCCGTTTCCCCAGGTAAACAGTTCGTTCCAGTTGTCCCAGCCAACCCAAGTAAAGATATTCGTTGGTGGCTGGTGACCCAGATCAAAATTAGTAAAGGCTATTAGAATCATGACAATTATCGGCATTACCGTAAATATCAGGATACCAATAAGAGGTAAAGCCATAACTGTTACATGGAACTTCTTATCGATGATAGCCATGCCATCATCCTTGTTCGTAGCAAGTTCTTTATTAGCCGCGAGATTCTCCTGTATCATCCTGCACTGCTTGACATTCATTCGCCAAGTAATGAGAAGACATATACAAACAGCAATAGACGCAATGCCGTAAATTAGAATTTGAAGGGAGTTATCTCCATAGATTGTTTCTTCGCCGCAGACAAGATCACCATTTCCGGTAATATCAATACAAACTTCACCAACTTCAGTTGCAGTTTGAGCGAACTTACTACCACTTTCTGGAACGGCGAGACAGAGTTTTGCCATCCAGTACCATCCCCAAATAGCGGTATAAACAATAAAGACAACTTCAAATACTAAAAAGACGACACCTCTAAGGATTTGTCCATGTGCTAAGTTAGAGAAGCCAAGGACGAAATACGATAGTTTTGTCTTCCAATCTCCGTATTTAAACGTTCTAGTGATATCAACCCAATCTTTTTTGATATTGATTCCACACTTTTTAAAGAAACGACCAATAAATTTACAGAACTTCCAAAGTCTCCCAGGAAGGAGAACCCAGAACATGAGGAAAGAGTACCATGCTTTTTGCATACGACTAAGGCCTAAATATTCTAGTTCAGTGTAAGTTTGCATATTTTGTGATTCCTTCTTTCTTTTAATTACATTTAGTCATCACATTATTTGTTTTCTTATTTTTTTGTTACGAAATTCGTAATATAATACACGATTTTTCTCATAAAGAGAAAGGGCCAGACAAAAGGCCTGGCCCTATTAGATTAATAATTATGCTGAATGTGCAGTAATAACAACAGAAGCATTACTGACTTCAGTTAAAAGATCACCACCTAGAGTACAGGTTAGAGTGATACCATAGGTTCCGGCAACGCCGCTATAAATGATGTTATCATAACCTTCGGTTGCAGCAGTAAAGCCCTCTGGAGCTGAAGTAAGGGCCGATCCACCGGCAACAGTATAGCTCCAAGTATCAGGGAAGATGAAACGGAAATAGCATGCATCAGTGGAGCAATCAGAGAATGTAACTTCTACTGTCCAGTTAACACTACCAGCGCCAGTAATCGTATATAGAAATTCAGTTTCAGCATTACCCGCGCTTGAGTTGTCCCAATTATTCATCCCTCCACAGAGAAGAATGTATTCAGCCTCGTAAGGCGCAAGAATAGAGTCTAGAGAAGCATCATAAGTTTCTAAGCAAGCCCAAAGACCATCTTCAGTACCACCACTACCTCTAATAGAAGCACCTAAAGTTACTGTGACATCCCACCAATCATTTGGGAACTGTCCCTGTGGAATAGCATAAGCGTTTTGAGCGTTTAAAGCGCTGAGAACTTCATCAGCTTGAACTTCTGGCTCGGCCTGAGCTTTAAGGTTACTTGGTCCCCAACCTAACTCATTAAATCTGAGCATCTGACCAGCATAGTCAGTGATGTAATTAGCAAGGGTATGAGACCAGACGTTTAAGTTACCATCAGCGTTTTGTCTTACACCAACAAGTTTGTAGCCGGAGAAGCCGCTGAGGTGATAATAGGTCTCACCACCATCAACAGTAAAGCTCCAGAGTTCAGAAACACCCATGTTAGGACCAAGGATGTTTTGAACGGCAGAAGTGTCCCATGTTCCAGAAACAACGATAGCCGCATTACTATTGAACTGTCCAGCAGCATCGGAGCTACCAGAATAAATACGGCTACTCATAAGTTCATAAGCGCCCTGGGCCGCAATTAATCCTGCGTCTGAATTCCAGGTATCCACTCTTGAGACGAAAGTGCCATCGTCATCAGTGGTCCATTCAGAAACACATCCGGTTGCGAAGAAATAAGAAGCAAGGTACCAGCCACTATTATCTAGTTCGAAGGAAATAAGCTTATTGTTCTCGTCGCAAATCCTAATGAGTTCTTCCTGACGAGGTCCACCTTCTCTTTCAAATTCTTCTTGAAGTCCTGGAACACTCTTGTCGTAGAAGGCAAAGTAACCATTATCGGAAGTTAATGGATAAGCATAGAGGGTGTCACCACTTGTACCAGCTGCAACGCTACCCACATCATTACGAGCAGTAACATCATCAACATAGGTTGAAGACACTTTACTTAAAGCACCAACTTGAACAAGACGAGCAAGTTGATCCTGAGCGAAGAAGAAAACATCAGCAGAGCTTGTTACATCAGTAATAACATTGGTCGCCGCATCACCTTCGCCTTGAGCAATAATTCTGACGTGATAATCTTTACGGAAATTATTATATTCCTTACAGAAATCACTAACGAGTTGAGAAGTGGTCTCAATCGCATTGGATGGACACCAGAGTTTTAATTCGGTATCGCCATCACCGACTGTAGACTCGATGATTTCTCCTGTTTCCTCATCATACTCGTATTCGATATCATTGCCACAAGATGTTAACGCTCCAACAGCGCCGACTGAAACAGCGGCAAGTCCGACAAGCGCTAAGCATCGACTAAATTTTTTCATTTTTTAATCCTCCTTAAATAAAAGTATTAAATGAAAATAATAATATAATGAAGCCACTAAAAGTGGCTAAATTACCAAAAATTAATATGTGAGGGTAGATAATAATCAGAAAATCAATATTTTATGACTACTTATCCATCCCTAGGTTCAAGTATATTTTAGACCTTATCAAGTTATTTGCAAATAAAAAAATTAACTTTAATTTAACTAAGGCGTTTTATTAAATAAAACACCCTGATAAAAATAGATAGAAAATAGACAATTTAATAAACATTAATAAAAAGAATCCGCCGTCATATTAAATATATAAGGTAATGGGGAATGTCATAGGCTTTATAAACCACTAATATAAGAAAAATATGCCTAGATTTAATAAATGTCTGAAAAATGGTTACAAAAATCAGACATCAATATGAATATTAGTTGATTTTATATAGATTCAGGTTAAAATAAAAATATGAAAAGAAAGATAGAAGCTAGGCTTTTAAGATGGAAAGAGAATAGTAATAGATTGCCTCTTGTTATTTTTGGGGCGAGACAAGTTGGAAAAACGTATACTCTAAAAGCTTTTGGAGAGGAGCACTATAAAAATACTATATATCTCGATTTTGAAACCTTTCCCCGCTATAAGGAGATATTTGAAGATGATATTAGTCCTAGTGAAATAATAAATAGGATGAAACAAATTACTGGAGAGGAAATAAATAAAAACACTACTCTTATTATCTTAGATGAAATCCAAAATTGTCCAAGAGCCCTAACTTCCCTTAAATATTTTAGTGAAGTAGAAAATGGATATCATATTGTTGCTGCGGGTTCGCTTCTTGGGAATGCCGTTAATAAGGGACACTACTCCTTTCCCGTTGGGAAAGTTGATATTCTCTACATGAGACCACTAGATTTTGAAGAGTTTCTTATGGCAAATAATAGAAACGATTTAGTGGAGGCTATTAGAAAGTCATATAGGGCAAATGAAAAAATGTTTTCTTTGACTCACGATTTAATTTTTAACTACTACGACGAATATCTTGAAGTGGGGGGCATGCCCGAAGCGGTGAATAAATTTATAAATACGGGCGATATGAATCAGGTTCATGAAATCCACTCTAAGATTATTCTTTCCTATAGAAGAGACATGAAGGAATATGCTTCAAATAGTGAATCTATTAAGATTGGTCAGGTATATGACTCTATATCGTCTCAATTAGCAAGAGAAAACAAAAAATTTATGTATGGGGCGGTAAAACCTAAAGCCCAGGCAAAAACATTTTTCACTCCTATACACTGGCTAGTTGAAGCGGGAGTGGTTTATCGTTTAAATAGAGTTAAAGAAGTAGTATATCCTATTAAACCATATGAAGATATAGGTGGGTTTAAACTCTACTATAACGATACGGGGCTTTATTTAACCTCCATAAATCTTATTTTATCAAAAACAAGATGGGAGATGATTCCAAGCGAAATAAGAGGAGGAATAATAGAGACGTATGCGATGAGTCAGCTTATAGATAACGATTTTGAACCATTTTATTGGGAATCACATGGAATCGCCGAGATTGATTTTATTATTCAAAAGGAAGAAACACTAATTCCAATTGAAATAAAATCATCTCGTAACAGTGACTCTAAGGCTCTAAAGGTATATAAAGATATCTACACACCAAAGGTGATGATAAAAGCTAGCAAGAAAAACTTTGGGATGGAGAATGATATCAAATCTATTCCGCTATATGCTTTATTCTGCCTTGGGGATAGAGAAAACAAATAAGACTTTAGATGCGTAACATAAAAGCACACTTATTCGAAAGCGTGCTTTTTAAATTGTTTTAATAGAAGAGGCTATTTGCTTTCTTCTTCTTCATCTACTTTAGCGAGGTCAGAGTACTTTTTAAAAATCTCTAACGCGGGAAGAGAGTTACCATGGTAATCAAATAGGCACTGATTCGCCCACTCATTCCCGGGTTTATCATATTCCATATTCATATATTTAAGCGCGGCCCAGGTGGCCCAGGTTCCATTCATCGTGGGGATCCAGCCTGGTTCCCAGTCGATAAAACCAATAAAACCTTCTACTTCTGTTGTTAGTCTATATAGGAGGTCATCGAAGAACTGGGCTTGACCTTCTGGGGTCATTGGATAGGGGACCGTATAGTTACTTTCTGGAATATACTGGTCATTCACCGCGAGTTTTTTTGCGTGAGGGTCACTATTAAAGTGCTCCGTAGTAAACGCAAAGGTTGACTCGACAATCATCACAGGTTTATGAAACTTCTCATATAAAGCGTTCATGTTCTCGATGAGGAAGTCGTATCCAAAATGCCAGTAGGTATAATAACTAAGTCCAATAATATCGAATTCGACATTATGCTGAACAAGTTCGTTATAGAAGAAGAGACAGTAGTCTTTATTAAAACTACGTTCTATATGAATAATAATAGGAAGATCTGGGTCAAACTCACGGACGGCGCTGGTGCCACTTCCAAGAAGCGAGCAGAAGTCATCGTACTGATTAGAGTCATAAGGTTTCCATTCCTTATGCTCGATTCTCCCCTGAGGCCAAAGCATTCCAAAGCTTATTTCATTTCCCACTTGCACCATATCGGGTTTAAGACCCGCTTCACTTAAAGTGGTTAAAACATCTTTTGTGTAGTTATAAACCGCATGGTTAAGCTCTTCAAAGGAATACCAGCTCCAGGCCTTAGGGACAAACTGTTTATAGGGGTCCGCCCAAAAATCGGAGTAATGGATATCAAGGAGAAACTTAAAGCCCATGTCTTTGACTCTACGGGCGAGTTTCATGACATAAGGAAGGTCACAAGTTCCCGCTCCATAAGGATTCCCCCATTCATCATATGGATCGACCCATAGTCTAATTCTAACTAGGTCAGTTCCATAAGATTTTAGGATGGAGAGGAGCTCTTTCTCCTCTCCTTTATCATAATATTTTGCACCATCTTGTTCGCACTCTATAAGAGTGGAGACATCCATTCCAATAGTGTATTTCATTATATTATTCTCCTAAAAATATGTATGTAATATAGCGAT
>JAJQAL010000023.1:3877-40406 GCA_021203815.1 Coprobacillus sp. | reverse complement strand
TAAAGCAGGACTCATATTATCTACCTCCTTCTAATGATAGTTTTTCTTCTATTTCCTCTGGGGCTTCTTGACTGATTAAAATCATGCTAAAGAAGATGAAGACAGTCGTCTGGATGAAGCCGCAGAATAAATCAAAGTAGCAGTGGAGAGCGGGAGCGATAAAGGGGGCAAACCAGATAGAACCAAGTCCGCTTTCCACAAACGAGAATACCGCAGCGGAGGCATTCTCTAAAGCGTTATAAACAATCGACATCAGGACCCATCCAGCAATCGCGTTTCCAAATAGACGGAAAGTAAGTGAGATAAGAGGGGACCACATACTAATTAAGTTAATTGGAAGGAAGATGGGGTTAGGATCAATGTATCGCTTAAAGTAACGCCACTTCTTATAATAAATCGAGGTCCCGTGTATCATAAGAAAGGTCGATAGACCAAGAGAGAGAGGAACCGCGAGATTAGTGAATGGAGAGGGAAGTCCAGTCATTCCAAAAATAAAAGCGAGGAAGAGGTAGATAGCAATAATCATAATATAGCCACCGAAACCTTCAAACTGAGGACCCATCATATCGCGGACCAGGCCATCGAAGAAGGTCACTCCCCACTCGGATAGATATAGTAAACCTTTAGTTTTCTTTAAGGGGTCATGGTGCTTAGCCATATAGCCGACGATAAAAGTGAGGACGAGGATAATGACCATGCAGATAAGCGAGGTCCATACCTCTCCCGCAATATCAAAGTCCATGAAGACGGAGATTCTTTCATTAAATTCATCACTCGCAAATACTGTCATGAGCTTTCTTCTCCTGATGGGCATTAACAAGGTGAACGACGAGGAGCACCACTAAACTAATAAAATAAGAAGTAGCAAAAGAGATGGGTTCAAAGATATGAATATCTCTTCTGTAATATAAAAACGCAAATAAAGCGGTAAGTCCCACGACAACAAAGATACGGCCAATAATGATAGTTAATGTTACGACGTTATTAGCTTTTTGGGAGCGCATATTCTCGCTTAAACCGAAGCAGAAATAGAATATCGCGCCAAGTAGTCCCCCTGTTGCAATAGAGATTGGAAACTCCATTTTACCATTTAGGATTAGGGGAATCATTGCGATAAAAGCGATTACCACAATAAAACAAGTCCAGAGAGTGGTCTTGTAATTTTCAGAGAGGGATTTGTACCAATTTTTCACGTCTTTACCTAACTTATACGAAAAATATTTTAGAATATTTTCCGTGTACGGGCAATAAATATCGGCAAAATCGGCTCCCCGTATCCGCCATAATAGAAAATAATAACCTATTGAAATAAATCTATGATTTAACTACAATAAAGGAAAGAAAACTAGATAAGAGGAAAAAGAATGTCTTTTAAGATTGTTTTGAATGAAGAAGAAATTATTCAGGATGAGCCGATATCTATTCTCGACCTTATTGGGAATGACAAAAATATCATCTGCGCTCTCGTGAATAATAGCGTGAAAGAGCTTACCTATATCATTAGAGGGGATGCCACAGTGGTGCCTCTTACCACCTCTAATAGAGAAGCTCAGCATATCTACGAAGCCTCGCTCCGTTATTTAATTTCGATGGCAATGCATAATATTCATCCAAATTATAGGATACGTTTCTCAATAAATGTGTCACGTTCTCTATTTCTTCAGGTTCTAGAGCCCAAAGTGATTGTCACTAATCAGCTTATTAACGAGTTAAAAGTGGAGATGGCCCGTCTCGTTGGACTCGACCTTCCCTTTACGAGAAATATCGTCTCGAAAGCAGAGGCGAAGAGAATCTTTGAAAAAGAGGGATATCAAGATAAGGTCGATATTATGAAATATAGACCTGAAAAGACCGCCCACTACTACGAGTGCTGCGGATATAAGAACTATATGTATTCAAGGATGGTTCCTTCTAGCGGCTACCTTACAAGATGGAAACTTAAGTTCTATTCTCCTGGAATTATTATTCAGTATCCAAGAAGCGAACTAGACGGACAAATCCCCACTTTTGAGGACACTCCTACCTTTGGTAGGACCTTAAAGAGAGCCCATGAATATGGCGTGGCCACTAATGCCTCCACCGTAGTGGATATAAATGAGCACATTAAGGAAGACGGCATTATCGATTTTATTAATCTATGTGAAGCTAATTCTTCCCGTCAGCTCTGTGAACTTGGACAAAGAATCGAAGATGATATCGAAAATATTCGTCTCATCTGTATCGCTGGGCCATCTTCAAGCGGCAAGACCACCTTTGCCAATAGATTAAGAATAGAGCTATTAAGCCGAGGGATTCATCCGATTAGAATATCTCTTGATGACTACTACCTCCCGAAAGAAAGGTGTCCGGTTGATGAAGAGGGAAATATCGATTTAGAGTCAATCGACGCTTTAGATATCGAGCTATTTAATGAAAATATGACCGACCTCATCTCAGGGCTAGAAGTAGAGCTCCCTCATTTTGATTTCCAGCTAGGCTATAGAGTGCCGGGGAGAAAACTAAAAATCGCTGAGGATGAACCCATCATTATTGAAGGAATTCACGCTCTTAATGAAAAGATGTCGCGTTCCATTCCTAATCATCAGAAATTTAAAATCTTTATTGCCCCTCAGGCTCAGGTTAATATCGATAACGAGAATCCTTTATCCTCAACCGATATAAGACTCCTTAGGAGAATGGTAAGAGACTACCAGTTTAGAAACTCCTCCGCGGAAGAGACAATTGCCAGTTGGGACTCTGTCCGTAAAGGCGAGTTCAAATGGATATATGACACTGAGGAAGGAGCAAACTTCGTCTTTAATAGTTTCCTCTCCTATGAGCTATGCGCGATGAAAAAATACTGCCTCCCACTTCTTGCGATGGTGGATAAAGAGTCGCCATATTTCCCCACTGCAGAAAGACTAATCCGTATGCTTAAATTCTTCGTCGATATGCCGAGTAAATGGATTCCCTCTAACTCATTAATTAGAGAGTTTATCGGTGGATCTTGCTACGAAGGATATGACTAATAAAATAGGCATCATAAAATAAAAAGCTAGGCAATTCCTAGCTTTTTTATTTACTTTCTTCACCCTTATTTGGGCTATTTTTTCTCACCCTCGCTCTATTTTGATTATACTCATTAAAGTCTTTGATATTGGTTTCGTGAGTGAACTGTAAGATAGGAATATAGACCTTTCTCATCGCTTCATAGCTTTTTATCGCTTCTGGAGTAGCGCTTTTTTGATAGAGGCGGTAGAACATCTCTTCGAGTCTAAAGAAGGTCGAATAGACACAGGTTAAAGTCTTAAAGTAGAAGAAGAGATCATCTTTATAGATAAGAGTGGGCGTAGAGTGAATGAGCTCACTTGATAAATCGTAATCTTTAGAGCACTCCTCTAGACCTGAAAGTTTCTCCACTCCATCTCTAAAGTTAAGGTGGAGGGATTCTCTTTCTTCATCTGGCAAAGCATTAATTTCCTTAATCCAGCCGTATTCAATCCACTTTTTCATGTCTTTACTCTTTAGACCGAGGTCTTTCATCTGCTTTTTAATATCGACGAAGATTTTATCAGTGGTCTCTTTGTCGTAGAAGTTACGGTAGGCCTGTCCATATAAGATATGTCTATTATAGGCATCCACAGCGTCGTCTCCATACTTATCGAGAATAAGAAGAATACACTCACACTCATGAAGGGTTCTCCAGCCCGAGAATGCTTCACTTTCATGTCCCTCCACAAGAAGGGAAATAGAAGTGGAAGCGAGTTTCACACTTTTATTAAAAATATCGAGCACTAAAGAGACACGTGGATTGTTTTTTGAAAGTGACTGAAGGGTATTTAAAAAGAAATTGAGATAGACCTGAATCGTGGAAATTTGAGGTAAATACTTATTAGAAAATCTCTTTTCACTATATTTAAAAAATGAAAGGGAGAGATATTTATCCGCGACCATAATGGCAAAGTTTTGCTTTAGATCATCGTCTTTTTTAACGCTTTCTCTTCTCTCTAAGGGGATATTTCTAAAATAAAACTGAACTTCCCCAACGACATAAAACATCTGATCAACAGGGTTATTAGTTTCGTATTTACCGAAAACATCCGCTTGAGTGGCGTCTCTTATAATATCGCAGGATAAATGATAGACATCATAAGCGTAGTCTTCATCAATCCCCACGACTTTCGCTCTTTTCAGAAAAGAGTGAAACTGACTTTTTGATAATTCAATAATTCTCATAGTTTTATATCCAAATTAATTTTACCAGCAAGGGAGAGTAAATGCACATGAATGTCTTTTTCAGGTAGACTTGAGACGCTCTTAATGTATGAGCGGTATGCTCTTAACTGGTTATAATAGGCCTCGTCTTCAATATTATTCGTCTTAAAATCGATGATATCAATTCTAGTGGGGGAAACGAGCATACAGTCAATAATCCCGGTAAGACCATTTGCCTCATCATAGAACTTAAATTCATGGAGGACATCTTTACTTTCGACATCTTTGAAGATGTCGAGACTTAGCATCTCCTTAATGTGGTCAATATCTTTTTCTTTAACTCCCTTAAAGACAGAATAGTCAGGATGAGCGAAATCGAGATGCTCTAAGATATAGTGAAGCTCTGTTCCTCTTCTAAGAGCCTCTGGGTCAACTTCCTCTTTCATTTCTTTAGAAGCGTGGGTGCGTTCAACTAGTTCATAGTCTGGATTAATAGAGGAAATAGTAATAGGTTTAACTTCACTACTCTCCTCACCACTGACTTCAAGCTTAAGATTTTGAGGCTCAACATTCCCGTGTAGATTATAGCTATACGGATAATTATCGAGCGCGAACTTAATAAACTGACCAAAGTTTTTCGCGGAATCGAGGAACATATTAGTCTTCGTCGCATCGCTTAAATAGATGATATTCTCATCCTCCGCTCGAGTAAGAGCGACATATAAAACACGAATTTGTTCGTAGAATTTATCTCTTTTACTATCCCTATTATCCTTAATTTGGAGGAACGAATTAACGAGTTCTTTATTCTCCTTTTTATACTGAAATAAAAGACCATTATTTTTAGTGGGGGTAATGAGTTTTGGAGTGGGACTTCTAAAAGTGTTTCCCCTTGGCGCTTGATCGAGGAAGGGGAAATAGCAGATATGATACTCAAGACCTTTGGCCTTATGAATGGTTGAAAGGATGACGGCGTTTTCTACACTTGAGTCAGAGGGGAGTTCAATTGAGATGTTATATTTATCGATGTTATCGTAGTAGTCCACAAATTCTTTAAGCGTATATCCAAGTCTTTCCATTTCTAAGCTATTTGATAGAAATTTATCAAATAAAAGAGCGTTTTTAGAGTACGAAGAGAGGGAGAAAATCGTCCCCAAAAAATCAAAATCATTATAAAGAGCGAGCATAATTTCAGAAAGTGAAAGGGATTCTACTTCACTCGAAATTTTCTTTATTTTGAGGTAGAGTTCGTCCTCTTTTATAAGCTCTTTATTATGGAGGAGTTCATATAAGTGGGCATCCTTATTCTTTATACTCACAATTGGGGAGCGGTAGATAGAGGCATAGGCGTGATAAAAGTCATTTTCATACTCATCAATTGAGACAAAATAGACAAGTTTGACGAGGTTTTTAATAATTTGCTTAAAGGAATAGTCGATTGAATCCTCATCCTTTTTAATAACGAGAGGGATATGCCTTTCATTAAACACTCTTTGAATCGCAGAAAAGTGAGTGCTCGCTTGAATAAGGACTGCAAAATCGGAATATTTTATGTTTCTTTTCTCCCCATTATCGTAGATTTGCTCCTCACTATTAATCCTAGAAATGATATCATCAGCGATGAGATTAGCTTGATATTCGAAAGAATCGGGAGCGGTGGGATCATCGCTTTTTTCAAAGTGGAACTGGTTAAAGACAAATCCATATTCCTTTTTATAGACGTGATCTTCATAGTCTTTTCGCGCGTAGATAAAATTATGATTGCCGTTTATATAGTCAATAGGGGAGGAGTTAGAGGCGATGCTTTTGGGGTTCATAAGAATGGAGAACATCTGATTAACTCCATCGACGATCTCTTTTCGGCTTCGATAGTTATCGTTCATATCGATTTCTTTCCCGCCTTTATGCATCCTATAGTCATTAAACTTCTCATTAAATATTTCACAGTCCGCATTTCTAAAAGCGTAGATCGACTGCTTGATATCTCCCACCATATAGACGTTATTCTTACTAATCGCTTCGATTACTGACTCCTGGATATCGTTTGTGTCTTGATACTCGTCGATAAAGATATAGTCAAAAGAGTCTCGTAGTTCACTTGCGACATCAAGATTATTCCTAAGAATCTCCGCGGACATTAATGAGATATCGCTAAACTCAAAAACATTAAGACTTCTCTTATATTCGGTGAGTTTATCATCGACTTCCCTTGCCATCTTAACGAGCGTTTCCGTTTCATAGCGGTGCGACATATAGTCTCTGACAATCTCCTCTTCACTATTAAAGGAGAAAAGAGCTTTACACTCATTTATATAAGCTTTAATCGCGCCGTGAAGAGCCTTATCCGTATCGTGGAGGTACTCATCGTCATATTTATATTTCTTACTAAAGGTGGGGTAGGGAATATTATTAAAAGCATTTTCTAAATCGTCATAGGTTTTTCTCGCGCTTCCATCGTCAAAATAAAGAAGACTATTAAGATATAAATTTAAGTCATCAAGAAGAACGTCATTAATAGTTAACTCTGGTCTATTAATATAGTCTATATACTGCTTAACTCCGGTGATAGTTTCCTTAATGACTCCTTTTATCTTTTCTCTAATATAGTCTTCATTAAATAGACTATTACACTTAGTGTAATACTCTTCTTTATTAGAGGTAAGATGAGCCTGATTTATTATTTCATTAATAGTCTTTCTAATCTCTTGATCATCTTTATAGGAATACGTGGTGTAAATATCAGTAAACTCTTCGCCTTCTATAGAATCTGAGCCAAGGTATTCACTTATCGTTTCATCAAGAATTTCATTTCGTTTAATCTCCATGATTCCCTTATCGATAATCGAAATATCTTTATCGAGTTTAATAGAATCGAGATAGGAGTATTTCTTAACAAGCCAAAGAGCAAAAGCATCAAAGGTTTCAATATGAGATTGGTCGAGTTTATTTATCGATTCACGGATTTTAGGGTCACCACTAGAGGCAATCGCGTCCCTAATTTTACTCTTCATCGAGTTAGCGGCGGCATCCGTAAAGGTTAAAACGAGGAAATGGTCAATAGGAGTGCCTTCACTGACAAGTTTAACGATTCTTTCCGTCATGACCGTGGTCTTTCCACTTCCCGCGCCAGCGCTCACTAAAATATTAGTGTTAGGATACCCATTAATCGCTTCAGTTTGAGAAGGGGAGAATTTAATATCACTCATCAGCGCTTTCCTCCTCATTCTCTTCTTCCTCTTCACTACTCACTTTCGAGAAGCGGAAGCAAATATCTTTATAGGGGCAGTCGGTACAAGCCACATTAGTTTTAGTAAAGAAGGTTGGATTAATTGAAAAGTCATTAATGAGAATTTTATTTCCAACGTCGAGATAAGTCTTTTTAGCCGTTTCAGCGTAGCGGTTAAAATCCTCACTACTCACCATATCGGTTTCTCCCTTTTTCGTGTATTTAAGAACGGATTTATTTGGGTCAAAAGAAGAGAGAGCCTCCGCTTCATCAAGAATCTTTCCACTTAAAAGGTAATACTGGTCGTCTCCATATGGCTTTTTAGGAAGATAACGCTGATAAAAGACACCGGCGATATCATAAGAGGAAAGCCTAGGGTCAGAGGCCGCAAGAAGAAGATAAGTAGGAAGCTGGAGACTTTTGCCGTTACTAATCTGATCTTCTTTAAAGTTCATCTGATAGGATTTATAGTCCACGATATAAGCATAGTGATTATTCGTCACAATAAACTTATCAATCTTACCATTGATACTGATGTGACCGTCTTCGTCTAGTTTGACATTTTGGGTTTTATTTTCCGCATACGTTGCCGTTAAAGCGCTCCCCATTTCGCTGTCATGCTGCTTAAAGACGCTTAAAAGAAAACTGATACGGTATTTAAGATTGGAATTAAGTAGAATCAAATCACGAGTAGTAAAATCGCCTTTACAGTTATTAATGGCGTCATTAAAGACAGTCTCAAAATTAAATGAGTCTTTCAGTTTATAGTATTTTTCATATACTTCATGCGCAATACTACCGATATTAGTGCTAAAGGTATTTCTCTCGTCGCTTATATTAAGCATATATTTTACGTAATATGAAAATGGACATTTTAAGTAGAGACTAGCGCCGCTATAGGAAAGGGAGACGCTCTTATTGTCTTCCACTACTTTCGATTCATCTCCGATATATGAGTAATCATAGTGAGCGTATATTTCATCTTTAAACTCAGGGCAGTAGTAGCGGAGTGAATTTAGATTATCACTAGTTTGAAGATAGTTAGAGAGGAGGTCTTCAGCTTTACAGGCATTAATATAGGCGTAGTCGCGAGAGAAATATTCACTCACAAAATGGTTTTTAATAAAATTCTGACTAATAAATCCCTGATCGACTGGGTAATACCTATTAGCGAAGACATATTCAGAGAAAGAAAGGTGAATGTGAGAGGGGGAATTAAGGAAGAAAAGAACATCATCCTTTTCGGTTCTATTAAGTTCCTCCGCTACAAAAAAACCAATCTTTTCTTTTTCTTTTTCGCTTAAATAGGCGTTATCCTTTTTAATTTTTGGATAGTAATCAAGGGCAAAACCTAAAATAAAGATATGGTCATCAGGATTAAAGGTAGGGCCAGAGGTAATATTAAGGGCTCCTAAATAAGTATCAGTGTGAATATTTTCTTCACTAAAAAGCTTTCTAAAAATTAAAATCTGCTCATCTATGGAAAGAAATTTATAAGAATTATTACTAATTAAATTGATAATAGTTCCGTAGTTTGGGTCATCGCTATAACCATCTTCAAGGTAATCGAGAGCGAGATCAAGGTCGCGACACTCTTCAAGTTTTTTAAGGAAATTAAGACAAATTGGGGCGGTATTAAGGGCTTTTGAAATGAGATGATTGATTTTTAAATTAAATATTGGCGCGTACTTAACAAGTAAATAGGTATAGTCTTTATTTTCGAAGTTTATATAAATATTAGAAGGGGAGACCCCGCTACTAATGAGGGAAGAAATTTCGTTAAGGACATATAAAACCTCATCGTCAGCGTCCGTAAAATAGTCGACGTCATATTCCCTTTTGGGCTCGATATTTAACGCCATTGGGAGATTTAGTCCGAGCTTAAGTAAGTAGCAGTCATTAGGCCTATAACCGTGAAGCGCGATTTCTCTATCCTGATAGATAAGCTCAGGAAAAAAGGGCTTTTCGACGGGATTAACTAAACCTGATTTCTCGCATTTCTCTTTAAGCGAAATAATATAAGCGAGTTTAGGGGTTACCTCTCCAATTTTAAGCTCCACTTTATCTAGATAAGGAAAGTAGGAAACAATCTCTTTAGCAAAGTCATAGGTTAAGCCTTCACTATGAATAAGATAGGCGGCATAACTCGCATCGTATTTATTAAAAAAAGAGCGAAAAAGCTCTTCCTTAGAAACAATTTTCACATCAAAAAAGGGATCTTTTACTCGATATTGTTTATAAAGATATCGGTGAGCGCTACTAGGAACAATAGCGAGGATTTTTGATTTCATAAAACCCACTTTAGCACACAAAAAAATAGCACGTAAAGCACTATTTTTTTAATTTTTATTTATATTAATATAAATTAAAATTATAAATTATTTATCCACTCGATATGCTTGGGTGGCTTTAACGGCTTTCTCCCAGCCCTTTAAATATTTCTTTGCTTCTTCTTCACTTATCTCGCTCGTAAAGACTTTTTCGACTTCGTGAGTCTTCTCGATTGATTTAATCGAGGAGAAATAGCCTGAACATAGTCCCGCGAGATAGCACGCTCCAAGAGCGGTAATCTCTTTACACGAAGTTCTTTCAATATAGATATGAAGAATATCGGACTCAAACTGGAGGAGATAGTTATTCTCCGTGGCCCCTCCATCCACTCTTAAAACAGGGATTTCGAGTTTCGTTTCTTTTTGCATCACGAGATAGACGTCCGCGCATTGATAGGCAATACTATCGAGAGCGGCTCTTACAAATTGATGTTTATTTGTGCCTCTCGTGAGACCAAATACCGCTCCCCGTACGTTATCATCCCAGTACGGAGTCCCTAGTCCCACAAACGCGGGAACGATATAAACCCCATTCGTGTCTTCGCATAAATTAGCTTCCTTTTCGCTTTCATCAGAGGTTTTAATCATCTTCATCTCATCTTTAAGCCACTGCACGACCGCGCCTCCAATAAAGACGCTTCCTTCTAAAGCGTATGTGACCTCATCCCCTATCTTCCAGGCCACTGTGGTTAATAGCCCGTTTTTAGAATACACCGGACATTTTCCAGTATTAGTGAGCATGAAGCATCCGGTTCCATACGTATTTTTTGAGTCGCCTTTTTTAAAGCAGGTATGACCAAATAGGGAGGCCTGCTGATCACCTGCCACTCCACATATATGAAGATTTTTATCAAAGAAAGTAGCGGTCCCGTAGTCAAAAGAGGATGGACAGACCTTAGGAAGCATACAAGCGGGTATACCAAATAAATCTAAAAGCTCATTATCCCAAGTTAGTGTATTGATATTAAAGAGCATCGTTCTAGAAGCGTTAGAGACGTCCGTGGCAAAGATTTTCCCTTCGCTCATCTTATAAAGAAGCCAGGTATCAATCGTCCCGCATAAGAGTTTCCCCTCTCTGGCCTTTTTTTCCGCGCCTTCGACGTTTTCTAAAATAAATCTTATTTTAGAGGCACTGAAATAAGGGTTAATAAGAAGACCGGTTTTTTTATGAATAAACTCTTTTTTATCGAGGTAGCGTTCACAGATTTCGCTGCTCTGTCTACTCTGCCAGTTAATCGCGTTATAGATTGGGAGTCCGCTTTTCTTGTCCCACACCACAACTGTTTCTCTTTGGTTAGTAATCCCAATAGAGTCGATACTAGAATAAGTGATATTTGCCTTGACTAAGACTTCGTTAACTACTTCAATAACGGAAATCCAAAGCTCTTGTGGGTCGATTTCTACCCATCCAGACTTAGGGAAATAGTTCTTTATTTCTCGATACGCACTCTGAAATATATGACCTTTAGAGTCAAAGAGAATGGCTCTAGAGGAAGTTGTTCCTTGATCGATAGAGAGGATATATTTCTCCACATTTACCTCGCTTTAGTGGCCATGAGTTTTTCGATATCTTTAATCTCTTTTTTAATCTGAGGAGAAAGGACTTCCGCGCCCCAATCACGGATAACCACGTTATCCTCAATACGGACACCGATACCGAGCTCTTTGAAGTATAGACCTGGCTCCACGGTAATAACATTACCGACCTCTAAGGGTTTATCTCTTCCAAAACTCACATCGTGAGTGTCAATTCCTAGATAGTGAGAGACACCATGGTAATAGTATTTTCTAATATCATCACTTGGGTCCATAAGCTTTAAACGGATGCATTCTTTTCTTAGGAATTCGATGGTGAAATCATTAAGGTCTTTACAGGATAGACCCACATGCGCGTATTCAATCACCGCTTTATTACAGTTAAGGACCGCTTCATAGACTTTACGCTGCGTATCATTAAACTTCCCGTTTACTGGGTAGGTACGAGAAATATCCGCGCAGTAATTCTCCTCTCGATATCCAAGGTCAAATAAAACGAGGTCATTATCTCCAAGCCTATCATTTTGCTGAGGGTAATGGAGACAGGTGGCGTTCACACCACCCGCAATAATAGAGGGAAAAGAGAGTTCTCTTCTATTATCTTTTCTTCCGTAGTAGGCAAAGTCATCAGAAACTTCCCACTCATACTGACCGCCATGTAGATTAGAAAGGAGGTGCATAATTCCGGTATTCGTAGCCTCAATGGCTTTCTTAATTAAATCGATTTCATATTCACTCTTGACGAGTCTTACCGTGGTCACTAAATCCTTCCCGTTTTTAATCGCTACATAGGGGAAGACCGCTTTTATATCCGCAGCGAGATCTTTAGTGAAGTAGGGCTCTCCATCTTTCTTCGTACCAATTTTAGTTTCTGGGGTGAGGTCGAGATAGAGGGTATTAATAGAACCGATATCTCCAAAGTGACCATTAAGAACACTATCGAGAGTGGCTTCAAGGGTATTTGAAGTGAGGACATTCTCGATATGAGAGATATCACGGGCCTCTTTCGTAGTGAGTCTACGCCCGGTCCACTTCTCTTTAAGCTCACTATATTCATCCACAAATAAATAAGTGAGCTCCTCTCCTATCCCTTTAATGAGGAGGAGGACGGAATTCTCCTGCCTGATATTAGTGAGATAATAGAACGAGGTATTGGTGACAAAGGGTAACTCCTCGTCTTCACTCGAGACTTTAGTGACCGTCGCATGGAGCACTAAAGCGGAGTTTTCTTTCATTAATTTGAAGACTTCATTTCTTCTTCTAATAAGTTCATCCATAGTTTTATTTTCCTTCCTTTATTTTACTTGTAACTGGATTTATCGCTTCCTCTATAGCGGTTTCAATTAGCCCTGAATCCATAAGAAGCGTATTTGCGGGGTTAAGGGGGATATGGGTTATAACATCATCTAAAGATGATGGAGAGCCATATAGCTCTATTTTAGACCCGCAGTCAGGACAGAGTATATACGACATATTCTCAATTACACCGCTGACCTTTATATGCATTTGCTCCGCCATCTTAATGGCTTTTGTGACGATAAGAGAGACTAAATCTTGAGGGGACGTCACGATATAAAGCTCATCAATTGGAAGAAGCTGGAAGATTGAGAGCGCGATATCTCCCGTTCCTGGAGGCATATCGATAAGAAGATAATCAAGATCTCCCCAGGCGACATCTTCATAAAACTGTCTCACTAGGGAGGCGAGAAGAGGACCTCTCCAGATAATCGGTTCATCATCTTTTTCCATGAGGAGATTAGAGGAGACCACTCTGATACCAAGGCTAGTCTCTACTGGGTATAGATACTGCCCATCACTCATAAGCATTCCACTTAGGCCAAAGGCTTTAGGGATAGAAGGACCAGTGACATCAGCGTCCATAATACCCACTTTATAGCCATCTCTAGCAAGTGAGACCGCAAGAAGAGAAGTGACATAAGATTTACCCACTCCTCCTTTACCAGATAAAATAGCCACTATTTTCTTAATGTGAGTGTGGTCATTAGCTCTGGCTTTTTCGATACGTGAATCGCAGTTTTCGACATCACATGCTTCACAGTTATAATCGCAGTCTGGCATAATTATATCTCCTTATACTCCGCTTTATTTAGGGCCTCATTAGCGGTACTTACATAGGTTCTAAGTAGGCGTCCCGCGCCAAGCTTAGACCCTCCGTAGTAACGCACCACAATAATGAGGGTGTTATTAATTTCTTTTTTATGAAGGAGCTCGAGGATTGGTCGACCCGCAGTGCCGCTTGGCTCTCCGTCATCATTACTTTTACTCGTTTCCCCTAGCCGATAGGCATAGACGTAATGAGTGGCTTTTTTATACTCCTTTTTGACATTAGTGATAATATCTTTGACTTCACTAGCGTCCCTAAGGGGGTAGACAAGAGCGATGAAGCGGGAGGAGAGGATATCCTCTTCATATGTAGTTTGTGAGATGACCTCTTTCATAAAACTCTTTAATTATAGCGAAGTATTCGCTTAAATTAAAGTGATAACACTTTACGTTAAAAAAGTGTATTATTCTATGTATGCATTTCTCTAAACGCGTGTGCCCAAACTGTGGAACGGAATATGATGAGGTCGGGGATGAGTGCCCATCCTGTCACGCCCCTAATACCTCAAAAGAACGTTATGACGGCTTTAATAATATGACGATGGTCTCTCCCGTTAAGGAGATATTTGCTTTTCTTATCGGTTTTGCGGGACTACAGATTTTCGCGCTTATCGTCGAAGTGATACTCCTCATGGCGTATGAGGATAGCGATACGCTATACACCGCAAGAGGAAATATGACGATAAATGTAGCGGCGTATGCTTTAGTACTCGCCGCTTTATTCGCTCTCGTCTTTAAAGAAAGAGGAAGTTTTGCGAAGACATTTACAAAAAGCGAGACGTATCTATTTGGATTTTTAGCCTTTTTAGTGCTAATCTTAGCAAGCGGGGTTTATTCCTTCATTATTAGTTTCTTCTATACCACTGAGGGAAATAATAACCAAAGCAGTATCAATACCCTAACGGAACTATATCCTTTTGCCTCGATTATTGTCTTTGGTATAATAGGTCCGTTAGTGGAAGAAGTGACCTATAGGGTTGGACTCTTCTCGTTTTTTAGAAGAATCAATAGATGGAGCGCATATCTACTCACGATTATTATCTTCGCGCTTATCCATTTCGACTTCACCACAATCGGTGGAGGATGGAATGAAGAGCTAGAAAATGAGCTGATAAACTTACCTTCATATCTTATTGCCGCGGGGGTGTTCTGCTTCGTCTATGAAAGAAGGGGCTTTGGAGCGAGCTTCTTCGCTCACTTTCTTAACAATATAATTGCCGTCTTATTTATAATTTTGGAGGTTATGATGGGCGTATGAATGGTTTTTTAGAAGCCATAAGAAATAATTCAAAAGTCTCAGATTTCGTCATTAAAATTGTGGCGATTGTTTGTATGACTGTTGATCATATCGGTTATTTTATGCAGCTATTTATCCCCGATATGGGAGGAGGGCTTAATACATTAGTCACTGTTTTAAGAGCGATTGGGAGACTCGCACTTCCTCTATTTTGCTACCTCATTGTTCAGGGGGCTCTTCATACCCATCATACAGGAAAATATATTGGAAGACTTGCGATTGTCGGAGTGATCGTTTTAATCTTCCAAATCATTACCGAATACGCACTTAAAGACTATAGAATTATCGAGGGAAATATCTTTATTGATCTCATCTTAGGAGTGCTCCTCGTTTGGTCATTTGAACAGAAAAAGAGTCCCGCTTTGCGGCTTTTAGCCCTTATTCCAATCGCCATTGGCATTCTTTCATATGTCTGCTTTGCTATTGAATATGGTAATCCTGAAATCGATTCCATTAACTGGTATCCCTACTACTTAAGAACCCAGTATGGATGGTATTCCATCGCGATTATTGCGGCCTTCTATCTCGGCTATAAGTCCGTACAAATCTACTTTAAGAATAATCCAATTGTGGATATTGCCTATGATGATGAGGGTAATGATGTCCCTGTGGTGGAAGAACATCCAGAACTAACTGATAAATATAAATATTTAAGAAATATTTATGGAGTGGTATTCTTCCTTATCGTCTGCCTGATACTTTGGCTCATCGCCTTTATTATGCCGACATACGACTATCTAAATGGCGCCTTCCAGACCTACGCGATGATCGCGGGTTTACTCCTTCTATTCTGCTCGGGAGATAGAGGATATAGTAAGAAGTGGTTTGACTATGGAGCCTATGCTTATTACCCATTTCATTTAATCTTACTTTATATAATATTCTGGCTAGTTATTTAGGAGGTAATTAAGATGATTATTCACATTGAAAATGAAGCACAGTTTGACGAAATAATAGCGCAGAACCCTCTTGTTTTAGTGGATTTCTTCGCTAATTGGTGCGGACCCTGTAAGATGCTATCTCCTGTTTTAGAGGATATCGATACGGCAGGTGAAACTAGCGCCATTATCATTAAAATCGATACCGATTTAGAGGGAAATCAATCTTTAAATAGAAGATTTGGAGTCCGTTCTATCCCCACTCTCCTCCTCTTTAAAAATGGGGTGCTATCTAAGTCATCTTTAGGCTATATCCCTCACGATGAAGTAATCGAGTTTATAAATAAATAATTTATAAATATCGTTATTGCCTTTTTAAAGGCAGTGCTTTTATAATATATTCACTGATGCAGGTGTAGTTCAGTGGCAGAACATCAGCCCTCCAAGCTGATTACGCGGGTTCGATTCCCGTCACCTGCTCCAGGAGTAAAACACTTTGTCGGTGTTTTTTATTTTATGAAAATATAATATATAGATATGAACTACGAAATAATTCTTGCCACTAATAATAAAGGAAAAGTCAAAGAAGTGAGAGACGTACTCGCTCCGCACGGAATCATTGTTTATGGACTAAGTGACCTTAATTTAGATATCGACTTTATAGAGGGAGATGGGTCCTACTTAGAAAACGCGGCGATAAAAGCGAAAGAAGTAAGTAAATATACCTCTTATCCAATTTTAGCGGATGACTCGGGACTAGAAATAGAGGCGTTAGATAATAGACCAGGGGTCCACTCCTCCCGCTATATGAAAGAATGCGGCTCAAATATTAAAGCGATGGAACAGATTCTTTCCGATTTAGAGGGAAGTAAGAATAGAAAAGCCAAATTTATATGTACGATGTGTCTATATAATGTTGAGGATAAACCGCTCTATTTTACTGGGGAAATAGAAGGGGAAATAGCGGGTGAAATCCATAATGGAGAAAACGGATTTGGCTATGACCCAATCTTTTTAGTAAAAGAAAAAGGGATGACTTTTTCCGAGCTAAGCGAAGAAGAAAAAAATAAGATCTCCCATCGAGCTAGAGCCCTAACGAAGGTCTTAACATATCTAAGAATAAATGGACTAATTAGTAAGTAGCTACTCTTCATCGTCTTTAAAGTATTGATGGAACTTATTACGGTGAACGAATAGACACACCAGTCCTAAGATAATTAGGAGTATCGCAAGTGGTCCGAAGATAAAGGGGAGATAACTAATATCCGTAAAGAAGATAACGAGGAATGTATTAATTATCGATAAAAAGGCAAGAACAAAGCAGAGCCAACCAAGCGAGATAAGAGAATTCATAAAGGTATATAAAGCGGATCTCGAGTGAAAGAGGACCGCTTTTTTCTTACGCTTTTCCTTTTTATTAAAGTAGGAGGTCGTTCCATATCTTTTGACCACTTTGGAGGTATCGAAAGCGGGGACGGATCTCGTAATTAAAACCTCACCATTTTCAGGGTTATAGGAGATGACGTTATAGATATCTCCCGCGGGGGAGTAAAACTCTGTCCTATTAAGGAAGTTACTAAGGTCCTCATACTCTTTTGAGATTCTCTCGATAAGTTCATTAATATGAGTGGGGTCTTTGGCTCTCGCACTTAATCTTTCTAAGAGGTCAAGAAGAAGGATCTTCACGGAAAGGATTTCATAGCAGTGACTATAATAAATTCTTAGTCCATCCAGAGTGTAAAATAGTCCCTGATTAGAGAGTTTATTATAAAGATTCGACTGATAAACATTAAGTGTCTCATTCACTCTTTTCATGAAAGGAAGGAGCTTTTTAGGGCGGTATCTTAAATACTCTCCTAAATCTTTTTCAAAGAGAATCTTCGCGTTTTCAATCTGGCAGTATTTAAAAGTGGAAAGATAAATTAAAGAGATAATTCTCCCTTCACGAGCGGCGCAGCAGGAGGGATCAATTTCAATGATGTCCGCAAATTTATGGTAGGCCATGTTGTAATCATTAATCTGCTCTAAGGTGTAATAGGCATCGTGAAGAAGAAGAGCGATATGATTTTCAAAAAGTTTAATCCCTTGTTTAGTCTTAAACTCAGCTAGGCAGTCTGGACAAACCGCATTTTTATCATCGGGGTTAACTAAAATAGGATCACTCTTTGAATGATTTTTATGGCACTGTGGACAATAAGCTTTTACTAAATCCATAACTAGTGATTATAGCTAAAAATAATTTGAAATAAAATTATTTTTCTTTAATTGAACTCTATTGATTAGTAGCATGTGCGTTTTTGTTATCAAAAGGGCATTTATTTAATATAATAATCGTATGAAAATTACACTTAGTAAAAAAGACATAGAAGAATTTAATAAACTCGTCGACACTAAAGAAGTTAATTTATCCGTCGCAGATATGCTTAACGAGATGTATGCGGACGGCTTTTATATCGATTTCGATGGAATTGAGGATGAAAATGAAAGTGACTATGTCTATGAAACGATGATGGACTACTATCAAATCGATCTCGAAGACGAAGAAAATAATAGCCTTGCGGAGCATTACTTCCATGAGCAGCTTCATAAGAAAAATGTCAGTGAATATGAGGGCAATCCATATAATAAGCTTGCAATTCCGGAAGTAAAAAAGGGAAATCTAGAATTAAAATATCTTCACTATGAACCCTATGAACCCTTCCCGCTTGATGAGATAAAAGTGAATAAGGATCACTACTATGAAGAGCTTTCTCAGATTGGCTACTTTGATAAAGAATATAGGTATCTCGCTCTCATCGATAAAGATGTTATTTGGATGAGTATCAATCCAAATGAAATCGAAACTATGAAGGCGATGATAGAGGAAGCAAATGGTAATGTCCTTATCTGCGGACTAGGCCTAGGCTATCTCGCTTATATGCTCTCTCTTAAAGATGAAGTTAAAAGCGTTGTTATTCTTGAGAATAACAAAGATATCATTTCTATCTTTAATGAGAATATATATCCACTACTAAAAACAAAGTCAAAAATTAAAATACTCTACCAAGACGCTTTTGTTTATTTAAAAGAAGAAGCGATTTCTAAAAAATATAATTATGTTTATGTCGATCTATGGCATGACGCGAACGAAGGTCTTCCGATGTATCTAAGGCTTCTTCCAATTGAAGAAAAATGTAAAAACGTGGTGTTTCACTACTGGCTTGAGCCTTCTATGATTGCCCTAGCTAGGCGCTGCCTCATCACCCTTCTATTTGAGCAAATAAATAAACTCGATGTGGACTACTCTAAGCACGAGAATTTCACCGATATTTTAATCAATAACTTATACACGTATCTTTTAGATAAAGAGATTTCTTCATATCGAGATATCGATGAGATGCTTAGCGATGAAGAGATAAAAAAACTCCTTATTGGAGTTATGACAAAATAAGTTAAATACTTAAGATTTACTTAGATTTTTTTGTTTTTGAATCCTTTTTGGACTCATTTTTTTGACTTGTTTTTTCGCTTGGTCTACCCATAACCGCTAAGATAGGAATATCGTCTTCTTCCTCTTCTGGCTTAGGGGTGACTTGTAGCTTTTTAACGGTTCTATTTTTATCCACCGCAATAACCTGAAGCTTTACTCCATCGAGCCAAGCGACATCCCAAACATTTGCGAATCTATCATCGAGGAGCTCAATCATGAAACCACCAATAGTGACATACTCCGTATCAATCTCGTCATAGTCGATATCAAACTCCTCACAGAAGTCTTCGAGGTTCATCGACCCGTCCACGATAAAGGTGCCGTCTGTTTTCTCGTCGATTAATTCATCAGGGTCATCGGTTTCGTCCCAAATATCTCCAACGATTTCCTCAACGATATCCTCTTTAGTAACGATACCTTCAGTACCGCCGTATTCATCAAGGACCACACCGATATGGGAATGATGCTGATTAAAATAGGCAAGGATATCATTAATCTCTTCAGTTCTAGGGAAGATTGGAATGTTTTCTATAATTGGGGTAATATCTTCTTTCTTTTGAATCTTTAGGGCGATGAGATCTCTCATTCTTACATAACCGATGATGTTATCAATACTCTCTTCATAAACAGGAATACGGGAGTGGGTAAAAGCTTTCTCGTCGGATAGAATTTTACTAACTGGTTTAGCTTTATCGACGGCAAAGATCTTTGCTCTTGGAGTCATTATTTCATATAGCTCAGTGGTCGCATAGTCAATTGCCCCTCTTAGCATATCCGCTTTTTCTTCGTCGACTGTTCCTTCCTCTTCAATTTCATCCACCATCTCCTGTAGGTCCTCATCATTAGTGACATTTTCTTTCACGTTATGAGTGATTGGATAGGTCACAAGAGAGCCAAAACCACCGACAAGATAAGTAACTGGAATCGAAATATAATATAAAACATTTATTACGCGAGCGTAGAATCTAACTAAGCGGTAGTTATAAACCTTACCAATCGACTTAGCGATGATATCTCCAAAGGCCACTTTAAAGATAAGAGCGATAAGGGAGAAGATGAGACCAGCATTAGCAGCGCTCATACTCCAATCGTACTGCGTGGCAATAAGAACACCGAGGAAGGTGGCAAAGATATCAATACCGGCATTACACACATCGTTATAGAAGAGAATGGTGGAGATAGTCGTATCGTAGTGCCTTTTAAGTTTCGCAGCGGTCTTATCTTTCTTATCGCCTTTATCAGCGATTCTTTCCATCCTTGAAAGGGTAACAGAGCCATACGCCATATCAGCGACAGAAAAGTAAAAGGAGAGGAGGATAAGGACCACGATAATAACAGTATATAAAGCAACTAAAGCGCCAAAACTCATAAGACAGTCTCTCCTACTTGAGCGGGATTATTCTTATCGACGAGGACATCGAGGACATCCTCAAGGGTAATCATCCCGATTACTTTTTCTTCTCTATTTTTGACGATAGCGAGGTGGATCTGCTCACTGTTCATCGTATTAAACACTTCATCGATTTTCTCGTCATCATAAACAAATACCGGTGGGAGTAAGACGCTTCTGACGTCCACATGGGGATCTAGTCCATATTCCTTAAAATAGTTATTAATAGAAAGGACACCGACGATATTACTCTTTCTCCCTTCATAGACAGGGAAACGGGAGTATTCATTGAGCAAGATAAAACTATTAACATAGCTCGCGTTTAAATCTTTAATATCAATCGACACGGTTTTATTAAGTGGAGTATAGACCTGCCAGGCGGAGATGGTATCAAAAGTGAAGGTACGGTCGATAAGTTCGATTTCATTATCTTCAAAAAGTTCTTCTTCCTCGTTATTAAAGTTTTCTGTTGAAAGCGCTTCATCCGCTTTCTCGATAAAGTCTTCCTTTGTCAGGATAGACTCATCTTTAAAGTGGAAGAGTTTTTGCACGCCTTTAAGCATGAGACGGAATAAAATCGCCACCGGCCAAATAATAATGGAAATAATAAAGTCCGGCCACACTAAAATAACCGCCATGGTATTAGGAATAGTGTCGGAGAGGATTTTTGGTATCGTATCGGAGAAAACATAGACAATAACCGCCATGACAATGGTGGCCACTATCGCTTCAACAGTCTCCGCGTTTTCCCCTTTAAACATTCCATAGAAAACCATGGCCCCAAGGAAGGACATAAGCGTTTGAATGGCGTTATTCGCCACTAAAACAGTGGTGAGGGTATTATCAAACTTATCGATAAATCTCGTTATTAGTTTAGCGGTGACTTTTCCTTTTTCCGCTTGGACTTTGAAATGGTATTTATTGCAGTTATCAAAAGCGTTTTCACTGCCTGAAAGGAGGCCGCATATAATTACCATCAAAACAATGAGGAGCCAGCAGGCCCAGTTAGGCAACGAAAAAATCGAGCCACTTGACACATCGTCGGCCAATATGGTGAGACTACTCAGAGGATCTATACTAGCATCAGCTAACAGTTCTGGTTCCATTTTTTTATCGGTTAATTATTGTAATGTATCAATAAATATTTATCAATAGTATTTAATAAATACTTCATGGCAGAGGAAGGGGGATTCGAACCCCCGCGAGACGTTAATCTCCTAGCAGTTTTCGAAACTGCCCCCTTCGGCCGCTTGGGTATTCCTCTATGCGATTGATTATACCATAAAATAGGGGTTATTTTATTAATATTTATTATGCTTTTCTTTATGAATGGAAAATTCATAAAAAGTGATATAATAAGGCTATATGAATAGCCCCACTTTATATATCGACTACTGGAACTTTAACGATTTAGCCTTTGATCTCCTCTTTGGAATTATTTTGTTTGCGCTAATTGTTATTATCGCTTTTCTTATTTCCTTTTTGGTTATCCGTCATCATAACAAGGTGAGTAAAAATAGACTTCTTGGGGAGTCTAATACTTCAAGGGTTTATATTGTTGACACCATTCATAAAAGTGTCACCTATTTTAATAAAACTAATCTAAGAAATAAAGAGACCACTAGTCTCGATACCTTCTATAAAAGATTCCATCCTAACGATATCGCAAGAGTGAAAAAATGGATAAATGATATCGAAACAAATCAAAAAAATGTTGAGCAATATCTTCAAGCGGATATCCATGTTAAAGGGAGTAAGACTCCTTACTTCTCCCTTTTAAAACTCCTCCACTACGATAAAGAAAGCGGGCTTATCCACCTCGAGTCACATATCCTTAAATACATCACTCCCGCAAATAGTGAGAAAAAGAAGAAGACGTATAAAGGAAAGACTGGGCTTACCGATGAAGCCACTATTTCTAAAACGATCAATAATATGAAAAAACCGACAGGATATTCCTTCTGTATCCGTTTCTTCCATATTAAGCAGTCCGTTTTAAACACCGATAAAGAGGAAGGGTTTGTGGCGATGACCCTAAGAAACGAAATCTATCCTTTTGCAAGCGATTCTCATCACCCTAAAAAGATCCTCGATGTCAGTGAAAACGAGCTCTTTGTCTTTGATTTAGGAATGACAAGCACCGATGATGCGCTTCAATTCGTCTCCTCCCTTATTAAAGCCCTTAATAAAGCGATTGAAGTTAATAACTTCAAAGAGAGAATTACCTATTCTATAGGCGTGGTTCCTAACTCCGCGTTCTATCATAATTACCGCTCCCTAATTAAAGAGGGACAAAGCGCCGCGACATACGCGCACCAAGAGAATAAACCCTTCTATATTTATCAAACTATCTCTTCTTATCAAGAGACTAACTTCTCTCAGTATGAAGACTATATTAATAGACTTATTAAAAATAACCTCATGCACTACGTCTATAGACCAATCGTTGACTCAAGAAACAGAGAGACGTATGGCTATTTTGCGAATATTAGACTCTTTGACACTCCGTTTGTGAGTTTTGAAGAGACGATGTATTACGCTTATGAACTCAATGAAAATAGAGACCTATTTGCCAAGGCCTCACGAAATATCATTACCAAATATATCGCGGAGACGCCATCAAGAAACGCCCGACTATTCTATCCAGTTTCAATGGTTAATATTAATAATATTAGTGAGATCTTCTCCCAGATTCCTCGTATCGACGATATAACGCTTGTTATCCTCCTTAGCGAGCAAGACGTCAGTCATAACGTAGAGGACGCAGAAGTCTTTAAAGAAAAGATGGATGAGATTAAAGCCCTAGGCTTTCAAATTGGAGTGTCGATGAAAGATCGAAACCTCCTCCTTGATACGAAGATTTACCGTAACTTTGATTACTTTATCGTGGGCTCCTCTTTAATTGGAGAGGTTAAGACCTCAAATAAGACTAGACTTAGTATTCATAGTCTACTCGAATCGCTCCTAAAATATAAAAAGCCAATCATCGCCACCGATATCGATAACTGGACCACGATCGAATTAATAATTCGATCAGGAATTGATTTAGTTTCTAGTGACGTTATATCATATTATAGCGAAATGATTCTTCCCGTAGAGAAGAAGAAACTCGATAAGATAGAGCAGATTTCAAAAATATAAAAGGAAATAAAGATGGAAATAAAAAACGAATCAATAACGAGAAGAGAAGACGACTTTGCAAAATGGTACACTGATGTCTGCCGTAAAGCGGAGTTAATGGACTATTCCTCGGTCAAAGGTTTTATTATATATAGACCATATGGCTACGCTATATGGGAGAACATAAAAGAATATCTCGATAAAAAGTTAAAGGAAACCGGACATCAAAATGTCTATATGCCGCTCGTCATAAATGAGTCCCTTTTTAATAAAGAAAAAGAGCATGTAAAAGGTTTTGCCCCAGAGACCCTTATCGCAACTATCGGCGGAGAAGATAAACTCGAAGATAGACTTATTATTAGACCAACCTCAGAGGTACTTTTCTGCGAGTACTACTCAAGAATTCTTTCCTCTTATAGAGATCTCCCACTTCTCTATAATCAGTGGTGCTCTGTCGTGAGATGGGAAAAGACCACGAGACCTTTCTTAAGAGGAAGCGAGTTCCTTTGGCAAGAGGGTCACACTCTTCATGAGAGCGAAGAAGAAGCCCGTCACGAGGCATTAAATATCCTTGATATTTATGACACAATGGCGAGAGATTTACTCGCAATTCCCTTTGTAAAAGGCATAAAATCCGATAAAGAGAAGTTTGCGGGGGCTAAAGAGACTTATTCCTGCGAGTCACTTAATCCAGACGGTAAGGCCCTTCAGTGCGGCACTACCCACTACTTTGGAACGGACTTCCCCAAAGCCTTTAATGTCTCCTATCAGGGAAGAGATGGGAAAGTCTATACCCCTCATGAAACATCATGGGGAACCTCGACGAGATTAATAGGGGCTCTTATTATGATGCATGGGGATGATAATGGACTAGTCCTACCTCCTTATGTCGCTCCCACTCAGGTAATCGTTATTCCAATTGCTCAGCAAAAAGAGGGAGTTATTAAAGAGGCCCGCCTCGTTTATGAAGAGTTAAAGAAAGCCGGGATTAGAGTGGATATCGATGAAAGCGACGATAAATCAGCGGGATGGAAATTTTCTGAATACGAGATGAAAGGGGTTCCTATTCGCCTTGAAATTGGTCCCCGTGATATCGAAAAAGGAAACGTGACACTAGTTAAAAGAAATGATGGGGAAAAAGTAACAGTAAGCCGAGAAAACCTCGTAGAATCCGTGGAATCTTTACTTAAAACTATTCATAACGAGATGTACAAAAAAGCCTCTGACTTCTTAAATAGTCATACCTATGAAGTTCATAGCTATCGTGAACTAGTGGAGCTTATGAATGAAAATAAAGGCTACGCGAAAGCGATGTGGTGCGGAGATCCAGAGTGTGAGAAAAAGATTAAGGATGAGACGAGCGCTACTATCCGCTGTATGCCTTTTAATCAGCTCCCCGTCGATGATAAATGCGTTGTCTGCGGTAAGAAAGCCGAGAAGGTTTGCTATATCGCAAAAGCATATTAATTAATTGAAAAAATAATAACAATTTGTTATTATTCACTAATGGAGTAATACCCAAGTTGGTGAAGGGGCCTCCCTGCTAAGGAGGTAGGCCGGGTGACTGGCGCGAGAGTTCGAGTCTCTCTTACTCCGCCATTAAGATTATAAATAGCCCTTATGGGCTATTTTCTTAAATAAAATAAGATAGAAAGGGTTAAATAGTTTATAATAGCTATATGGACCTCGATAAAGATTTACTCGATGATATTTTTAGTGGAGACTACACGGTCATATTTCAGCTTGAAGGCGGGATGACGAATAAGTCTTATTTAGTGGAAGCTAGAGATAGTAACTACATTTACTATGTACCCACAGAGTTTGCGAGCGAGACCATAAATCGAAGTAATGAGATGAAAGCCTCAATGGCCGCGTTTAAAGCGGGGCTTACCTCTATGAGCATCTATTTTGACCCAAAGACTGGAGTTAAAATTAACTCTTATATTTATGGTAATTCCCTCAATAAAATCGAAGACTACGATGTCGAAAAAGTTGCAGAACTCCTTCATAATCTCCATAATCTCGATGTTAAGGGAATGACAACATTAGACTTAAAAGATAATATGGGATTCTACCTTAATTACATAAAAGATAAGAGCGCATTAGACCCTAGATTTAATGCAATTTGGGAGTATTTTCTCTCTTTTTCCGATTATTTAAAGCAGTTTCCTCACACTTTATGTCACCACGATTTTCAAAGGAGTAATGTTATCCTCTCCGATAGCGGGCGCTACTACGTAATCGATTTTGAATTCGCCTCGTATGGAGATCCAGTCTATGATATTAGCGCCTTTAGTAATGATAGGATGGAAGACGGACTTGAGCTACTTAAAGCCTACTTTAAAGATGAAATTAATATCGACTCATATAAGAGATTTTATCTTTACCGAATATATCTCTCCCTTCAGTGGTATATCGTCGCAACGATTAAAGCGGATGATAAAGAAAACGATGCGCTTGGCATCGACTTTAAGGGAGTGGCCTCCTATTTTCTAGATAACGCAGAGGAATGCGCTAAAACACTAAAAGAAAAGTTTTAATATACAAAGTATATTACTCTACTGACTTTAAGGACTCGTTCATATCGAGCTTTTTTATCTTTGGATAGAGAAGGATATTAGCGATAAGAGCGACCACAATGACATAGATAAAAGTTAAAACATACGAGTACCAATTCATATTACCTAGTCTTCCAAAGTCAAGCCACACACAGATGACATAAACGAGGAGCATCCCGATAGGTATTCCCACTATTCCGCCTGCTGCGGATAGGATAAGTACTTCTCTTGATGTATATAAAAGACACTCTTGATCATGATAGCCAAGAACCTTCAGAGTGCACAGCTCTCTTGTCCTCTCCGTGATATTCATATTAACGAGGTTAAAGAGAATAAGAAGACATAATAAACCTGCTAAAACTAGGACGAAAATAGAAACTATGAGAATTGGTCCAGCAACTGAGCCATATAAAGGATCATCCACCAAAGCGATACTATTATCGAGTAGACCAAAGCCCACCATAATCAAAGCGGCGCTTCCTAAAACAGAGATAATTGTTAAAATCATATTTTTCTTATAACGGAAGATATTTCTAAAGCATGACTTCATGGAGAATTTAATTCTCTTCCATAAAGCGGGAATCTTTTCTAAGAAGATTTTTTGTCCGGCTTTTGGAGATTTAGGAAGAAGAAGGGAAGCGGGTGACTCTTTTAGATTAGCGTTAATAACGGAATAGCAGATAAGAAGGACAATGACAAGAAGGGCTACACTTAAAAGGAGTCCAAGCCATATATTACCGCTGAACATTAAAGCGCCCATATGGAAGACAGAGCAATATGATGGGTAGATAATGGCGGGGACAAGGAATATCCCAACAACAATTCCAATAACAGCGCCTGAAAGAATAACTATCAGATTAAAGAGGAAATACTTCCAGATGATTTTACTCCTAGGAATACCTAGCGAAGTGTAGCAGCCAATCATCGCTCTTTCATCGTTTACCATTCTTGAAGTCGTAATAGAAATAACAAGAGAACAAACAAGGATAAAGAAGATGGGAAGAAGAATCGAAATGATAAGCATTTTATTCCCAAATGAAGTGAAATAGCTATAGCCAACGTTATCTTCTAGTGTCATAAATTCCGCATTAATATCCGATAAAATACCCTCTATTAGCGGGGTTTTTTCTTCCATGAGCTGTTTATGCTCTCTTGAAAAGAGGGAATAAGAATCACTATTAAAGCGGACAGCAAGTTCATTAACTGGGGCGCTTATTTCTTCTGGAATTTGAGATAAAATATCCTCAGATAAACCTAGTCCACTAAGAGTGGATTTTAGCTCCGCTAATGAGTTATTAAGCGAGTCGAGACTAAAGACATCATACCCACTATCAACATAGATAATCGTATCGATATATTCGCTTATTTCAGTGAGGTCAGTGACATCCGATAAATCTTCCGTTAGCATTGGTTCTCTCTCCCCAGTGGAGTAAAGAGGACTTTGAACATAGCCCACGACTGTTAAAGAGACATCGTCTAATGAATCAATGACGCTAAAGCCAATAGCGTCATTAATTTCATCTACGGCGCTACTAAATAGATTAGTAAATGTAATAGTATCCCCTATTTCATAGGGGATAAGAAAACCATTTGGGGTGTCTAAAACGCATTCATTAGCGCTAGTTGGGAATCTTCCTTCTAATAGCTCTAAGGAATTAACCTCTCTATTTTGAAGATCTCCAGAATATATTCGCGCGTTTACTTCACTACTTTCGGCAATACCCTGCTCGACTAAACTAATGGTGTAGTCCGCGCTAAAATAGCCATCAATACTCGCAGAGGGGTCGCCATCTATAATCTCACTAACTATTGTATCGTAGTCATCCCCAAATCCATCTTCACTAGTGGATTTAACGATAAAATCACTAACAAGCTGTTCTTGCATCACCGAGTTATAGCTTTTCTCCATCGCGCTATGGGTAATACCAAGGCCGCTACATAAAAGTAAAGAGAGAGCAATAATCGAAATAATAAGGGCAAAACGGCCCTTATTTTGTTTAAACATACGGAAAATTGTTTTTGTATAAGTTGTCATTACCAGGAAATCTCTTCTATTGGTTTAGGATTTTCATTCGTATCAATACTTTCAATTTGTCCGTTTTTTATATGAACAACACGGTCCCCCATATCCGCTAAAGCGGAGTTATGAGTGACAATAATTACTGTTTTGTCTTCATGACGAGAAAAGTCTTGAAGGAGAGCGAGGATCATTTTTCCGGTGCTATAGTCAAGAGCACCAGTTGGTTCATCACATAATATGATGTCAGGATTTTTACAGACCGCTCTCGCAATTGAGACACGCTGCTGCTCGCCTCCACTAAGCTGAGCGGGGAAGTTATCTAGTCGGTCTCCTAAACCAACTTTAGTAAGAACTTCTTCAGGGGTGTAGGAGTCTTTTTTAAGCTCGGAAGCGAGTTCAACATTCTCTTTTGCAGTTAAATTAGGCATAAGATTATAAAACTGGAAAACAAAACCCACACTATTACGGCGGAAATCGGTGAGCTGTTTACTATTATATTTAGCAATATCTTCGCCGCTTACATATAGCTCTCCACTTGTGGGGACATCCATCCCGCCAATAAGATTTAAAAGTGTCGTCTTCCCGGCGCCAGACGGTCCTAAAACCACTAAAAGTTCCCCTCTTCTTACGGAGAGATTAAAATCATTGATGGCTTTGACTACGTTAGGCCCGCTTTGATATTCCTTACAGAGATGTCTAGCTTCTAAAATAATTTCTTCACTCATAAAAACCTTTTATTTTCCTTTTAAATTATAGCAATTTTAAATAGGCTTTTAAATTAAAATACCTTATATAAAGGCATTTTAACTTTATCTTAACTTAAAAAGGGTGCAAATCCCCACTAAGTAAAGAAAAAACACCCACGAAGGGTGATATTTTCTTGGCTGGGGTACTAGGATTCGAACCTAGGAAATCTTGGGTTCAGAGCCCAATGCCTTACCGCTTGGCCATACCCCAATATTAATAGAATTGTTCCGTTAGACCTTTCGCTTTTTTGATGCGGTCATAATCCGCAAGTCTAACTTCGAGGACTCCTTCAACTTCTTCTTGAAGGATGACTTCAACGAGCTGTTTAATATCGTCATAAGCGAGGAAGCAGTCCGCACAAGCGCCGCTCATCGAGACATAGACGATACCGTCTTCGTATGAAATGAATTCTACATCTCCCCCATCACGTTGGAGGAAATGTCTTAATTTTTCAAGCGTCTTTTTGATGTTTTTAATCGTTTCTTCTTCGGAGACGACTTTTACTTCAATGTTTTCACTTCCACTACTAACTTCTTTATCCGCCATAATTCCCTCTTAATTTATTGTAGACTATAAAAGAACATTTTCAAGACAATTCGCAATTACATAGCCCTCTCTATTATAGACGTCTTCTCGGTTATACTCATATTTCGTGTGGTCTGGTTTTACAAAGACGCCTCCCGCTTCTTCGACAATTATCTCAGGAGCGGCGGTATCCCACTCCTTCGTATTAGGGTTAAGACGGTAAGATATTTCCGCTTCCCCTTCAGCGATGCGGCAGGCTTTAATCGCGGATCCACATTTCGCGGTTCTCGTGATTTGGTCGGAGTGTTTTTTAATATACATCGCTTCAATCTCCGCAAAGTGGAAGACACTAGCGAGACAGAGGAGGTCTTCTTTTTTATTATTAACGTGAATCGGGATGTCTTCATCTCCCACTCTCTTAAAGGCCCCTTCTCCTTTAATCGCCCAATAGATTTGTTTATACGCCGGGATACAGACGACGCCTAAAACGATTTCATGCTTATGACAGAGAGCGATATTAATAACAAATCCATCGTCTTTAGCGACAAAATCTTTTGTCCCGTCGAGTGGGTCCGCGATCCAAACATACTCTTTATCAAGCCTTGATAAATCGTCTTCACACTCCTCAGTGAGAAGTCCATAATCTGGATAGGCTTTAGAAAGGGTCTCTCTAATGTATTTATCGGACCTTCGATCGGCGATAGTAACGGGGGAGTTATCGTCTTTAATTTCAACGGTAAAATTCTCGTTATAATAAACATCGAGTATTATCTGCTGGCAGTGTTTAATACATTTAATCGCGGTTTCAAGTTGCTTTTGATACATTACTAGTCCTTTCTAAATACACTAAGAAGAGGGTAGTAAGTTGGCTCTTCTTAGATAATAAAACTAATTCAAATTATTGAAATATTATATATTAAAACTGGGTTTTAATTTCTTTTTACTCAGCGGCTTTACCGATGCAGCCGAACATCTCGCAGTGCTCTAAGACTACTTTGGTAATTCCTTTTTTCGCGGGGCCTAAAATCTTACGTGGATCATAGACTTCGCTATCTTTAGCGACGACTTCACGGACGACTTTCGCAAACTCAATTTGACACTCCGTGTTGACGTTAATCTTACAGGTACCGCATTGAATGGCTTTTTTAATCTGGAAATCAGGGATACCGCTACCGCCGTGGAGGACAAGAGGCATCTGGACGAGATTACCAATCTCTTCCATCTCCTTAAATCCTAGTTTAGGCTCGCCGTGATATGGTCCGTGTACCGAGCCAAGAGCAGGGGCAAGGGCATCGATATCAGTGGCCTTAACAAGCTCAACGCATTCACTTGGGATAGCGTACATACTTTCCGCGACCACCGTGTCTTCCTGACCGCCGACACGGCCAAGCTCGCTTTCTACGGAAACATAGGGGGTATGCTTTCGGGCATAGTCCACGACTTCCTTAGTGAGACGAATGTTCTCTTCAAGTGGATATTTAGAAGCATCAATCATGACGGAGGTGAAGCCAGCGTCAATGCACTTCTTACACATCTCAACGGATTGTCCGTGATCGAGATGAATGGCCACAGGAACAGTGATGTTATTATCGAGGATATAGGCTTTCACCATTTCCACGACCACATGAGGGCCACCCATGTATTTACAGGCGCCTTCACTAACACCAAGAATAACAGGGGCCTGAAGCTCTTGAACTTCGTCAAGAATCGCACTTACCCACTCGAGGTTATTGATGTTGAATTGACCGACGGCGTAATGTCCTTCTCTTGCTTTGAGAAGCATGTCTTTCATACTTTCTAATGCCATAAGTTTATTCTCCTTTGTTAATTAAATTTCATAGCCAAGGTCGTCTTCGTAGGGGGATTCTTCTCTTTCTTCATCTTCTTCGTCCACTTCAATCGTTTCTTCTTCACCCTCTTCAAGGGGCTCTTCTCTTCCCTCTACATCACCGTATTCTTCTTCCTCTTCTTCGCTATCCTCATCATAGGTTTCCACATCGTTATAGACATCTCTCATATCGATATGAACCTTATCAAAGGTTTGTCTTTCACGAAGATCCCAAATGTTATCCCCCATGTTTACAAATCTTCCATCTAACATGAAGTTAGTGAAGAATTTAGAAACTCGGGCTTCAGACTCTTCCACACTCATTCCACTTTCTTTTTTGACATATTCCCAAATATGCTGAAATGAGGCTTGGTCCTTAACGACACTTTTGAGATAATCGTAGGCGATATCAAGTTCGTTTACGCTCATAATTATTATCCTTTCAAATTTATATCTAAAATATTTTACTATATTTTACATTAATTGTTCATCACATTTTCTCTAATGGAGTCACTCCAATGAGATTAAGGGCGTTTCTCATCACAATTTGTGCGCATTTAACGAGAGTTAATCTATTTCTTGTGGCCTCAAGATTCTTATTATCGATAATCTTACACACGGTATAGAAGTGATGAATTTGCTCTGCGAGAGACTGAATATAGTTAGTAATGCGGTATGGAGCTCTTTCAGAGGCTGCGGCTTCCACTTCAATTGGGAAACATAATAGCTCCTTAAGGAGATTAAGCTCGTCTTCATTATCTAAGTTCGCCTTATCGGAAGGGGCAAGGCCCTGCTTAGAGGCAAGTTCGAGGACAGAGCAGAGACGAGCGTAAGCGTACTGAGCATAGTAAACAGGATTAGAGGAATTTTGGGCCACTGCAAGATTTAAATCGAAGTCGAAGTGAACACTACCGCTTCTCATAACGAAATAATATCTCGCGGCGTCTTTCCCAACTTCATCGATTAACTCTCTTAAGGTAATTGCATTTCCAGTTCTCTTTGATGCAACAATCTCCTCCCCGTCTTTCATAAATCTGACCATTTGAATCATCGAGCACTCAAGGATAGACTCGGGATACCCATGCATCATAAGGGCGCTTTTTAGCCTAGGGATATAGCCGTGGTGATCAGAACCTAAAACATCGATAAGAAGATTATTTCCTCTATTAAGTTTATCGACGTGATAAACGATATCGGGGAGGAAATAGGTATATTCTCCGTTTGACTTGACAATCACACGGTCTTTATCATCCACGAATTTAGAGGTAGCAAGGTATAGAGCGCCTTCACTTTTATAGGTATAGGGCCTTAGGTATTCGATTTCACGGGGAATAGAGTCATGCCTTCTGAGCTCTCTTTCCGAAGTATAGACATCGAAATGCACGCCATAGGCTTCAAGGTCTTCGTTGATTTTTACCATCTCTCTTTTGATTCCTTCGTCTTTAAGGAAGTCGAGGAGATTTTTTCTCTCTAATAGAGACGCTCCATATTCGTTATATAGTTCACGGGCAATGACAATAATATCGTAGCCGTGATAACCATCTTCAGGAATCTCAGAGTCTAATCCAAGGATTTCGCGGTAACGCGCTAGAATTGAAAGCGCAAGATTATCAATCTGACTTCCCGCATCATTTATATAGTACTCTTTTGTTACTTCATACCCATCAAAAGATAAGATACGGGCAAGAGCATCACCGACCGCGGCGCCTCTTGCGTGTCCAACATGCAAATCACCAGTTGGATTAGCGGAAACAAACTCGACATTAACTTTTAGGTGCTTATCGCTCCCACTTCCATACTTACTATCCTGCTCGAGAATAGTTTTTATTCCTTCACTTAAATAAGTATTCTTTACAAATATATTAATAAAACCAGGACCCGCAATCTCCGCTTTCTCGATTTGATCCTTATCGAGGGTGGATATGATCTTTCTTGCGACTTCCACTGGAGGCATTCCAAGCTCTTTAGAAAACCTCATGGCCACATTAGTGGAATAGTCACCAAAAGAAGGATTTTTACTCTTCTCAATGACGATATCTTTAAGCTGGGCATTGATTCCAAGAAGAGTGAGACTCTTTTGAATTATTTCTTTTAGATAAAGCGTAATTTCCATAAGTCAAATAATATCATTTATCCTCTTCTTTATAAAGAAGAACACTGACAATAGCGCTGACCGCTTTGCCTTTTCCAATCTTTCCTATACCCTCGTTAGTCCCGCCTTTAATGGAGATAGACTCTTTTGCTAGACCTAAATCAGATAGTAAAGCGTATATATTGTCTCGCATGATGGGTACATATTCACTAATCATAGGGGATTCAAGCTGAATACAGGCATCGATATTAGCGATACGGTACCCACTTTCGATGACAAGAGGCTTAATTTCAAAAACAAAAAAGCTCGAATCAATATCTTTATACTTTGGGTCACTACTTGGGAAGTAGTCACCAATACTTCCTTTATCGAGCGCTCCTAGAAGTGCATCTACAAGCGCATGATATAAAACGTCACCATCCGAGTGGGCTTTTTCTCCCTTCTTTGAAGGGAGAGTTACTCCTCCGATGATAAGAGGTCTATTTTTAACTAGGGGGTGGATATCCACTCCAACGCCAACTTTATCCATTTTTACTAACGTTGAAACGGAAGAAGAGAATATCTCCATCTTTTACGAGGTAGTTCTTTCCTTCGGTACGAACCCTTCCTTTTTCCTTGACGGCAGTTTCACTTCTTAACTCTTCAATCGCTTCATAAGGATAAACTTCGGCGCAGATAAATCCTCTTTGGAAGTCCGTATGAATAATCCCGGCGCATTCAGGGGCGAGCATACCGTTAGTGAAAGTCCACGCTCTACATTCATCAGGACCGACAGTAAAGAAAGTCGAAAGATTAAGAAGTTTATAAGTGGCTTTAATAACTTTTTCTAGTCCCGCTTCCTTTATTCCTAAAGACCCTAGGTATTCCTCCCGGTCTTCTTTAGAAAGCTCGGAGAGTTCACTTTCAATTTGGCAGGACACTGGAATTGCTTCGTTACCTTCTTTTTCGGCGTATTCTTTGACAAGTTGATAATTAGCGCAGCTATCTAAATCGAGGAGATCTTCCTCTCCGACATTACAGACATAAAGGATTGGCTTAAGAGTGAGGAGAGAGTAATTCGCTTTCATATAGGTAAGCTGCTCTTCAGTCCAGGTTAGGTTTCTCGCGGGTATTCCTTTAAGGAATGCCTCCTGAAGTGGAGTGAGAATTGACATCTCAAGCTGGGACTCTTTATCTTTATTCACTCTCGCTTTGGTGGCGACTTTCTCCATGCGTTTATTCACCACTTCAAGGTCCGCCATCACGAGTTCAAGATTAATAACATCGATATCTCTAATTGGATCCACACTGCCGTCGACATGAATAATATCGGGGTCAAGGAAGCAGCGGACCACTTCAACAATTGATTCACACACTCTAATATTCGCTAAAAACTGGTTTCCAAGTCCTTCCCCTTTAGAGGCTCCTTTAACAAGCCCGGCGATATCGATAAATTCCACTGTCGCGGGAATTCTTCTTTTTGGGTTAAAAATAGAAACGAGATCATCAAGTCTATTATCGGGGACATTAACCACACCGGTATTTGGGGAAATAGTCGCAAAAGGATAATTAGACGCCTCGACATGAGAGTTCGTTATCGCATTAAAAAGCGTTGATTTTCCAACGTTCGGTAGTCCAATAATTCCAGCTTTTAGTCCCATAATTTCTATTTGCTATTATATTAGAAATATCGTAAAAAGCAATAAAGAAGGTAATGAATTACCTTTTAATTGCTTCTAAGGGGTCGAGACGGGTGATCTTTCGATACTGGAGAGCGCAGGCAACTAGGGACACAATAACCGCAATTAAGGCCATCCAAATTAGAGAGGTAAAAAAGGACATACCAAAGGAAATAGAAGAAGTTGTAAAGGATAAGACGAGGACCACCACTATCAGCTCGATGACCGATAAAATGAAGGACGAGATACTTAAATATAGACCATATCCCACAACCATCTTAAAGGACTGCTTAGAGTTTACTCCTATACACCTAAGGAGTCCAAAGTCTCTTTTATTCTCGATGATGAGAATATTAATCATCGCAAAGATAAGGAGAGCAGATGCGATTAGGGCCACCACTGAAATAATAAGAATACCTAGAGAAATATAGTCAGAGACCTCACGAACACTTTCACTAAGCTGACTCACTGGATTATAGACTGTATATCCAGGAAGATATTCCTCTAGTGCTTCGATAGTTTCGTCCATCTTATTAACATCTTTGATGTTAAAAGCGAGAGAATAGGGAACGAGACTAAAGGATGACACATCATAGGTAAACATAAAGTAAGAGATGAGCCAATCCGAGTCTTGATAGATAGCGATTTGGTCTGACTCGATGATACCTACGACGTGGAGGACATCTTCTTTAAAGTCCTTTCTTACAGAATTATTAGCAAGGTAGTTATCCTCATAGTCATATAAAACGCATAGCTCTTCAAGATTAAGCGCTTTTTCATAATCTAGCTCTACCGCATCGAGAAAGGCAGTGGATATTGCGACTTCACCTATATCATTAGGGGGCCGTCCCATATATATCTCCTCTTCGTCAAGCGGGGAAAAGACCACTCCGGTACTTGCAACCTGGGTATAGTGACCTTTTAAGACCGATGAATCGGGATTAAAATCCGTTCCAGATTCGAGGTTATAAGCGGATAAATAGTTATCGACCTCCATGATGCTATCATAGTTAAAAGAGAAATACATTTCTCTAGCAAACCCGGTCATGAAGTAAGAGCCATATAAAGCGTAGCCCATGTCATTACCATACACCACCGAGGTGATATTAGGTTCATTTTCGATTATTTCAGAAGCGGTATTTGGGGAGAGATACTCATAAGTATTACAAAACGCTAATAAGCGGTTAGAGTAGATTTCTTCATCGTAATCATAATTCTCAAAGTTATAAAAGTAGTCGCTACTCCCTTTATCTAAAAAAGCATTCGAGAAGGTTTCATCATGAAGGGATAATTCATAGACTTCTTCCGCGTTATCAAGGCACTCTAGGTAATGAATTTCCTCCATCGTCCATGGAGTTTCGTGTTCCTCCCCCACATATTCAGAGAAGTCATAATAGAGGTCAGAATAGATTACTGTGTTCCACTTATGGTTATAGTGATAGAAAGCATTAGAGTTACCAAGGGTAAAACCCGCTAGTCTAATTCGGTAGGTGTCATAGTAGTTCCAATTATCATTTCTCACATAGATATCAAAATT
>JAJQAL010000023.1:0-3777 GCA_021203815.1 Coprobacillus sp. | reverse complement strand
TTCGGTAGGTGTCATAGTAGTTCCAATTATCATTTCTCACATAGATATCAAAATTGACTTCATTATCCTCCATATATTCTGATAGATCTCTTGATAAGTGAGTTCTATCATTTCCTATTCCTAAAGCAAGGCAAAGGGAATTTAAAGTTTCGCTAGTAAAGCGGGCGACAACTTCATCATCTTCAAGCTCCGCTGGCATCTCCGGCCAGACCGGTTCACTAGGGGGATAAACATCAAGCCAAATGAAATCATTTATTAAATATATATCCATAGTTCCAACCGCTTTTATACGGCCTTCATCAGGATATATTCCAATAAACTGGTCGTCTGGATAAAACTGCTCGGCGTCAAATAGATAGGTCGCTCCAACGTCATATATAATGTCGGGATAAGCCTCCATCAGGGATTCACATTCCTCCTCTGAAAGAGCCTCTTTATATGGGAGAGCGCTTGAATATGAGTTACTATCGACGATAATTTGGTCTTTATCGATTAGCTGAGAATAGCTATCAACGACTATCGCAGAAACTGCGTCAGAGATAATAAAGGAGAGGCCCACACCGATAAGACCTAGTGAGATAACGCCTTTAGAGAACCGGCTTCTCCATTTCTTACTTTTATCTATCTTTCGGATATGTTTATAAATAAAAGAAACTGGAAGAGAGGGCTTTTTTTCCGCGTAGCGCTTAGCGGTTTGAACGTACTCAATCTCTTTTTGCGCGCGGTCAAAACAAGCATCATCAGTGACCACTCCATCTTCGAGATAGATCACGCGGTCCGCAAACTGGTCAATGAGGGTTCTATCATGAGAGACCACCACGACTAAACGGGAGAGGGATATGTTCTGTAGAAGAGACATGATATTAATCGTGTTCTCTTTATCGAGAGAACCAGTGGGTTCATCGGCAAAGATATAGCGGGCTTTATTGACCATCGCCCTAGCAATCGCCACTCTCTGTCTTTCTCCGCCTGATAGAGTGGACACCGTGGATTTAGCGAGATTCCTAATCCCGCATAAACTAAGACAGGTAAGAGCCTCCTGCTCGTTTTGCTCTTTATTCTCGTTATTAAGAGTGGTTAATGGAAGCATGACATTATTAAGAACGGTGTCCCCTTCAAAGAGCTTAAAGTCTTGGAAAGCAAGACCGATATTACGAAGTCGAAACTCGCTTACTTCATCGTCACTCGCTTCAATGAATGATTTACCGTCATACTGGACATCACCATCTCCTTTAAGGAGGAGAGACATGATATGTAAAAGAGTGGATTTCCCGCTACCACTGGGGCCGTATATCATCACTAGTCCATGTTCAGGTAAAGTTAAAGTTACGTCCTTAAGGACTCTAACTCCATCATAAGACTTACCGACATGATATAGACTAATCACTGTTTTGTAGTTCCTCCTTCAGTGATATTCTCCCGCTAGTCATAATGGGGAGGGAACAGGATATAAAAACAAACATAATGGCGACGAGAAAGATAAAAATAGGAAGTAAGAAGGGAACTCCCATAAAGGATGAGAAAGGAATACTAATAAAAGGAGAAATTCCGCTATAGGAACGAAGAAGCCAGTTAATTAAATACTGGCATCCGTAGGAGAGGATAAAAGAGCCCGTGACCGCAATAAGACATGTTAAGATATTTTCATAGATATACATCTTGATCGTGTCATCTTTTTTCGCTCCAAGAGATAATAAAATAGCGAGCTGCTTAGAGTCTCCTAGATAGGTAGATAGACAGATAATACCAATCAGGATAAGGCAGATAATAATCACGATAACAAGAAAGAAGATTAGGCCAATCCTAACCGCGTCAAGCGTGGAGCTAAAAGCTTCCACCCTAGACTCAGTAAGACTAGTTATCTGATAATTACTTGGAAGAGAAGCGATATCCTCACTGATTTTATAGCAGTCATGATAATCCTTTAAAAAGAGCTGATATGAATAGGAAGTAACGGGGTTGTTATCGTTGGCCTCATTTAGATAGTCCATAAAGGTATACTCTTCCCCACGGAAATCGGAGACATTTTCCATGACCGATTCCGATAAAACATCAAATAGGGCCATATAGGAGTAATAGACTTTAGGGGATTCAAGAAAAGAAAAGTCGTCCACTACTCCGCGGATCGTAAAATCATCATCAATTTCAAAATAGTCGATAATAGTTTCACTTGAAAGAGGGTCTGTATAAGACACAGGAACATTTATATAGTAATGGAAACTAAATCCTTTAGCGGGATTAACCCCGAGTTCACTAGTGATATACTCATAAGCGCTTTTATTAATGACGACTTCATTAAGTTCACCCTTTTTCGGCATATCTCCGCTTATAAGAAGGTCGTAATTAACATATGGGCTATCAAACTGATAGATAGGGGTCGATACCAGTTCGTATAACGTCGTCTCGTTTTTCGAAAAGGAGCCGGTGGAGAAAAAATAATCGAGATTATCCACCCATATATAGTGGGGGTATAGCTGCTGAAAACTTCTCATCATATCTTCAGTGGGTCGATATGATTTAGTTAAAGAGAGATTAGTGTCAGGAACTTCTTCTTTTTGAACGCCGTATAAAGTTAGAGAGGGATAATCAAAGGCTAAAGCCGCCTGATTCTCTATCAGCGTTGGGATATTAGTGATAAACCCAATTATCAGTAAAGAAAATAGGAGGCACACCATCATCACCACTCCGTTAAATATGGTTTGCTTTTTTCTCCTTTTAAAGTTAGAGAAAGCGAGATGAGAAATATAGGGAAGACTCTTCTTTTCTTTTACTTCTGGCGTTGACCAATTACTTTTAGATTCAGTACTAGTCTCGTTTACTACTCTGGCATCTTTAAGTTTTCCATTTTCAATAAAAAGAATTTGATCCGCATATTCTTCAATAAGCTCTTCATTATGGGACACCGTGATGACGAGTTTATGCTCGCTTTCTCTTTTTAAAATGTTCATTATCTCATGAGCGTTTGCTTGGTCAACGGACCCAGTGGGTTCGTCGCAGAGTAAAAGTGGCGCATCTTTTACAAGGGCCCGAGCAATAGCCACTCTCTGTTTCTCTCCTCCAGAGAGATCAGAAACCTTATGGGAAAATAAATCTTCGGGAATATTTACTATGCTTAGAGTTTCCTTGGCCTTTTGCTCATGAGCTTTGTCCCCACTAATGAGGAGAGGGAGCTCCACATTAAAGAGGACAGTTTCACCTTCAAAGAGATGATAGTTTTGAAAGATAAAAGCGATATCGTTTCGAAGGTATTTTCTTCTCTCCTTCTCTTTAAAAGAAAGAATATTTTTCCCGTTATACAAAACCTTACCCGAACTCGGTTTATCGATAAGAGAAATACAGTTAAGGAAGGTGGACTTCCCACTTCCGGATTCTCCTTTTATAAAAACAAGACCACAAGACGGAAAATCAAAAGAGAAGTCACTAAGAGCAATGACAGACTTGCCTCCCTTAAGAGGATATTCTTTAGTTAAATGAGATACCGATAAAATAAAAAATCCCTCTACCTATATAGAGAGAAAATTATGGGTTTTTGTGCAAAAAAATTTTAAAAAATTATTTAAGTAAATTATTAAATATATAACTACCAATTACTAGTCCCATACTAGAAGTCACAAAAATGAGGGAATTAAGCGTAGAATTAGAGAGTTTTTCATTTTTTTCACTTGAAAATGCACAGTCGATTTTAGAGATATCAAGACCTTCCGCGCGGAGTTTAGCCCGTAGTTTTTTCGCAAGTGGATCGCCTTCCGATTTATCAAGAGGAGCGATTTTTATCCT
>JAJQAL010000012.1 GCA_021203815.1 Coprobacillus sp. | reverse complement strand
ATTGAGGCCACTCTCCCCTTCTGAGTTCGATCAATAAAGCCGATTTGAATAAGATAAGGCTCATAGACATCTTCGAGATTACCGCTTTCCTCCCCGATCGCGTTTGATAAAACCTCTAAGCCCACAGGCCCACCGTTAAACCTATCGATAAGAGTGGATAAATATCTAATATCCACTTCATCGAGTCCGATTGGGTCCACTTTTAAAGCGTTTAACGCTTTTAAAGCAATCCCTTTGTCTATTTCATCTTTCCCTTCATAGTTAGCAAAGTCTCTCACTCTTTTATAGAGTCTATTGGCGATTCTTGGAGTGCCTCTACTTCTTTTTGCAATCTCTAGTGCCGCGTCCGTACTTATCGGGCAGTTAAATACTTTTGAGGTTCTTTCTACTATCTTTTCTATTTCTTCTTCTCTATAGAAATTAAGTCTTTCCGTAAAGCCAAACCTACTACGAAGGGGCTGAGAGAGGTCTCCCGCGCGGGTAGTACTACCAATAAGAGTAAAGGGAGGAAGGGGGATACTAAGCGCTTTCCCGCCGGTGTCTTTATTTACCATAATGGTTAGGGTAAAGTCTTCCATCGCGGAGTATAAAACTTCCTCTACGACTTTAGGGAGGCGGTGAATTTCATCGATAAATAGAACGTCACCGGGCTCTAGACTTGAAAGAATGGCAGCGATATCCCCTGTTTTTTCTAGAGACGGCCCACTGACGAGTTTGATATTAGTGTGCATCTCGTTAGCGATTACATACGCAAGAGTGGTCTTTCCTAGACCTGGCGGCCCATATAAGAGGATATGATCAAGGGGCTCCTCGCGGTGAAGGGCCGCCCCAATAAACACTCTTAAATTCTTTTTAAGATCTTCTTGCCCGACGTATTCATCTAAAGTTAAAGGGCGGAGAGTTAGCTCTTCTTCTTTATCTTCCTCGTTTCTATTTGCATCCATTAAGCGGGACATACTTACTTCTTTCCTAGCTCTTTTAGGGCTAAAGCTATCATCTCTTCGGCGGTACCCGTGGGGGCGTTAATTCTCGCTAGCGTCCTATCAATAGCCGCGCCTTTAAAGCCCATCTCTTTAAGCGCGTTATACGCGCTTTCATACTCCGTGGGGTCAAGAGATGCGCCACTTGGGGCAAGCTCTCCTTTAAGGTCGAGGATAATCTGCGCGGCGGCTTTCCCTCCGATTCCAGGGAGTTTTTTAAGGAAGGCCACGTTATTTGTGGCAATGGCGCTTGTTACCATCTCGGGCGTTACATCCTTAAGCGCGTTAATCACAATCTTAGGGCCTAGTCCTTTTACTTTAATAAGCATCATAAAGATATCTTTCTCCTCTTTAGAGGAGAAGCCGATTAAATACTCCTCGTCTTCTCTTACGACGTCATAGGTATAGATTAGATATTCCTTTCCGATGACGTAGTCATCTGGGTGAGAGACAAGAAGAGAATAACCCACGTCATGAACATCGAGGATAATCTCATCCTCATGCTTTTCCGCTACTATTCCTTTAAGATAATAAATCATAATATCTCACTCCTTTAATAGATGAGAACAAAGAGGACGATGACGATTAGGATGAGGAGCGCGGCTACGAGAGCCGCGAAAACCGCAACATCAACTTTGCCCTTCATTTTACTCGACGTATTCGAAAACGAAGTCACAGAGCGTTACTTCGTCTCCGCTTTTTGCTCCTATTTTCTCTAGCTGGTCGTCTACGCCCACTCTCCTAAGATGAGAGATAAGTTTCATCATCCCTTCATCAGTGGAGAGGTTACACATCTTATAGTACTTTTCTATTCTATCACCAGTGATAACATATTCATGCTCTTTTACTTTTACTAGTTCAAAGTCTTTACTCTCTTCCCCTAGGGTATAGACCTTTACTTCTTCTTCGTTCTCCTCTTCGTCATATAGCGGGAACACTGGAGTGACTTTAAGAGTATCAAGACACTTCCTAACTAGAGTGTCTAGTCCCGTGTCAGTTAATGCGCTTATTTCTATAACTTCCTTTTTGACCTTCTTTTTAAAGTAGGCGAGCTTTTCTTTCGCTCCTTCTTCATCCATTTTCGAGGCTACGAGAATCATTGGTCTTTTAAGGAGACCAAACCCATAGTCTTTAAGTTCCTCCATAATCTCTTTATAGTCCTGGTAGGGATCTCTTCCGTTATTACTCATATCGATAATATGAACAATTACTCTACATCTTTCGATATGACGGAGAAACTGTAGGCCGAGCCCTTTCCCTAGGTGCGCGCCTTTAATAAGCCCAGGGAGATCCGCGGCCACAAAAGACTCATCTCCCGCTCCCACTACTCCAAGGTTAGGGACAAGCGTGGTAAAGGGGTAATCCGCAATCTCAGGTTTAGCGGCGCTTATCGCCGCTAGAAGCGTGCTTTTCCCAACACTTGGAAGTCCAATAAAGCCAACATCAGCGAGGAGCTTAAGCTCTAAGATAAGTCTTTTAACTTCTCCTGGCTCTCCGTTTTCGGCGACTTTTGGGGCTTTATTAGCGCTACTTTTAAAGGCGGCGTTTCCTCTTCCCCCTCTTCCGCCTTTGGCGATCAGATAGGTCTCGCCTTCTTCATTTAGGTCAAAGAGGAATTCATGGCCTTCTTCTAAATACACGACGGTTCCTAAAGGTACTTCGATATATAAGTCTTCTCCCTTTCTTCCGTAGCAGTTTTCAGTGCCCCCTTTTTCGCCGTCAGGAGCGATAAAGGTTTTAGAGTGACGGAAGTTATATAAGGTATTAATTTTAGGAGTGGCTCTAAAATAGATTGAGGCGCCTCTTCCTCCGTTACCTCCACTTGGTCCTCCATGCGAGACATATTTTTCTCTATGGAAGGAGATCATTCCGTCTCCTCCTTTTCCGCTTCTAACTTCAATAACGACGCGGTCGATAAAGGTCATGAGGCTTTCTCACCTCTTAAGATATTAGAGACGATTTCCTCTTCTTTATAAGCTATTTCTTTATTTAAATCGAGATAGATGTTATGCGTAGCGGTGCATAGGCCGGTTAGGACACCGGCTCCCACAATTAAAATAACATCTAGAGCGATAGAGATAATAAGAATTACCCAGATAAGAGCGCTATTCATAATGACATATAAGACGATTAAGATAAAGAGAGTGACCTCCGCGACTAAGGCGGTTATAGCCACTATTGTAAACCCTACAGCGTAAGGAAACATCCACTGAAAGGGAGAAGAAGAGACACTAATAAAGGACTCAATTCCAATCTTAAACATCCCTCTCGTGTTATAGTGGTCTTTTCCTCTTTTTCTTTCATCTCTTACGTAATCAATCTCCGCGATATGATTCGTGGAATGGGCCGCTTCCACCCTGTATATCCCCGCGGGATGAGCGAGAATATAATCGACGCAGTCCCTATCGAGTAAACGAAAGTTACCAACGTTAAGGGGAATTTGATGCCCTTTAGTGATTCTATTTATCGTTTTATAATACATTTTATTTCCAAGCCTAGAGAATATGCCGTCTTTTTTTCTTTTAACGTAGCGGGCGTTAACCGCTTCATACCCTTCTTCCCATTTACTTATCATTTCCGGAATAAGAGCGGGCGGGTCCTGTAGGTCGCAGTCCATCACGATGACCGCTTTACCGGTGGAGGCGTGAAGCCCTTCATGAAGAGCGACTTCATCGCCATAGTTTTTCGTAAGACTTACGATTACGATATGAAGATTAGGATAGCCTTTTTGAATACCGAGAAGTAAATCGTAGGTCCCGTCTGTTGATCCATCATTAACAAAGACCACTTCAAACTGATAGTCATTAATTCTTTTAAGGACTTTATCGAGCTCACTAGTAAATAAAGGGAGAACCGCGTCTTCATTATATACTGGGACCACAATCGAGATTTTCTTCATACTTTTAATTATATACGTTTTTAAATAAAAGACCACAATCAGTGGTCTTTATTTTTATAAGCTAGAAGTTAGTCCGCTTCGACACGGACGCATTTCTTCTTCTTTCCCATTCTTTCGTAGTGAACGGTGCCGCTACAGAGCGCAAAGATCGTATCATCTCCGCCTTTTTTGGTATTCTCTCCGGGATAGATTTTCGTTCCCCTTTGACGGTAGATAATACTTCCCGCGTGACACCACTCGCCATCGGCGACTTTAGCGCCGAGTCGACGGCCGGCGCTATCTCGGCCGTTTTTTGTATTTGCGGCTCCCTTATGAGAGGCAAATAGCTGTATATCAAGCTTAAACTTCATCTAGTTTTACTTCCTTTCTATCTCGATTCTAATATTATCGGGATAACTTTCTTCAATCGTCTTTAGCGAGGTGATAAGGGTTTCAAGAACAATCTCATTTCTCTCGCTAAGAGGGCTAATACACTCAATATGAGCCTGTCCCTTATCTAGACTAATATCGAATTTAGATGAATCATCAAGGGAATTAAGACAGCCGGTTATCACACTGCTTACCCCCGCGCAGACGAGGTCTTTTCCTTCATCCCCGCTTAAGGCGTGTCCTTTTACATCTATTGATGTAACACTATCTCCCTTATAGATTACTACGACTTTAATCATTTAACGTTAATACTTTCAATGAGTAGACAGGTATAGGGCTGACGGTGTCCCTGTCTTTTTCTCTCATTGACTTTTGGTTTATAGTGGAAGACAAGAACCTTTTTCTCTAGGCCTTGCTTCTCTATTTTAGCGGTGATGGTGGCTCCTTTGATATAGGGCTTACCAACAGTGGTCTTTTTCTCATCTCCGATAAAGAGAACTTTATCGAGAGTGACTTCACTCTCGACATCTCCAGGGAGCTTTTCGACATAGACGTGGTCCCCCACTTCCACTTTGACCTGTTTCCCGCCAGTTTCCACGATGGCGTACATACATTTTTCCTCCTTAATAACTAATGACTCGCTAATGGGGTCAGAGTAGATAGCTATCTTACTCTCGTTACTACCCTTTTTAAGCGGTTGTAGCTAGGAAGCGACAACGCATATAATATAACAAAGTTATATCAATTCGGCAAATCTTTTTTTATTTCCCTTTCCTTTTTTGGGGAAGTACCATCACTATGAAGGAAAGAGAAGTATGATGTATCACTGACAATTACATGGTCAATAAGACGGAGATTAAGCTTATAAGACTGCTCTAAAATCATCTCCGTAAAGTGGATATCAGCGTCACTAGGGGTGAGGTTCCCGCTTGGATGGTTATGGATAAGAAGGAACCTATCCGCGTTTCTTTTAAGCACTTCGCTTAGGACCTCGCGAGGAGAGGCGGACATATCCTCAATCGTGCCTTTATAGAGATCCGTTTCACGGATAACTGAGCCGCTTTTAGTAAAGGAGATTACCACGAGATGCTCCTGGCTCTCTCCTTTAAAAAGCTTTTGATACTTCATAATGAGGTCTGGGATATTATCAGTGGACTCTATTTCGGCCTCTCTTATGTTATAGCGTTTAGCGATTTCGATGACCGCGCTTAATTTAACCGCGGTCACTTTACTAATGCCCTCTAGCCTAGTATAGTCCGCTAGTTCAAACTCTTTTAGCCTAGTTAAACCTCCTTCCCCTAGAAGAGTTTCACTGATCTCTAAAGCGGAGTGGTTTTTGGTGCCGCTACTTATAATAAGGGCGACAAGTTCCACATCGCTAAGAGACTTTATCCCATACCTCATCGCTTTCTCGCGGGGACGAAGTAATGGCGGGATTTGACTAATCTTCCCCACTAGCTGCCCCAGCTAAAGTTCCATCCCCCTGGAATCGTCACTGTGCCGCTATCACTCATGACGAGAGAGCAGATGACCGCGGCGACGATAGCCGCGGCAAGAATCGCCATGACGGCGGTGAGAGTAATCGCCTCTCCAACCCTAGTCTTTTTAAGCGATTTCGTATTCATTTTGATTAGTTCCATATTTTGAAATAAAAAACCTCCTTACTATTAAAGGAGGAAAAATACGTCTTTTTGTGCAAAAAATTTTTATTTTTTTAATTTTTGAAGTAAAGCGGCTAGACTCGCCCTGTGCGTAACTAGCTTCGCTCTTTCAGCTTCCACCTTATCTTTAGGGGCTTTAGAGGTAAAGCTAGGATTAGAAAGAAGCGCACTTGCGCGAGCGATCTCGCTCTCTTCATGCTTGATTTCTTCTCTTAGCTTTTCTTCGTCTTCCTCTTCACTTAAAAGCGTAAAATCAAAGGACGCACTGGTAAAAAGAGCGCCACTTAGATTAGAAGCATCACTTACTTCACTTATCTCATTAGTGAAGGTAAAACGGGTAAAGATATCTATTAAGTCACCACTAACACTACTTTTATAGTGAATAGAAAGGGGGACACTCTTATTAGGGGCGATCTTATTAGAGAGTTTATAATTTCGGATAAACTTAATAGCGTTTAAGATATCCTCTACGATTTGGTCACCACTATTTTTAACCCACTTTTTATGGTATATAGGATAGGATTCTAGGTTCACACTTTCTAGGTGAGTGGGAAGAGATAAGTAGAGCTCTTCACAGATAAAAGGAGTGACTGGAGCAAGGAGTAAGATGATATTTTTAAGGCAGTAATATAGCACTTGATAGGTCGCTTCATGACTCCCCTCTTTTGAGAGCGCTACTTTACTCATCTCGAGATATGAGGAGCAGTAGTCATCATAGACAAAGTTATATAGATAAGTCATAGCGCTATTAAAGTTATAGCGTTCCATATGATAAGTTACTTTCTTTACTGTCTCTTCCATTTTATTAACGATCCACTGATCGGTAATAGAAAGATTAAGCTTAGATATATCTTTTACTGGTTTAAAGTCAGTGGGAAGCACTGATAAGACATATCTTGCCGAGTTATAGACCTTATTTAAATAGGAGAGGGAAGCACTAACTTTCTCCTCTTTAAAGCGCATATCAAGACCCGCTTTCGAGGAGGAGATAAGGAAATATCTAAGCGAGTCTGCCCCGTATTTATTAATTATTTCAATGGGGTCAATTCCGTTTCCAAGCGATTTAGACATCTTCCTTCCCTCTTCATCTCTAATTAATCCATGGATCACCACTTTAGTAAACGGGATCTTCCCGGTAAAATGAAGAGACTGGAAGCTCATACGGGCCACCCAAAAGAAGATAATATCGTAGCCAGTAACTAATACTGAGGTCGGGAAATATCTTTTATATAAATCACTATCCATGTCAGGCCAGCCCATCGTCACAAAAGGCCAAAGAGCGCTACTAAACCAGGTATCGAGAACATCGCTATCTTGCTCGTAGTTTTCTATGTCAATAGGGGGCTCTTCGCTGACTATAATATGGCCGTCTACTTTAGAGTAATACGCGGGTATTCTATGTCCCCACCTAAGCTGACGGGAGATACACCAGTCCTCCGCGTTTTCCATCCACTGAATGAGTGTTTTATTAAAGCGGGGAGGAATAAAATTAATCCTCTCTTTACTCTTTTGAACCTCCACGACACGCCTAGCGAGTTCTCCTACTTTTAAGAACCATTGGTCAGAGATAAAAGGCTCGACGACCGCTCCGCTACGCTCGCTATGGCCGACAGAGTGAACGATCTTTTCTTCTCTTATAAAGTCGCCTCTCTCCTTAATATCTTTAAGAAGCGCTTTACGGCATTCATATCGATCTAAGCCTATATATTTACTACATCTCTCATTCATCGTTCCGTCTTGATTCATAATAACTGGTTTATCGAGGTGATATTTTTCTCCTATAAGAAAGTCATTAGGGTCATGCGCGGGAGTGCATTTCATGACGCCTGTTCCAAAGCTAATATCGACATAGCTATCCGCGATAATAGGAATAACTTCTCCGTTAGCGGGGTTCACTACTTTCTTACCGACATAGTCGGTATATCTCGTGTCTTTGGGATTAACCACTAGACACACATCCCCAAACATGGTCTCAGGTCTAGTGGTAGCGACCTCTAAGTAATCACTAGAGTCTACGAGATGATACTTAAAGTAATACATCTTCCCGCTGTCATTAGTGTGATAGACTTCAATATTACTTAAAGCGGTCTTTTGCTCAGTGTCCCAGTTAATGATTCTTTTTCCTTTATAGATAAGACCTTCATTATAAAGGGAAGTAAAGACACGCTTTACCGCTTTCTGCATCCCCTCGTCAAGAGTAAAACGCTCGTAGTTATAATCAGCAGAGAGCCCAAATTTATTCCACTGGTTATGAATTGAAGCGGCATATTCGTCCTTCCAGCTCCAAGCGTAAGAGAGAAACTCCTCCCTACTTAGCTTAGACGGCTCAATCCCGTTTTCTCTTAGCTTCTCACAGACTTTCGCTTCCGTCGCGATTCCGGCGTGATCCATTCCGGGAAGGAATAAGACATCATATCCCTTCATTCTCTTATAGCGGCATATTATATCTTGAAGCGCAATGTCCCAGGCGTGACCGATATGGAGTTTACCGGTGACATTTGGAGGAGGAGTGACCATGCTAAAAGGAGGTTTAGCGGGGTCATGGCTATTAAAATAGCCCTTATTAGTCCACTGTTTTGTTTTACCATGTTCCACTTTAAGTGGGTCATATCTTTTCTCTAGCATACTTCCTCCCTAGTAAATAAAAAACGCCCTAAAAACTATTTAAGGACGCTTCCGCGCGGTACCACCTTAATTCATTACTTATATATATAAGTAACGCTCTTCATTTCATCTTTTGTTCTCCCTAGCGACCTTCCTTATTTCCTTTAACCGGTTTCTCAGCGATGCGGCTCTCTGTATAAAGGGAGAGATAAGTACTCCTCTAGTTCATAGAACACTACTTATTATATTAATAACTTCTTATTAATACAAGAGAACATATTAAAAAAGCGTCCCCCACTTGACAGTGGGGGAACGCTCTAATAGAGAGAATAAATCCTAATAGGAATAATAAATGTAATAATTTTTATAAAGAGCTTTGATTAGTCGCCGCCTTCATCGCCTCCAGTAGTGGGAACAAGGTCTGAATAGGTCCAGACTTTTTCTACACTTCCAAACTTAAAGCCGCTTGAGGGATATGTATTTTGGAAAACATCGGTTTCAATTAGACTAACAACCGTCTCACTCGTGATATCTTTTACTTCGATGGTATTATCGACGTCTTCTCCACCAATAGTGACATCTTCAAACTGGCAGTCAATAACTGTATAGATAGCGGCATCATTACCAGTGCTAATGACAAAGTTATTAGCGTTAGCGCTATCTTCATGACACTCCGCTACATAGTTGGTCGAAGAAACACCAGATCCATCATAGGAGACAAAATAGCAGTGATCAAGGACTGTAGGGCCATAGGCTCTAAGCATTCCATAGGCATAGTCCCCTCTATCAGAGAACGAGAATGTGCAGCCTTTAAATGTCGCATTTGTGCCGGTTGAATAAGAAGTCCAGCCAACAAGCTCAGAGTCAGTAACAGAGATAGTTCCGTTATATCTGGTTAAATTAAATGGGTACGTTCCCTCAAGATGTGAACCAGATATCGTAAGATTAATTGTCCCAGTTGATCCAGACGAAGCAAATGCATAGACTGCTCTAGGAGCGTTAATATCGCAGTTAGAAATGGTAATGTCATAAGAAGAAGAAGCATCTTCTACTAAAATACCCGCTTGAACTGAGCTATCAATTACGCTGTCAGTGATTGTAAAACTTGATCCAGTTACATAAATTACGTGTTCTTTACTCGCACTAGCGCTCGTATTTGTGATACTTGATCCATCAAGATTTAAGCCTGTAAAGGTAACATTATTACCGCTAACAGTGATTTCTTGATTAAGAGTAATAGTAACGCCTTCCGCTCCACTGATGGTGACATTACTCGCACTGATATCAAATTCAGTGTTACCACTAACACCTTCTCCGATAGTCATGTCGCTAGTAAGGGTAATTACAGCTTCGCTTTTACTAGAAGAAACTGCACTAAGCGCGGCCTTTAGGCCAGCCTCAGTGGAAGCAACAACGGCGCCATTAGTAAATGGATCAGCGTCTTCTTCTAAGGCTTCACCAGGTTCACCACATCTAGAGCAGACA
>JAJQAL010000034.1 GCA_021203815.1 Coprobacillus sp. | reverse complement strand
GTTTTTTCGCAAGTGGATCGCCTTCCGATTTATCAAGAGGAGCGATTTTTATCCTAGAAGGATCCATCTTATTAGCCGCGCCTGTTGCGACGATTAGAGGGATACTATTCTCTTCGGCGTATTTAGCAATCGCTACTTTCGCGTTTATATCATCTACAGCGTCGCATATATAGTCATATTCTCCATCGAGCACCTCATGGATATTATCTTCACTAAGTTTGGTGTCAATACTCACTACATCGACATCTGGATTAATGCTTTTAGCATAGCTAGAGGCAACATCAGTTTTACTTTTACCTATATCAGAGTAGCTATATAAAACCTGTCTATTAAGATTTGAGGCTTCCACTTTATCAAAGTCGATTATAACAAAGTGAGAAACACCACTTCTTAAAAGCGAGGCAAAAACAGTGCCGCCGACCCCGCCTAAACCGACAATTAAAACCTTTTTTGTTTGAATTTTTTCAAAGCCATCTCCAACTAGACCTCTAGTTCTTTCAAAGATATCGCTCATTAGATAATCTCCTTAAGGAGTTCTTCTCCACTTTTAAATTCTATACAAGGAAGTTGATGACGGAAATAGGTAACTTGTCTTTTCGCATAGTTCCTTGTTCTCTTCTTAATGAGTTCTTTGCACTCATCTAAACTAATTTCCCCATTAAGATAGGAAACGACCTCTTTATAACCGATAGCCTGACTCGCTGTGGTGGATAGAGTGTATTTATCGAGAAGCATTTTAACTTCATCCACTAGACCCAAAGAAAACATAGTGTCTACTCTCTCATTTATTTTCTCATATAAAGCATCCCTACTTGGATTAATAAAGAGAAATTTTACCTCGATATCACTTCGATATAATTCGTGTTTTTGAGCGGCGATATTCTCGCTTTTTGAAAGGGTTTGATTATTTAAAATAGAGAGGGCTCTTAATAGTCTTTTTCGATTATTAATATGAATATTTTGAAGCGAATCTGGATCTTTTTGAGCGAGAATTGCATAGATTTCTTCATTTGTGAGGCTTGAATAGTCCTCGTTAGAATCCACTTCTAAAGGGAAATTATAGTCGTAAAGTGCCGCGCGAATATATAGGCCTGTTCCACCCACTACTACGATATCTTTATTGTCTTTTAGAAGCGAATCTAATACTTCTCTAAAATCTTTTTGATACTGAGCGACGCTATAGGTCTCTGAGGGAGAAATGATATCTAAAAGATGATACCTAGAGTAACATGGATCAGATTTACTGACCTTAGCCGTTCCTATATCCATGTCTTTATATATTTGAAAAGCGTCTGCGTTAATAATGGGGGCGTTTTTTCTTTCGCTTAATATAGATGCAGCACTACTTTTCCCGCTAGCGGTGGGCCCAACGATGACGTAAATCATTTATTTGTCCTCTAGATAGTTTTTTATTTCAAGGAGGAGATCATCGACTTCCTCTCTAATGGAATAATAGTTACTCACAAGAGGGTCAGCCTCATACGCTGCTTTTAATGACTCATAGCTTTGGTCACCTCTATCCATAGCCCGCGCGATTTCTTTTCGTTTTTGCTCTAAATCCTTATCATTTTCAAAAGCTTCTTTAAGCGCAAAATACTCTTTAAAAACCTCGCTATTATATAAATAAGTCTTCAATTCTTCGATATGTTTATTAAGTTCACTCATCGACAAGCTCTCCAATTACTGAGTAGGTATGAGACTCAGTTATTCTCACATTAACGATTTGTCCCACGAGGCGAATACCCCCTTTAAAGTGGACTAATTTATTCGATTCTGTGTAGCCAGATAAAAGCTCTGGATTAGTTTTAGAGGGGCCGTCGACAAGAACTTTATAAGTATGACCTATCATCGCTTCTGCGCTTTTTGAGATAGAGACTTCAAGGTGATTAACTAGCTCTTTAAATCTCTCCCCTTTAGTCTCCTTAGAGATGTCGTCTTTCATTTTAGCCGCGGGTGTCCCTTTTCTTGGAGAATAAATAAAAGTGAAGGCGGCGTCATATCCAACCTGATCTACGAGGTCAAGGGTCTCGTTAAAGTCCTCATCACTTTCATTAGGGAAGCCAACGATGAGATCAGTTGATAAAGCGAGATTAGGGATTCTCTCCTTCATTCTTTTCACGAGGTCAAGATATTCCGCTTTCGTATATCTTCTCCCCATTCTCTTTAAGATTTCATCAGACCCGCTTTGGACGGGAAGATGAATAAAATTCATGATATTATCGTAGCTCGCAATTATATCAATCATCCTGTCGTTAAAGTTCCAGGGATGAGAGGTAGTAAAGCGGAGACGGGGGATACCAAGTTTTGCCACTCCCTCAAGGAGGTCCGCAAAATCATAGCCTTCTTTAAGGTCATTTCCATAAGCATTAACATTTTGACCGAGAAGAGTAATCTCTTGGTAGCCATCATCAATAAGCTCTTGGCATTCAGTAATGATATCCTGATATCTTCTGCTTCTCTCTTTCCCTCTCGTAAAAGGGACAATACAGTAGGTACAGAATTTATCGCATCCGTACATGATATTTACATACGCTTTATAGCGGTTATTTCTATGAACTGGAAGACCTTCAATTACCTCTCCTGGTTTAGAGTTAACGGCGATAATAGAATCCCCATCTCTTGCAGACTCATAGATGAGATTCACGCAGTCTCTAATTTCATGCGTTCCAAAGACCACTGATAAGAAGGGGAAAGTCTTAACGACATAGTCAAGGATTTCGGGCTCTTCCACCATGCAGCCACATAAAACAGTAATAATCTTCTTCTTTGTCTGATAGATGTTTTTAAGCTGTCCAAGTTCCCCATAGCATTTATCTTCAGCGTTTTCTCTAACCGCACAGGTATTAATAATGACGATATCGGAGAGTTCATCTTCTCCCTCCACTGCCCCGACCTCTTTAAGCATGCCTTTCATCGTCTCTTCATCTCGAATATTAGCCTGGCACCCATAGGTTCTAATATAAAAAGTCTTCCCATTAAAGAAGTCATAGATTTCTTTTGGGTATTTATTATTTACATATTCAAAAGAAGTGCCTCCCTGACGGAGGGACGCTTTCTTTAGGGATGGTTCGTTTATTATTTTACTTTTCATCTACTCTGTATAGAGGATAGGGAAAATGTCAGTGCATTTCCCCGTCTTATTATCGATATCGAGTACGACCGCGGAGAATAAACCTCTTCCTTCATCTGGATAGACAAAGTGGGTGTTCTGACCGAAGATTGTTTTAAGGTTCACACTACTGGTCTCACAGCCAAGTATTCCATCAGCGTAGCCGCACATACCGACATCGCATATAAATCCGGTTCCTTCGGGAAGGATATGGGCGTCTCTAGTCTGGACGTGCGTGTGCGTTCCTAAAACCGCACTTACCTGTCCGTCAAAGGCAAAACCAAAGCCAATCTTTTCGCCTGTAGCTTCTCCGTGAAAATCGACGATATGGATATCCGCTTTTTCTTCTTCGCTATCGATTACTTCTTTTAGGGATAAATAGGGGTTATTCACAGTGACATCATTAATAAAAGAGCTCCCAATAATACTCGTCACTCTAATATTAATGCCGTCGACACTAAAGACTTCACTCCCCACTCCGCCGAGTTCACTATCGATAACGTTAAGTGGACGGATGAGGTGATCCACGTGGTCAATATAGCTATAGATTTCCTTTTTGGATCTATAGTGATTACCTAGGGTAATCACATCAATACCATCATTAATAAGTTCGACATAGTGATTATAGTTAAGGCCTTTTCCGTGAGTGGCGTTTTCTCCGTTAGCGATAACAAAATCAACCCCATACTTTTCAACATAGTAGGGAACTCTTTCTTTAACGATTCTTCGTCCAATCTTTCCGACTATGTCACCGATAAATAGTATTTTCATCTCTTCTATTTAGCGGTCTCCACAGCACGATATTCACGAATGACGTTGACCTTAATCTGTCCAGGATAGGTCATTTCATTTTCAATACGGTCTTTGATGTCACGGGCGAGTTTAGCCGCGGCGAGATCATCTACCTTTTCCGGGATAACGATGACTCTAATTTCTCTACCTGACTGCATCGCATAGGACTGAAGCACTCCGTCGTATTCATTACAAATACTCTCGAGTTTTTCAATTCTCTTAATATAGTTTTCTAAGACTTCGCTTCTCGCGCCTGGTCTAGCGGCGCTTAGTGTATCAGCGGCTTGGACAATATTTGAGATAACGTATTTCATTGGAACGTCTCCGTGGTGAGATTCCACGGCGTTAATAACGACATCGGGCTCGCCGTATTTCTTACAGAGGTGAGCGCCGATCTCCACGTGAGAGCCGTCCATTTCAAAGTCCGCGGCTTTACCGACATCGTGGAGAAGACCCGCTCTCTTGGCAAGGTTTTGGTCGAGGCCGAGCTCCGCGGCCATGATTCCAGATAGATAAGCCACTTCCATTGAGTGCTCTAAAGCGTTTTGGCCGTATGAGGTACGATATTTAAGACGTCCTACATAATTAAGAAGCTCTTTATTAATACGAGGGAGTCCAAGTTTAAAGGCGGCTTCTTCACCCGCTTTCTCAATAGATTCATTGACTTCTTTCTTACATTTCTCAACGATTTCTTCAATCCTTCCCGGCTGGATACGTCCATCTTTAACAAGAGCCTCAAGGGATAAACGGGCGACTTCCCTACGGATTGGGTCAAAGCAGGATATGGTAATAACTTCAGGAGTGTCATCGATAATAAGGTCCACTCCAAGAAGTTGCTCTAGGGTACGGATATTTCTTCCTTCCCTTCCGATAATACGGCCCTTCATTTCATCGTTAGGTAAAGAAACAACCGAAACGGTTCTTTCGGTGGTGACTTCCTGAGCCCATTTATCGAGAGCTAAACCGAGGAGTTCTTTCGCGTTAGCGTCCGCTTGCTCCTTAGCTTCATCCTCTTTATTTTTGATATAGGCGGTAATTTCTTTACTGACTTTAGATTCCACACGGGCAAAGAGTTCATCTTTGGCTTCCTGCATGGACATTTGAGAGACGGTTTCAAGCTCCGAGATGACGCTATCGAGTTTCTCTTGGAGATTGGCTTCTTTCTTATCGTACTCTCTTGATCGAAGCTTAAGAGTTTCATCTCTTTCATCAAGAGTTTGCTCTTTACTAGTTAGCTGAGCATCTCTCCTATCGATTGACTGCTCACGCTGTAAAAGTTTGTTTTCTTGCTGGGATAGTTCGTTTTTTCTTTCCTTTATTTCTTTATCGGCTTCTTGTTTTAATTCATTAGCAGCCTGCTTCCCGTCGAGCTGGGCATTCTTAATAATATGATCAGACTTAGTTTCAGCGTCTTTAAGAACTTTATCGGCTTTTTGCTGTCTTGACTTAAAACGGAATAATGGGATTAGGTAGACCGCTAGTCCACCTAACGCTAAAGCGACAATAATAGAGGGAACAAGAATTCCAACCCACCCGGCAGTGCCTAAAAAGACTGTCATAATGGTATTCCTCTCTATGAATTATAGTTATTAAAATAAAATCTCTAATGGTTAGTGGTTTATGAGCAATTACGAGAAATAGTCATAAACACTGAGAATTTATATAAAGTGCTAATGCACTTCTAATATTATAAGACATAGGAGAGGAAATAAGGAAACTTTATTTTATAAAATAAATTAGTCTGGCTCAGATGGAGAGGCGCTATCCATTTTACGAAGCTCGACAATTTTCGCTTTTAATTCATCATAAAGCCCGGGAGTGGAAGAAATATACTCTTTGGCGTTTTCTCTTCCTTGCCCAATTTTCGTCCCATTATATTCAAACCAAGATCCACTTCGGGTAATAATCCCTTTTTCCGTGGCGAGGTCTAAAATCTCTCCAATTTTCGAAATTCCCTGGCCGTATATGATATCGAGGTCACAGGATTTAAATGGAGGAGACACTTTGTTTTTTACCACTTTAACGTGGACGGTGTTACCAATAATGGCGGCGCCCTGCTTTAAAGCGTCAGTTCTTCTAATATCAAGCCTAATCGTGGCATAGAATTTAAGGGCACGTCCTCCAGTTGTGGTCTCTGGATTACCATACATCACTCCGACTTTTTCACGGAGCTGGTTAATAAAGATAACGCAGCACTGGGTCTTATCGAGCACCGCGGTAATCTTACGAAGCGCTTTACTCATAAGACGAGCCTGGGCTCCTACAGTGGCATCTCCCATCTCTCCATCAAGCTCCGCTTGAGGAACGAGAGCGGCCACACTATCGACAATAATTAAATCAAATGAATTAGAGGAAGCGAGCATATCGACGATTTCGAGGGCTTCTTCCCCACTATCTGGCTGAGAGAGGATGAGTTCATCGACGTCCACTCCAAGATTACGGGCGTAGTCAGGATCAATCGCGTGCTCGGCATCAATAAAAGCCGCTCTTCCACCTTTCTTTTGACACTCGCTGATGGCGTGAAGCGCAAGTGTGGTCTTACCGCTTGACTCAGGGCCATAGATTTCAATAATTCTTCCCTTAGGATATCCCCCAACTCCTAAGGCTTCATCGAGAAGAAGTGAACCAGTGGGAATCACATCCACATCAATATTAGGTCTATCACCTAATTTCATGACGGATCCCTTACCGAATGCCTTTTCAATTTCTTTAAGGGTCTCGTCTAAGCTTTTAGTATTTGTTTCTTTTGCCATAAATACCTCCTACTAATATATATTCTCTAAAAGTCTCATTTTAGAGTGAAAAAAATTAAATTTGTTTGAGAAGACACTCTAAAGCTATGTTAATAGCTTCTTTTTGAATCTCTTCCCTGCTTCCCTTTAGGTTATAGGGGTAAACACTTACCTCTCCATGATAGGCGATACCAATATAGACTTCACCGACTGGTTTTCCTTCCATAGCGTCTGGTCCAGCGTTTCCAGTGAAGGAGACACAGTAGTCCACATCGAGTTTTCTCTCCCCAAATAAGGCCATATCATAAGCAATCTCTTTAGACACGACGCCGTAGGTATTAACTTTCTCCTCGGAGAGACCAAGTAGATTAATCTTTTCACTAGTGGCGTAAGTCACAAGCGCCCCTTTATAGAAACGAGAGGCCCCTGGAACACTGGTGATAGTAGCGGCAAAACTGCCTCCAGTAAAGGATTCAATACTACCGAGAGTAAGACCTTTTTCACTCATCTTTATTTGAAGCTCTTTAGCTAGTTCATTCACTTGGGGTATCCTCCTTTTTTTCCGTCTTAAGGACGGACCAGTTTTGAACGAGATAGATAATACCACTTACTAGGGAAATAGCAGCGGCGATATAAACGATAAAGTCCGTGATATGTAAACCAAGTGGCCACCCGCTATCAAAATAAGAGAACGGCCACCCATTTAAGAGGACAAAAGATATCGCGACCATTTGTAAAACGGTTTTAAGTTTACCCCAGATATTGGCGCTTATAACGATATTCTTATTCGCCGCAATAAAGCGGAGAGAGTCCACCATAATATCGCGGGCGATAAAGATAATCGCGCAGAAGACATTAACAGAGACCACTTGGACAGTGTTATAAGGCGCGAAAATAGAAGGGGCAATTAGAAATAAAAATAAAGCGTCGATGAGAAGTTTATCGGCGACGGGATCAAGAAATCTTCCTAGATCAGTAATAAGATTACGGCTTCTTGCCATATGACCATCGATGGTGTCGGTAATACAGGCGGCTAGAAAAACGATAAAAACCACAAAGAAGACGACATCGATGTCCGTTCCAGGAATAGACGGGGTGGTAAAATCTGGAACACAAAGACTAACTATATATAGACTTAAAAGCGTGACAAAGAGAGCAATAATCACGATAATACGGGAAAAAGTTAATTTCGTCGGTGTGTTCATACTTTAATAAGTGAGTGCTCGATCCTATAAGCCATGTTTTGTCGAGGATAATAATTTATCTAGGTTTCCCTACCTCCTTTGATTCATTTCTCTAGGGAGATTTCCCTTACCAAATTTAGGTTTCTCGCTTGTGGGGTTTACCGCGTTTCATCTCATGGTTACCCATGAGCTCGTCTCTGTGGCACTTTATGACTCCTACTCCCGAAGGGAGCAATCATCGCCGTCACGCACTCCTACGTGCCTAGCGTTATTTATTTCCGCTAGCGCAATCACTACAGACATCGCAGCCTGTGCGAGCATGGACTTTCCTCTAAGTACAGTGTACCCAGTAATTATCCAGATCGAGATAGTTTCTTTATTTAATTGACGAGGGGTCAATCCCGAGGTCAAATAAAGCCTTTTCAAGTTTACCGATACGGGTAAGATAGTCAATGTTTTCTTTATTCACATTTTTCGATGAAGTGAGTCCATCATATCTTTTCTTATAGGACTCAAGTTCGATTTTGATTTGCTGGTTTTCTGCGCGGAGAGCGTTAAGCTCCTCGAGAAGAGAGGCGTATTTGGCTTCCGTAATCGTCCCGCTTTGCTCTAAAAGCTGATAGTCACTAATAATCTCGTCGAGAAAGCAGTCGACCTCATAAGGGTCATACCCTTTTTCTGAGGAAGAAAATACCTTATCAAGAATCGATTTTGAAGAGTGAGTAAATCCGTTGTCCATAACAGGTAATATTATATATTACTTGCCCGCTTTTAACAATAAGTAAACACTTGAAAAAAGGGGGTTTAATTCGTTATTATATTAAGTTATGAAAAAATTAAAAAATGTTCTAAAAAGTCATAAAGCTCTCTGCTTTTTCGATTTAGAAGGTTCCCAGTATTCCCATGAATGTATCGCCATTGGAGCGGTTCTTGCCACCTTTAATAAAGCGGGTCAACTAATTAAAGTTAAACCCCCATTTAAAGTGTATGTAAAACCCAAAAATAAGATTGGAAAATACGTGGAACAACTTACCGGAATCACTGAAGATCTCATCGAAAAAGAAGGGATTAGTTTTAGCGAAGCGATTGAAAAGTTCTTTGTCTATATCGGTAAATATGAGAAGAATACGCTTTTTATATCGTATGGGAATCACGATATGACAATCCTAGGTCAAACGATAGCATATAATCTAGACGCTCCGCTTAATAAATGCAGCATAATTCAAAAAAACTACTTAGATTTCCAGTCAATTTTTAATGAATACGTCAAAGATGATAATAACAATGTCCTCTCTTTAATCCACGCTTGCGAGCTTTTTGAAGTGGAAATTGAAGAAGAAATTACTCCTCATGATCCCGCAAGTGATGCGATTCTCCTCTCTAGGCTCTATCAAGCCTTCCTCACCCGTAAGGACATCCTCTTTACAAGATATGTTAAAGTCTTATCAAGTCTTAATAATTTACCAGTGCCTATTCAAAATGTTGTTAATGATTTATATGAAGGTCAAAATGTGGATCAAGCTAAATATTACCAATACATAGAGGAGGCAATAAAAGACATATGATCCATTACCCTGATGGAAGTGAGTATAAACCCACTGCCACAAAAAAGACCTATAACAAAAAAGGAAGTGAAGCGAATCGAGGCATGAACCTCGAAGAGGCAATTAACCAGTCAAACGAGTACTATCGAGATAACGATATTTGTCTCATTACGAAAAGACCAACACCAATAAACGTGGTAAAAGTCGACTATTCTCATGGAGCTAGGATAACCGATGCCTATTTTGAAAAGGAATCAACCACCGATTATAACGGGGTTTATAAAGGAAGATATATCGACTTTGAAACCAAGAATACAAAGAGTAAAACTTCCTTCCCTTTTTCGAATATTGAAGACCATCAAATAGACCATCTAGAAAGGGTCATCCATCACGGAGGAATCGCTTTCTTTATTATCGAGTTCCAGCTCCTTGACCAGATTTATTTGCTCGACGCTTCGATTATTATCGACCACTATAGAAATGGACCCGCGAAATCAATACCCCTTGCGGAAGTAAAAGAAAAAGGCCTTCTTCTCGAGCAGGCCTTTAGTCCGAGGATTAAATATATCGACGCAGTCGATAAACTCTACTTTGGTAAGTGATATTTACATAAACCAAGCTCTTTAAGCCGGCACTCATCGCAGTGCGGCTTTTTTGCAGTGCAGAAGTATCTTCCGAAGAATATAA
>JAJQAL010000010.1:1178-10581 GCA_021203815.1 Coprobacillus sp. | reverse complement strand
CATCACGAATCTCTTTATGGGCCTGTAGCTCTGGGTAACGCTCTAAAGCGACATTAATAGACCTACTTGTTTGTCCCACAAGAGATTGAAGTGAGTTACGGGTAGCGTCGTCCTCAGGATTATCTGGGGCTTTATTCCCGCTTCTTAATGCGGCAATTTGGGTATAGGTCTCTTTATCGAGCTTAACCGCTTTATTAACAAGCTGCGCGGCGTTCTCTAAGATTCTCACTCTCTGCTCGAGATAGTTATCAATCTCTGAGGCATTAGAGTTAATCTTTTGCTCAAGCTGACGGAGATGGTTACCCGCTCTGATACGCATAATAGCAAAGACAAGACCTGGGATAATCGCTAAAACCCATAGCATGACCGTAAAGAATTTTGATCCCCAGCCTGTCTTAATAGGAATCTGTTTAGCAATTACCTGGGCGTCTCTTCCTTCCGCCATAGTGGGGCCATTTAGTTCATCAAGTTGATTAGCCATTTAATGATATTCCTCCTTTATATTTTTTAGATATATCTATTTTCCAGAATCACTTTGGGATTCAGATGAATTCTTCTCTTTATTATTATAACCGAAGAAGGTATCGAGTGCATTATCTAAATCGGATTCTGAATTAGAGTCAAGGGCTCTTAAGAGGGTTAAAAACCCTCGAGAGTAGCTATAATGGGCGCTGTTAGAGAGGCTTCCTTTCGAAGCTTTATCAAATTCAAAGCGTTTACTATCAAAGTCTTTTTTATTTCCGTTTGTGTTAGTTATAGAAACATAGGATGTCTGTTTAAGCGGGACATATTCGAGATAAGGGACATCGACGTGATGCATCTTCATATCCCCTCCAAGAACCATCACGACCTCTATACGGGGAACGGTCTTATAGGAGTAAGCGTCCACTTTAACTTTATCCGTATTCCCTTTTTTACTGACACCGCTAGCCTTAAGTATCGCGTCGGTTTTACTTTCAGGATGCTGAAAGGATTTATTTGGCATTCCGTTTATAAAGGCTTCATCTTCCATTGGAGGGAGATTAGCCCCATAGTCTTCTTTATAGATATATTCAATTGGCTTATGCTGCTGATAAAGAGGAATAGAGATAAGCGGAGCGAGATCAAAATAGATCGCTTTAAAGTATTCATTAACATAAGTGACAAAGTCTTTTTTAAGCGTGTCTAAAGAGTAATAGCCTCTCCATCTATCCGGTCTCATATAGACATCTAGTCTATCATCATGGTCAGAGTAGATATAGTTAAGACAGTGCTTTTTAACAAAGCGGAAGTCATCTCCATAGGGGTTATTAGGAGTGGTACTCTTAAGGAGTTTCACGGTGTTTTGCTGAGCTAAGGGAGTGTAAAGGAGTCTAAACTCCACTTCGTTATTTCTATCCCAGGCGTGGAAAAGAGCTTCAAACTCACTATTAGTCATCGCCGTAAAGGATTGCCCTTTCCTCGTGGCTTTCGTGGCTTTCTTATTTAGCTCTTTGGTTTCGCTTTTAACAAACTTTTCAATCTCTTTCTCGCTTCCTAGTTTATCCGCGGTCTTCTTTCTTGAGAAAGTAAGATTAGGGGCGGCGTCACTTGCGTACACGAGATACGTTTCATACCCATATGTAGGCGCGGGTTTAGTAACTGTTCCTACGATAGTTTGATGCTGCATCACTGTGTGATAATGTCCGTGTCCATCACTCACTCTTACGGGATAAGAGATAATACGGGTGCCTGTATAGGTATGCATACTCATCTCGGTATTAAAGTTTCTTACTAATAGGAAGGGGTTACCTACAATAGTTCCGGATAAGACAAATACCGTGGAGCTATCCTTACTCTTATTATTTCCTAAGCCGTATTTAGAGTAGAGGTAGTCATACTTTTTCATATCAAAGTAGTCATCAAGCTGGATTAAAGGAACATTCTCTCTAATAATCTTTACGGGGATATTCCAGTCAAAAAGCGCTAAGACTCTATTAACATCATCAACGCATTTCTTATAGAGTTCATCGAGATTCTTTTTATGTTTAGCGGCATTTGCGTTATGTCTTCTCGCTCTTTGATTAACCACTAGAGTGATTAAAAGAATAGAGCCCACCATGAGGGTGATACCAACGGAGATAGAGACAATAGCCCCCGCTATATTATCATAGGAGTCAGTGAGTAAGACGATTAACCCGGCGAGGAAGGTAATACCAAAAGCCACTGCGCAGACGATAAGAAAGATTCTAACTCCTTTCATATTGGAGCTTTTCTTATCCGCGGCTTCATAGTCCTTTTTTGCTTTCTCGTAGTTTTTAACGTTAGTGCGGTGGGCCTCTAGGTCCACTTCACTTTCTTCGACAAGCTCGTCAAAATAGACGCCGGAGGCGTCATTAACTTTACCTTTATAAAGACTGTTATATTCATCAAGGGGTTCTAATATTTCATCCATAGTAAATATATTCTAATATTTTTTAGGAAATATTAGTAGATATATAGATTAGCTTGTCCCTTTTTCTACTCTTTATGAAAGGAAGATAGAAGAGTGGTTAAGGCCTCATTAATATCAGAGGCGTATTCTTCATCTTCACTAGGAGCGATGATAATAAGATAACCTCTTAGAAAGCTAGTAAAGCAAGATAGAAGCGTATCATTATTAACTAGGCTTTTACTAAACTCTTTATATTCACTTTGACTAAGACCAATATATCTTACATAAGCGTAAGTCACATTCTCAGAAGGATAATACTCTTTATAGTCTACGGGAACATCATGCCACTCCCCATCTCCGCCATAGACGCTAATATAATCAGTCTTATCAACGGAGTAATAAGCGTAGGTATCAATTCGAATATAATCAAGTTTCCCAATCTTTCTTATAAAGACTGGTTTATTAATTAAATCAGTATCGCACTGCCTCGGTCTTAATATAGTAAAGGGAATAGAGTTAACTAGCTCTTCATATTTAAATGGGGAATAGTTAGGATAAGTAGTTTCTATCTCCTTATATGGCTCAGGATGATACTGCTGATAAAGGGGAATAGAAAGAATCGGAAGAAGGGAATAATAGAAAGAGGTAAAGTAACTATCGATATAGTCCACAAAAGTATTTTCTAAAGTATCAAGGGAGTAGGTCTTCTCCCATAGGGAGTCATCCATAAATAAATCAATAGACTGAGTGGCGGGATCTATAATAGTATTCATCTTTTCGTTTTTAATAAACTGATACTGGAAGTGATCGTCACTACTATCGAGCTGCTTTAAAATATTCTCCTGAGCAAGGGGAGTAAAAAGAAGACGGAACTCCACTTCGTTATTTCTATCCCAGGCGTGGAACATAGTCTCAAATCTTGTATTAGAGAGAGGAGTAAAGGCCTCTCCATTTTTAGTGGCCTGCGTGGCGTATCTTTGAAGGCGTCTTTCTTCCTGTCTCGACTCAGAGGCGTTTTTTACGTCTCGAGTGAAGATTAAGTGAGGCGCCGCGTCACTAAAGTAGACGAGTGAGACTTCATCGCTATAGTAAGGATAGGGCCTTTCAACGCTAGCAGTTAGTGTTTCACTTTCATGCACTGTATAGGTATTACCGTCGCTATCAGTCTCCTCTTCATCCCAAAAGATAATAATTGAACCCGTATAAATCTTAGTGCCCATAAACATCGAAATATTCTTATTATAGAGAAATGGGTTCCCATTAATTGTTCCGGGAAGAATATATTTAAAAGAGGAATTAATATCGTGATTAGACAGGATATTATATTTTTGATCGAGAAACCTCATCGTCTCATCGCTAAAAGTGGGATCAAGCTTAATTGATGGGATTACTTCACTAATAAATCTTAATGGTAAATCATAATCAAACTCTTTGGTAATCTTACTTATTTTCCGGTGAAGAGAGGCAAACATTCTCTTTTCATCTTCCGCGGTTTGATTAACGTGCTGAGATAGAGAGTAAAACTTAATCTTAAGGGGGAAGGAATATTCAAGCGCGCCGGTAAGGATAAGCGCGGCCCCAATTACCATAAAGACAATAGGGAGGATAAGCATTTTCGTAACGCCAATGAGGATCGCTCCCGTTACAAGCATAATCGCACCAAGGGTGATAAGGACCACCATAAAGACACGGAGGGCTCTAGTTTTTTCTAGCTGATAGCTTTCAAGATTAAGTTTATTCTTTATCGATTCGTATTCTTTTGTGTCCTCTCTATTCTTTTCCGGGGAGATATCGCTACTATTAACGAGACTATTAAAATACTCTCTCGCTTTTTGTTTTACCGCGGGTCTATATTTATCCCTAAATTCATCTAGGGGCTCTAAAATGGTGTTGTCATCTTCCATATATAATTATTTTAACCTATTACTTGTAAAATATAAAGAAAACCCCCATCTAAGTAGATGGGGGATTGAAGCGTTTCTAATAAGTTAATAATTATTATTTATTAACCGCTTCTTTAAGGGCCTTACCAGCGTGGAAGGTGACAGCTTTGCAGGCAGGGACAGTCACAGTAACACCAGTCATGGGGTTACGAGCAGTTCTTTCAGCGTGCTCAACCGCTTTTAGGGTTCCAAAACCAACAAGACCAACGGATCCACCAGCGTGGAGTTCTTCGGTGGTAACATCTAAGAGAGCGTGAAGTACGCAATCGACTTCAGCCTCGCTCACACCAGTCTTCCCCGCGACAGCGGCAACTAATTCTGCTTTGTTCATTATAATTATTTCCTTTCAAAGATTTTACCTATCGAGGTAAGTATGACTTATTATGACTATTTTTCTCTCTTTTCACAAGTAAAATTTTTCTCAAACCCTTAATTTATAAGGAAATGAGAGCGATATGATGAGTCAAAAAGACAGTAATCTAGGGGGGCGTAACTCTATTTAACTTACAAAAGCGAGATAAATATAAAAAAGAGACAAAATGTCTCTTTTCATAATTTATTAGTTTTTCTAGTTAGTTAGTTTATAAAGTGCTGCGTCTCATTTGGGAAGAGATAGTCCGCAAGCTCGGGATAATCAATGAAGGGGTTTCTATTACCTTGATATTCATAGACTCTTCCATTTCGCTGCATCTCAAACTCATCCACAGGGTCAGCATAGTTCCACTCTAGGAGAACACTAAGCTGACCAAAGGTGGTGTAGTTAGCCTCCTCCCCTGCAAGACCATCGGCAAGATCGAGTTCTTCATACATGACATACTGATATAGACAGATACGCGCGGCATCTCCTCTATGGTCGGTTTCTGGATTGTTTTCAAAGCGGTGATTACCACTACCGATGTTTTCTGGATTAGAAACATTTGCGTAGAAGTTACTCGAATCTGTTACTTCACCAAAGTACCTATCATTCTTACTCGTATTCACGGGTTTACAGCAGATTCTTAAGTTATGTAAGTCGGAGTAATGACCCACACTACTTTCTTTTGGTCTATAGTCGCCTTTATCATCAAAGGTTAGTCTCATGTGGGAACAAGCCCAGACGTGTTCACGGTCGCAGCGGGATCCACTCCAATATCCAGGAATGGCATCTCCATCATAGATGCCATACATATACCCAATATTATCAGGGTCTTCATCAGTGTATGGAAGCATGTATCTAATGTTCCCATAAGAGGTTCTAGTAACTGGGGAGAAACTCTCTCTTAGATAGGTTCTTAAATCGAAGTTTTCGTCTTCAATTTCATCGTTTTCAATTGCTTCTATGGTTTCGTCTAGTTCGGCGTAGTAATCTTCAATAGTGCCTTGTTCTTCACTTTCATCGTATCCTTCGTCTTCTTTAGAGACGAGTGGGTCATAATTAGTTAGTTTTACTTTATTCTCTCCTGGAGTAACCGCTTGTCCGGGTTCCCAAATAATATCATCCATTTCTTCTTCTTCAAGGTTTAACTTACTATCTTCAGTAGTAAGCACTGTAAGGGAGACACCCTTGAAGTAGATAGCGGCCTCAGAATTAGCCTTAAGAGATATAGAAAGGGTTCCCCCAAAGTAGTCGAGTTCAGAAAATTCTATTTCACAAACATCATCGCTAGTTGCTCCGTCGGAGTGGAAGTCATCCTCTCCGAGGAAGTTACCATTAAAACTAATGGAATAGTGTCCTGTGCCACTAGTGGTGCTAAAGACATATATAATTACATCGGTGAGTTTAATAGTCTCTCCACCGAAGTTTGTACTAAATGTTATGTACTCTGTCTGTCCTGCGCCACTCTGACCTATTTGTACGCCTCTTTCTCCGGTTCTTGAGCCACCAACAGTGAACTTAGTGTAGGACCAAGTAAGTCCACCAGCGGTGACATAGTGATACTCACTATCTTCACCATCTCCCCACGGAGTGATTTCTCCGCTTTCCCATCTCTGGGTGTATGTTTTTTCGTAGATATAGTCTTCTGGATTATCTGGGTCATCAACTATTACTCCTGGATCAATGACTGGTCCGGATTCAGATGAGGAGTCTTCAGAGTTATTTGGTTCATAGCCAGAATCATATGAAAGACTAAGTTTTGAATTTTCTCTAGTGTAGACCGCTAGAGTAACTGCTTGTAAGTAGAATCCTGACGAATCAACTGCATTCATCGATATCGTTAACCTAGAGCCGACAACACTTAATCCAGTAGGACCTCTTTGAATGGTATTACTAGAACTAAAGTCACCAGAACCTAGGGTTTTTTCATTAAAAGAGATTTCATAATGAGCGGTGCCGCTTGAGGCGTTACTCACATATAAAACCACGCTTCTAAGTTCAACGTTTTCACCAAAATTAGTGGTGAATGTCCAAGGGTCAGTTTGAGGATTAGAACTAGTTCCAATACGCACTCCTACGTCAGAAGAAAAACCTGCGGCTGTTACTTTATCAGCATACCAAGTTAAGCCGTTACTTGTAAGTTCTTTATCAGTTGTAGATGTTAGCATTCCCGAGGTAAAGACAAATGAATACGGCTGGTAGTTATTAAAGTCAATATCGCTTTCATCTTCTGGGTCTGGAACAACGTCACTTCCGTCATCATCATCACCACCTTCATCTGGGTTTTCGGGGTCTAGTGGAGTATCTCCGCTATCATCAGGATTGTCAGGGTTTTGCGTGGAAGCATCTTCCTCTTTCTCATTCTCATCTTCATCACTTTCAGTGGTGTCAGTATCGGTGATACTAATATCAACATCACCAACGTTAATCGTGACATCAGCGTTACAGGAAGTCATACATAAACAAAGGACTAGTCCTGCACATAATGATAATAGTGATTTACTATGATTTCTTTTCATCGCTTTTATTCTAACTAAAACTAAGACAAATAAATAGAAGAAATATTGTAATTATGAAAGTAGTAATAAAAAACCCGCTTGTAGCGGGGCATATATTAATTAGGGAAATAACTAGTTAAGTTAGGGAAGAGATAGTCCGCGAGCTCGGGATAATCTATGAAGGGGTTTCTATTACCTTGATATTCATAGATTCTATTGTTTCTCTGAATTTCAAAGGCATCTGGTTCATCTTCATAGTTCCACTTTAGAAGGGTGTTAAGCTGACCATATGTTACATCATTAGAGGAGCTTGTAATTCCATCTTCTAGTTTAAGCCCATCATACACCACATACATATAAAGGCATATACGGGCGACATCCCCTCGATGATCGCCTTCTGTATTCCCTTCACTAAATGGATGAGAACCTAGACTACTTGGATCAGATTGATTCGCATAGAAGTTAAGAGAGGAATCAGTGTCCGCTAAATACTTATCTGCTTTGTATTCATTAGTAAGCGCGCAGCAGATTCGAAGGTTATGTAAATCAGAGTAATGTCCTTTATCAGAGTTATCGGGTCTATCTTTACTTCCTATCTTCATATGAGCGCATGGCCAGACATGTTCTCTATTGGAGTTTTGTCCTTCCCAGTACGCTGGTATCTTATCTCCATCATATAGGCCATACATATAACCAGGATTCTCAGGGTCTTCATCGGAATATGGAAGCATATATCTAATATCACCATAGGTGTGGGTAGTCTGAGGAGTAGAGACACTTCTAAGATTAGTCCTTAGATCATCTCCGGTTTTAGTCCAATCTATCTCATAGGTAGAGTAATAGGATTCCGCATCTAAGGAAGTATATTTAGTGGATAACACTTCATTTTCTCCAGGGACAATAGCCTCTGCGACATAGTCATCTCCCACGAGGGTTTCTTCACTAAGATTAAGTGAGGTATCACTCTTAGTCATAACACTAAGAGAAATACCATATAAGAACATAGCCTTGGATGTGGCCTGTAATGTTAAGCTAAAGGTATTTCCAATATATTCAAGATCAGAGCATTCCACGATAGTGGCTTCGTCTAAACTTGTCGCATTTGAAGAATTCGCAAAGGAACCAGTCGCTAAAGTATTACTATCAAATGTAAGTGTATATTTAGCGCTTCCACCTGAGCCTGTAAATAAATAGACAGTAGCTTGAGTTAGCTTCACTGTTTCTCCACCGAAATCTGTGGATATAGTCCAGGCTGCTGTCTGTGCATTACTTGAGCTTCCAATCTGCACACCTCTGTTATCATTATTACTTTCGGCGTAAGTGAAACTATCGTATTTCCAAGTGAGACCATTAATAGTAAAAGACCCGCCTGATGTAGAAAGTTCTCCATTAGTAAATTTATGGGAATAGCCTTGATAATAGGTATATTCGCTTGTCTCTTCCTCACTAGGGGTTTCAGTATCACCTGTATTACCTCCGGTGTCTCCACCGGTAGAACCGCCTGTATCACCGGTATCACCAGTATTGCCGCCTGTATCTCCGGTATCACCAGTGCCTCCAGTGCTGCTATCAACATTAGTGTAGTAAACAAGACTAATGGATTCAAAATAGAAAGCCGTTTCATTTACAGCATTTATAGAAAGGGTTAGAACCTGCCCATATAATGGGAGACCTTCCCCTTCTGCAACATACACATCGGAAGAATTATTTGAATGGAAATCACTGCTTCCTAGACTCGTTGAGTCTAGAGTTAGTTCATAGTGGGCGGTTAGGCCGCTACTTGTTGAGGTATATATTCTTGCACTGACACTCTCAAGCAAAACTACTTCACCAAAGTCGGTACTAAAAGTCCATGGAGTAGATTGAGCATTCTTGCTTGTCCCAATTTGAACTCCTCTATTATTGTTATCTTTAGATAGAGCGACGGCTTCTGAGAACGTCCAAGTTAATCCATTATATGTAAAGGAGCCACCATTAGCATTTAATTCTGTGGTGCTCGCAGAATATGTATATTCATGTTTAATAGGTTCTGAAGATTCATCACCCTTTTTATCATCGTCATCCCCTTCGTCTGGGTTTTCGGGATCTGGATCTGGATTAGTTCCGCCACCGGGATCATCGGGGCTAGGGTTATCATCGTCACCACCTTGGCTTGGATCGTCGGGGCTAGGGTTATCATCGTCACCACCTTGGCTTGGATCGTCGGGGCTAGGGT
>JAJQAL010000010.1:933-1078 GCA_021203815.1 Coprobacillus sp. | reverse complement strand
TGTCGTCGTCTCCACCTTCATCGGGGTTTCCGGGATCTGGATTTGGATTATCATCACCGCTTCCTTCGCCTTCACCAGGATTATCGGGGTTAGGGTTGTCGTCGTCTCCACCTTCATCGGGGTTTCCGGGATCTGGATTTGGATT
>JAJQAL010000010.1:0-833 GCA_021203815.1 Coprobacillus sp. | reverse complement strand
ATCATCACCGCTTCCTTCGCCTTCACCAGGATTATCGGGGTCGGTGTTGCCACCATCTCCATCACCACTTCCGTCTCCTTCGTCGCCTTCTCCATCTCCAGAATCATCATCATCTGGGTTAGTGGGGTCGTCATCGTCATCGCCGCCGTCTCCATCTTCAGAGCCGTCATCATCACTTCCATCTGGGTTTGTGGGGTCATCACCACTTCCTGGGTTTTGAGTGGATGGATCTTCGTCATCGTTATTTTCTGACTCAGCGCTTTCATTCTCACTATCATCATTTTCAGTGGTGTCGGTCGTCCCAACATTAATATCGCCATCAATATTGATATTTATATCTCCTGTAGTGCAAGCGCTCATACATAAACATAGGACAAGTCCTGCACAAAGTGTTAATAATGATTTTCTATGATTTTTTCTCATCGCCTTTATTCTATCTAGAAGCGAATTAAACGCATAGCAAAAAAAAAAAAAACAAGATGATCTCTATCACGAAATATAGTTAATAAAGAGTGGTGTTATTTTATCTTTTATATTTCAAAAGTAGTTTTTTAGTATATTTCTAGTATTTATTTAAATAATTATAAAATGATGACAGTGTAATAAAAAACCCAGCGTTTCCGCTGGGAAATTTATCACTACTTTATCTTAATTAGCTATATATTTTAGAGGCGTATTCTGGGTGATCAATGAAGGGGTTTCTATTGCCCTGATACTCTTCAATTCGATTGTTTCTCTGCTTCTCAAAATCGTCCACAGGGTCTTCTGTGTTCCACTCAATGAGAGTGGCTAAATCACCATATTGAGTGGTAGTACCAGAGGAGCCATTAACT
>JAJQAL010000005.1 GCA_021203815.1 Coprobacillus sp. | reverse complement strand
GAAGAAGTGGGTTTCCCTGAGGCCTGTATTCCTTTAGGCTTTATTGTCTGTGAACTAGCCTTATCCCCTAAGTCACGAGCGGCGGTTAACTCAATTGAATCTACCATGGCCTACGCCTCTGAGCATCCTCTTGACGTCATGGACTATCTTAGACTAAACCCAGTAAACGCTAGAGATGAAGATAAATACCCCTACGATAGGCCGGATCTATGGGCCAAGGTCCAATACCTTCCTAATATGATAAAAGAGATGAAGTTTTTTCAGCCTAACCCTAATCCAAGTTCATATGAGAAAGTCCTTAACGAGAACTACTCTAAGCTCACTAGCTATAAAAGGAGTAACGATATGGCCTTTCTTAAAAAAGAGAAGCCGAAAGATAAGTGACCCTTACCCCTTACCCCTACCCCTTCCTAATAAAATAGAAAAGCACCTCGTAGGTGCCTTTTCTATAAACATCTAAATAAGGCTAAGGGAGCTATTCCACTACTTCCCAGACCACCTCGTGAGTGGGAACGGGCTTAGAGACGAGTTCAAACGCTCCCTCTAGCTCTTTAATAAGCTCCTTATAGTTACTCCTTGAGGTATGAATTTCAAGAAGCGTATCGCCTTTTTTAACATAATCTCCTACTTTTTTATGGAGAAGTATTCCCGCGGCCATATCGATCATATCATCGAGCTTTTCTCTACCGGCGCCGAGCTTCATAGAGACTTCCCCTATGGTTAAAGCGTTAATCTTACTCACATAGCCTTCGCTACTAGAGATTAGATTAATAATAAAGCCGGACTCTCTAAATTTATCCGGGTTTTCTAAAAACGCGATATCTCCTCCCTGAGCTTTTACCATATTCTCAAAGGTCATATAGGCCTTTCCCGACCTAATCGATTCACTGAGCATTAGTCTTCCTTCTTTTTCGGTATGGGTAATACCCGCTTGCATAAGGATAATAGACCCGCATTTATAGCATAGTTCCATGAGGTCTTTAGGGCCCTTACCGTGTAAAGCGTTTACTACTTCTTTTATTTCGAGGCTATTACCCACCGCGTAGCCAAGCGGCTCCTCCATACTAGAAAGGACCGCTTTAGTGTTCTTTCCTAGTCCATTACCGATATCCACCATAACGCGGGCGAGCTCTCTAGCAGAATCGATATCTTTCATAAACGCTCCTTCTCCAAAGGTGACATCAAGGAGGATCGTATCAGTGCCGCTAGCGAGTTTTTTACTCATGATGCTACTAGCGATTAAAGGTATCGCTTCTACTGTTCCCGTCACATCGCGGAGTGCGTATAGCTTTTTATCCGCGGGGTCGAGTTCACTTGTTTGTCCAATTATCGCGATTCCGATATCATTAACCTGCCTTATAAACTCTTCATCACTTTTCGTCACGCTTAAGCCGGGAATAGACTCGAGTTTATCAAGGGTGCCACCGGTGTGACCGAGACCGCGTCCGCTCATTTTCGCGACCTTAACGCCGCAGCTTGCCACCATTGGGCATAAAACTAGACTCGTTTTATCCCCTACCCCACCGGTGGAGTGTTTATCTACTTTCACGCCATCTATTTTAGAGAGATCCATCGTGGCGCCGCTATGACACATCTCATCGGTAAGAATCGATATCTCATCGTTATTCATTCCTTTAAAGAGAATAGCCATACATAACGCGGAGGCCTGATAATCAGGGATCGCTCCTCTTGTATAGCCTTCAATAAAATAGTGGATTTCCTCTCTAGTTAGGATTCCTCCATCTCTTTTTTTCGTGATTATATCGACCATTCTCATAAATACAAATTCCTTATAAGTAAATCTATAAAAATAACGAGATTTATTATAGAATTTAGCTATGGATTTTTCAACTCACTTATCTAGCTATATGTCCCCATTGGACATAGATAAATTAAATAAAGCCCTTATGGAAGAGCCAATAAATGGACTTCTTTTAAATACGAAGAAAATGAAAAGGGATAAACTAGTAGCGTTATTCCCGTTTTTAAAGGAGCACCCTATCGTGCCTAACGCTTTTATATTTATGAATAAATATAAGAGTGAACTCACTAAATCGATATATTATGAACTAGGCTGCTACTATATAGAGGAGCCAAGTGCGATGATGCCCGCCTATTTACTAGGAATAGATAAAGGGGATATCGTCCTTGATTTATGCGCCGCGCCTGGAGGGAAAAGTATCGGCTTATCACTACTAGGAGATGAGACTAATCTTATCATTAGTAACGATATCGCTTACTCTAGACTCGTAAGTGAAGTCGATAGCGTTTCTAAGATGGGGCTTAGTAATATAGTTCTAACTCATAACGATATGAAAAAGAATGATTTATATACGTATTTATATGGGCACTTCGATAAAGTTATCGTAGACGCACCTTGTAGCGGATCCGCTATGTTTAGAAAAGAGCCGAAGATGAGAAGCGATTGGTCTTATAATAAAGTAGTTAAACAAGCGGAGATTCAAAAAGAGCTAATTGTTATGGCCTTTGACCTTCTTAAACCGGGAGGGGTAATGTGCTACTCGACATGTAGCTACTCAAAAGAAGAAGATGAAGACGTTATAGAGTACCTATTGAGTCAGAGGGAATGCATGATCGAAGAGATACCAAAGAGTGAGCTCTACTATGTAAATAAAAATAAACCCTTAGGAATACACCTATTTCCCTACCTCTTTCCAGGGGAGGGACAGTATATCTGTCTCGTCCGTAAATACGGGGATAAATGGGATAATAAAGTGGAACCGCCTTCGAAAGAATCCGTCATGTATCAAAATAAATTTAAAGAAAATAAATTAACCCACTACCAGATACTAAGAAATACGCTTTATACATTGCCAATTCCTATTGAGTCTAAGCTCTTTTATACGCTTAATGTCATCTATCTAGGAGTGAAGATTGGGGAGATTAAAAATAGTGAAGTCTATAAGTATGACCTTAGCTACGCAAGAAGTCTATCCTCTTATAAAGAAGAGATAGAGCTAAGTGAAAAGGAGGCCTGGGAATATATTAAAGGTCACTCCCTCGACTATAAAAAAGAAGGAGTAATCCTTCTTAAATATGATGGACTCCCGCTTTCCTTTACTAAAGGGGACGGAAGAATACTAAAGAACTGGTATCCTATTTTACATCATTAAATCGGTAAGTTTTAGAGTTATATTTAAGCATATATTCGTGATCGAGCCCTCTTAGCTCGTAGGTCACTGTTTTTTCCACTTCATCTTGAACAAGCCGAGCGACCTGTTGACTCGTCATATCTTTATAGTCTTCATAGTATAGCGGCTTTAAATATTTAATATAAACGGGATACTTTTTATATTGAGGTTTACGCTTTAAGGGACGAAAAGTCCCGTAAATCGCCACTGGAACGATTGGTTTTTGGGCTCGCATCGCGCTTCTAAAAGTTCCGTGATGGAATTCAAAAAGCGCTTCCATGGGGTCGAGATGTCTTTTCCCCTCTGGGAAAATAAACCAGGACTGGTCGTTATTTTCTTTAAAGCTATTCTCAACGTATTTCATGACTTGAAGAGAGGACTTAATATCGTCTCTATCCATAAATAATCCTTCAAGATATTTAATACACGTTCCAATAACGAGGAAGTCTTCCGCTTCTTTTTTGGCGATAAAGGTGATATTTTTATCGCACTTATCAAGGAAGGGAAGCGGGTCATAGTAGGCGAGGTGATTAGGGCAGTACATACAGTAGTTATCCCCTAGGTAATACTCCGGGTTAATCACTTTTACTTCCACCTGTAGGGCTTTATTAACTCTACTCATAAGGCGATGAATTTTCTTATATTTTTTATCCCTACTCATCTTCTCAGGGTGTTTACTATACCTTTGAAAATAGCCCCATATACCCCTAAGGGCAGGGGGAAGAGCGCGAGTAACTGCTTTAGCGTAATGTAACATTCATCTATCCTACTTATCTATACATAATTGTGAACGATATCGGCGGCACAATAAGCGACTGTGCTTGCTCCTCAGTATTAAGAAGGCCGCCGTTATAGACAAAAAACTTATAGTAACCGTCTAGATCGAGATGGAAGGAGGAGGACTCGCCGTTAATAATAACCACCACTTCTTTTCCTAAACCGTTAGTGACCTCTTTACTAGACGAAGAATATATTACTAGAGGGTAATGAGAGGTATCAATAATAAAATGAGATTTTATTTCCTCGCTATCGGTGTGAGTGAAGATTCTCGCTCTTCTTCTTAAGTGATTTATGAGTTTAAAATAAATCACCATATCCCATCTCTCATCCACTAGTTTATAGTCGAGTTCATTTATTTTCATAATATTATAGGTATTCCCTAATCCCATCTTTGACTGACCGATTTCCTCTCCCATATGGAAGAAGGGAATTCCAAAGGAGAAGTCCACAATGGCGTTACCTAGCATCACTCTACGGAGTAGACTTTCCTCGCTTTCCCCTTCGTTAGAGATCGCAAGTTTATCGTAAGCGGTATGGTTATCGTGGCACTCAATAAAGTTAAGGGACTGACTCGCTTTCATAAAGCGGGGATAAGTTCCAAACATCACGTTAACTAGTCCCTCTATTAAAGAGGAGTCTCCCGCGATATATCCTTTCCTATATAGCTCACTAGAATACGTTGGCCCTTTTACGATATCGCGGAAGGTATCGTTAAAGAAAGCGTAGCTAGGGAGTTTATAGCAGTTTCCAATACTGGTCATATTTCCTCTATTATCGCCGTTCATATCCCATCCTTCCCCGTAGAAGATAAGATCACTTTTAAGGCGTTTACATTTCTCATAGGCTTCGTTAATCGTTTCGTAGTCAATTAGTCCCATAAGGTCAAATCTAAATCCATCTACGTCAAAGGTTTTAACGAGATACACTAGGGAATCCACAATTAGTTTACGGGCCATAAGATGCTCGCTATTAAAGTCATTCCCGCAGCCAGAGTATTCACTAATATAGAGATTATTCTTCCTACGGAAGAAATAGTTAGGAACGATCTTTTCTAGGTCAAAGGTGAGATAGTCATAGACGTGATTAAAGACCACGTCAAGAGTCACTCTAAGGTCATTTTTATGAAGCGTATCCACTAGGTCTCTAAGCTCTTTAAGTCTGAGCGAGGGACTAGAGGGGTCAGAGGATAAAGAGCCCTCTAGGGCAAAAAAGGAGATTGGGTCATAGCCCCAGTTATAAACTTTATCGATATTATTTTCATCGACGGTGCAGTAGTCGAGAATTGGCTGAAGCTGGACGGTCGTCACCTCGCTATTTACGAGGTAGTCAAGCCCTGCGGGATGACCTCCGCTTGTCTTACGGCCAGATTCTATAAAGCCCGCGTAGGTTCCTTTACTTACGATGTCACTGTTCTTATTTGAGGTAAAGTCTCTCACATGAGTCTCATAGATAATATGCTCGCAGTAAGAGTGAAGCCTAGTTTTTAAAGGGATTTTCTTTCTTTTTTCAATAAGAGAGGGATCGACGATAACAGAGTGAGCGCTATTTAAATCCACTCCTTTTCCGTATGGGTCATTACACTCTTTTGTGATGGAGTAGTTATTAACGATATAGTGATACTTTCTTCCAAGGAGGTTTCCTTTAACAGTAGTTCTATATACGCCTCTATCGGTACGGCTCATATCGTAGAGCGTATATCCCTCTCCTTTTTCATCGTAGAGCTTAAGCTGCACCGCAAGGGATATCGGCGCCCAAACATTAAACTTCGTCTCGCTTTTAGAGTAAACCGCGCCTAAATCATCCCCACTATAGGCAAATAGATAGTCAAACTCAGGGAACTCTGGGGCCTCACTAACATCGATAGGGACGGGAGAAAAAGAAGGGAGATTAAGCTCGTAGTGATGGCCGAATTCAAAGTCTTCATCAAGCTCTAGGGTATACATCATAACTCCGCTATTAGTGACTCTTTTACTAATCCTTAACTCATGAGAGACCTCATCATCTTTAATGAGATAAAACGAGTGAGAGTCCGTATCTTTCGCCTGAGAATAGATCATAACATTAATCCTTCTCATCGCGGTAAGTTTGGCTTCAATAAAACAGTATCTCATAAGCTTTCCTCCATGTATGTAAGAGCGACGGCGTATTCTTTTTCATGTGAGATAGAGCAGCTATATTCCTTCCCGTCATAAAGAATATAGGGAGCGCCGCTATCTTTATTTAAAACGTTTATCTCACTATATGAGATAGGCCTCTCATTCATTTTAATAAAGGCTTCTTTTGCCGCCCAGCGGCCCGAAAGGAAAGCGCGCTTAGAGTCGTCACTACTTTTCTTTTTATATAAAGCGAGCTCCGCTTCGCTTAATATATGCGAAACGAACTTATCCTCAAGGGATATACGGCTAACGCTAACAATATCAAGACCCATTTTCATAACTAACTCTCTAGTTCACTACTTCCTATATAGAGGTCTCCGTCATCGTCACTTTCGAGTTCATGAACGAGGACTTTACTTCCTCTTCCGCCTTCCGTGGCGGTGGAGACGATTCCTTCCTGCTGTAAACGGACAAAGAGGCGTCTTGCTCTATTAAAGCCGATCGAGTAGTCCGCTCTTATTTTACTCATCGAAGTGTATTGGTCTTTCATAACTCCATCACGGACGATTTCATATAAATCGTCATCCTCTTCATCTTCGTCAGGGCCATACGCTCCACTTATGACGTCTTTCGTGGCTTCATCTTTACTATGGTCCACAAGATCAAGATACGTCGCATCATATATCGTTTCATAGTGGGTCTTAAGGTAGTCTACAATTCTATCCATTTCTCCATCCTGGAGGTAGCAGCCTTGAAGTCTAGTAAGCTCCCCTAAGTTTAACTCTGGATACTGCACAAGCATATCTCCTCTTCCGAGAAGCTTTTCCGCTCCGCTTCCCCCGATAATAGTGTTTGAGTCGGTAAAGCTACTCATCTTAAGGGTGACATGCGTAGATAAATTAGCTTTTAGTGTTCCCGTAATGATGGTGGTGTCCGGCCTCTGCGTCGCCACGAGGAGATGAATTCCGCAGGCTCTCGCTTTCTGAGCGATCCTCACCACTAAAGTGGAGATCTCTTTATACTGACCCACAAGGTCCGCGTATTCATCAACGAAGACACATATATAAGGCATCGGGTCAAGGCCTTTTTCACTCGCCATCTTATTAAAGGCTTTGATATTAGGGCAGTTATTATTCTTTTGAAGTCTTATATATCTCTCTTCCATCTCCGCGATAAGTTTTTCAAAGCAGACTTTCGCTTGAGATGGTTCACTAATAATAGGGCAGAGTAAGTGCGGTATTCCTTCAAATCTCATCATATCCACTCTCTTAGGGTCAATTATTATCATCTTAACGTCATCCGGGGAGTTACGCATCATAAGCGTCGTTATAACAGACTGGACATAGACCGTTTTACCACTTCCAGTGGTCCCGGCCACTAGGGCGTGAGGGAAATCGGAGAAATCCGCATAGATTGGGTTACCCACGACATCCACGCCAAAGGGGATCGATAAAGGATGCTCCTCTACCGGTGGGAGGGCTTCGATCATATCTTTAAAGCCCACGGTGACTCTATCGGGATTAGGAACCTCAATCCCACTATTTTGAGTGCCTGGGATTGTGGGTTCAAATCGGGGAGTAACTCCACCAATCGCAATCGCGATATCATTCATGGAGTTAGCGATCGTTTTCATAGAGAACTCTTCTCCATAATCGACAATAAAACGAGTGAACGTGGGTCCAATTATATAGTCATTAACTCTGGCATCGGTCTTTTTAGAGAGGAGTTTATTAATACTTTCTTTTCTCTTTTCCGCGTATTCAATATTACGGGCGCCTGCTTCTCCTTTAGGATACTCGACGAGGAGATCAAGAGGCGGGGGAACAAAGTTAATTCTCTCTCTGCGCCTTGGCTGCTCAGAGGTAACGATATTCTCAGGGGCATCTTGGACATAGCTTTGCTGAGCGGATATAGGAGGCTGCGCTTGAGGCGTAGGGGTTACTACAGGGGTGGGCGCTGGGCTCACCACTGGAGCGGGAGCCGGTTCCACTGCCCTCGCTTCACCTTGGTAGGGCTTTATATCCATATAGTCCTCGATCGGCTCTATTTCTTCTTCACTAGGATAAGAGTCCATCGGGGAGTATCTACTATCATCAATTAGATTATCATCGTAATTTATAAAACTTACTTTATTATCACTAGTGGGTCTAGGGGGCTCACTTGGAGTATAAGATGGTCTAGTCATAGCGGGCGTAGGAGCGGGCTCAGCGCTTGTCTGCTGGGGCTTCTTCCTAGTAAAGGGAGCGTAAGCGACATGGGAGCCAGACTCATCTTCTTCATAGTCAAAGCTATTATAGGAGCGGGTAAACCTCGCTAATTGCGCTTCACTAGGCTCAGCGTATTCCCTCTGCGTGGGGGCCACTTCACTCTCATTTACTTCTCTAGTGTAGATAGCCTCTATATCTTCACTTGTTTCTAAGGGTAGTTCACTAGTAGCACTAGTGTGAGCCTGATACGCTCTTTTAATCTCGGGATAAAAGAGGAGACTAAAGCCTCCTAAAGTGAGGAAAATAGAAATGATATAGGCGCCAACATGAGTAAAGATAGCGACGAGTAGATAACCAAAGAATCCCCCGGCGTAAGGTGTCGCTTTACTAAAGAGATTAATCCAGCTAGGTTCGTAGTAGTTAAATCCAGCGCAGCTTGTAGCAAAGTAGCGCGCAAAGCCCATATCTTTAATCTCTTCTCTAGCGCTATTTACGGAGATATAAATACAGGTAATAAGAACCATGAGACCAATAAAGATAAGAATGACTCCGATGATTCTAATTTTATGGTCTAAATGGAATCTATCTTTAAAGAAAGCGAGGATAAAGCCGGTCGCGTATATAAAAGCGTAAATAACATAAGACATGATTCCAAAGGAATAGGTAAAGATATAAGTTAAGGTTCTAGCGATATACCAGGTATTAAGAAAGAGGACAAGCGATAAGAGGATTAAAAAGATTCCTAAAAAGAAGGTCACTTGTCCGCGGTATGATTTATTCGTATTTCTATTTAGGAGCGGCATATATTAGATTATAAAAAAAATTATGTTCTTTTTCCATAAGGAAATGAACATAACTTGACTTATAAATATATATATGCGAAGGGATTAATCAACGACGGAGATCGATAAAACGATAAGAGGATCACGGCTTATCTCGCGGTGAATGCTCTTTTTTATCTTCTCTTCAATCACCGAGGAGTAAGAGTCAAAGTCAAACATATTCTCCTTAATAAGCGCGTTTATTCCGTCCACGAAGATATTGGTCATAAGCTTAAGCGTAGGCTCCGCGTCTTTAACGAAGACAAAACCTCTCATCTGGCAGTCAGGTCCCGCGATGATGCGCTTCTCTTTTCGTGAGACCGTCGCCGCAAGAACGGCCACTCCATCAACGGAGAGCTTTTTTCTATCATCGACGAGAAGAGTGTCACCTTTAACGGTGCCAAGTCCATCCACCATCGAGGGGATGGTGTGAATTCTATCGGTTTGATTAGAGATAATGGTCATCTTATCATCTTGATAATGAAGCTGAGTGCCGTTATCTAAGACGAACACTGAGGAGTGATTAAGACCGATTTTCATCGAGAGAGCAAGCCGCGCGTTACTCATTAAATTGACATAGCTTCCTCTAACGGGGAAATAGTATTTTGGTTTAAGAAGGGAGAGCATAAGCTTGAGGTCATCTTGACCTGGATGCATGGCCACGACATCTTTCCCTTTAAGCCAAACGACATGGCATCCGCTTCGATAGAGGTAGTCAGTGCTCTGCGTCGCTACGCCTTCTAAGGTCGGGATCGGGACCGCAGCGATAATAAAGGTATCAGTGGGGATTAGAGATATTCTCTTATCCTGATTTGTATGATTAGAAAGGGAATAGATGGAGTCATATAAATCGTTTTCTTTTCCAAGCATAATGATAACAAGGTCTTCTTGCTTCACTCTTAAAAGGTCTTCTTTAGCGAGTAGGTCCTCTTTTTTAAAGACCATCTGCTCATCTTCCGTTAGCATTATCTCAAGGAAGCGGCGCGTAAAATCGTCATACGGGTAGATCTTTTTGCGGTGCGCTTTGGCAAGATTAAAGATTTCATAAAGACGATATATATTTTGATAGAATAGACAAATAAAGAGTCTTCCCTGGCTATTAACAAAGTATTTCTCCACATGCGGGGAGAGGCGGTGACGAGGGGCGCAGTAGCCTTCATGTCCCGCGGACTTAGAGTCCGCCATAAGTAGAAGTGTGGGTTTATCGGCGATATTAGAAAGGGCCTTTAGGTCAAATCTAAACTCGGAGTTATCGACGGTGTAGTCAACGATAAAATCAGAGGTATAGACGACGTTACCTTCACTAGTCTCAAGGGCCACTCCAAAGGATTTAGGAGCGTTATGGGTGGTCTGGAAGAAGTGGAAGAGGTGACCAGATATCTCCACTGTGGAGCTAGGCTCAACGATATGAAAATCAAACTTAGGGATTTTAACGCCGTTAAATTCGCCCTGAGCGAGAAGAATCGCTCTCGTGGATTTAGTGCAGTATATAGGAGCGGGTACATGGTCATAGACATATAAAATACCGCCCATATTCTCATCGTGACCGTGTGTTAAGATATAGGCTTTTATCTTATCTTTATGCTCCACGAGATAGTCTTCATTAGGAATGAAGTAGTCGATTCCAGGGGAGGTTTTATCGGCAAAAGAAAGACCGCAGTCAAAGACGAATAAATCGTCGTTAACTTCAACTACGTAGCATTCTCTGCCGTTTTCATCTAGGCCGCCTAAAGCGACAACTTTAATGGTGTCTTTCATCTATATCC
>JAJQAL010000003.1 GCA_021203815.1 Coprobacillus sp. | reverse complement strand
CCCCCCCCCCCCCCCCCCCCCCCCCCCCCCCCCCCCCCCCCCCCCCCCCCCCGTATTTTAAAATATATCTATTATAACTAGCTACTAAGAAACGTTTTCCTTAAGTAATCCTATTAGTAGCGCATAATATAATTAATATTGGAGGAGAAAAACATGAAAAAATCTCTTTTAAGTATCGCTCTTCTAACCGCCTTTTCTTTAGGCCTAACTAGCTGCGTGGAGGCGATTCCCCCGATCTACACCGGGGAGGAAGACGTCTATGAACATGGAAGCGGCACTAGTGAACACACTGAACATATATATGATGAAGGCGTGGTAACAAAAGAAGCCTCCTGCACTGAAGAAGGCGAGATTACTTATACTTGCACCATATGCGGGGATACGTATATAGGAAAAATAGACCCATTAGGGCATGACTATATCATGACGGAGACAGCGCCAACCTGCGTAGATGACGGCTACTATACAAAAGTCTGCGCTCGATGTGAGAATCTCCAAACTGAAGCCTCAGGGAAAGCCGCTACTGGAGTGCATACCTATGGAGATTATATATATGATGAAACTAATCCAGATTTAGGCCATTACCGCGAGTGCTCTGCCTGCGGATATAAAGAGGAATCCGTTCATACATTTGAGGATGTCGTAACCTCGCCAACATGTGTGGAGCAGGGTTACACCACAAAAGTATGTGAATGTGGGTATTCTTATGTAGATTCAGAGTCATATGTTGCGGCCACTGGAGAGCATACATATGTCGTGGGGACTCTTACCTGGCAAGAAGAGAATTTTTATAATAAAGTTATGTGCAGCGTCTGCGGTCAAACCCTAGGGGAGGTTGATTCAAGTGGCACTGATACGGATGATAATGGACACTGCCCAAGTACAGAGTCATATCTAGCACCAAGTCCTGATGAATATTCAGGGACTCCTCGTTCTAGTAAAAGTAAATATGGGATTATAGGATCAATTACAAATTATGGTGATACCGAAGTTCAAGTTTCCCTCGATGTTGATCCAGTTACAAGATTCTGGTTTGGTCAATGTGATTGCAACTGCTATGATGTTGGATGCTATATTCTTGGTGATTATGATGCATACATAAGAGGACAAACATGTCCACGTACAGAGTGTTGTGACTTCTGTAAGACTATTCTTGGCTATGAAGCGACAATTGATGAACACTTTGATCTCAATTATGCCTATTCGACTGAATCTGTCGATTACAACATCACTCTTGAAAATAACGATATTGATTTAACAGGGGTTGAACATAACGAAGCCTTCACTGTTGGTGCGGGTGAAACGCTTTATATCTATGCCAGCTTCATTTGGATTAGTGATATTGAAGGCTGCGTAGGTACGGATGCTGATGCCTTTGATACTTTTATTGGAAGCAGTTGGAGCGATATTCAGTTTGGTATTCTCTTTAATCTAGCTGAATAATCTACATTAATTTGTTTAATAAATTGAATACGCCTAAAGCCTATTCTTTTTATATAACTCAAATATATAGTGAATATAAATATATTCACTTATTCACTATTTTTTGATATTATATTTTTTACCGGGTAACCGCTATGGCAAGTGAGAAGAAAGCAAATACTGAAAATAAAAAGATAACATATACGATAAAAGATGTCCAAAGCACTGCTAGGGATGCGATTTTATCGTGCTATGGGATTTCCTCTATATGTACCTCTAGCGGCAAAGCGGTATATGATGAGGCCGCTCTTAAAGCAATCTCCGTGGATAAGGATATTAAAGACTATTTCTCTGTAACAATCTATGTTGAAATCGCTCCTTTCGTGAAGATAAGCGAAGTTTTAATGAGCGCGCAAAAGGTTGTTATCTATAACCTAAGTAGAGCATTTAGTAAGAAATGCAAAAAAGTTAATATCTACGCGGTTCATATTTCAGGTGGTAACTAAAAGTGAAAACGATAAACGGTCAAGATCTTAAGCTCATGTTTATATCCGGCGCAAATAACCTCTATAACCATTACCCTGAGGTTGACGCTCTTAACGTTTTCCCTGTGCCGGACGGCGATACCGGAATGAATATGAATCTAACTCTCTCAAGCGGAGTTAAAGAGATTCAAAATAGAATTGACACTAGCGCTTCCTCCATTATGAAAGCATTCTCAGTGGGCCTATTTAATGGAGCAAAAGGCAATAGCGGTGTTATTACCTCTCAGATTTTTATTGGTTTTGCCCGTGGAGTGGGCGATAAAGATCAGCTCACTGTAGGTGATTTCCTAGAGGCCATGCAGACCGGTGTCGCTAATGCCTATCACGTGGTAAATAACCCAGTAGAAGGCACTATATTAACAGTGGTGAGAGAATCCACTCAAAAATTAGCGGATGAATTTAATGAAAATATGTCCTTTAAAAAAGCGATGGACATCATGATAGAAGAGGCTAAAGCCTCTCTTGATAGGACGCCTGATCTCCTTCCAATTCTTAAACAGGTTGGAGTAGTGGACTCAGGTTCTGCGGGTCTAGTTCGTATTTTTGAAGGGATGAGAAGCGCTTTATCGGATAAAGTAATCGAAAGAGATGATGAGGCCACGATTAATAATCTCATGGCCCACACCCAAAAAGCCCAGATTAAGATTGAAGAAGAAGAATTTGGATATTGCACGGAGTTTATTCTTAAACTTGGCCCGAAAGAAAGTAAGAAAGAATTTAGCACTAATAGATTTAAAAACTTCCTTGAAGCCCATGGCAACTCAATTGTCTATGTCGAAAATGATGATCTAGTAAAGGTTCATATTCACACTCTTAATCCGGGAACTGTTTTAAATAACGCTCAGCAGTATGGTGAGTTTATGAAAATTAAAGTGGATAATATGACCGAGCAGCATCACACAATCCACGAGGACTATGGGGAAGAAATTGAAGAAGTAAGAGACAGTGATAGTAAAGTCGATGTCACTCCTATTACCAAAAAATACGCTTTAATTGCGGTTAGTAGTGGAGAAGGACTCGATGAATATTTTAAAGAATGCGGAGTTGAATATATCGTGAGCGGTGGTCAGACGATGAACCCCTCCACGGATGACTTTGTCAAAGTCATAAATCAAACTGGAGCAAGTACGGTCTTTATTCTTCCAAATAACTCCAATATCTTTATGGCCGCTCAGCAAGCGGCAGATGTTTCTGATAGCCGTATAGCGGTTTATGTTGTCCCCACTAGAACGATTCCTCAGGGAATAAGCTCGGCTTTTGCTTTTGATGAGTCTTTAGAGCCTAATGATAACGTCGTTAATATGAGAGACGCCCTTAATAACGTAAGAAGCGGAGAAGTTACATATTCAATTAGGGACAGCGAAATGGACGGCATTTCAATCAAAAAAGACGATATTATTGCCATGACTAATAAGAAATGTGTTTATTCAGGCCTTTCTAAATTAGAGGCGATTAAAGCCTTATGTAAAGAGCTTATCGGTGAGGATAGCGGAATTGTAACTCTCTACAAGGGACAAGATGCAAATGAGAGCGAGCTTAATGAACTTAACGCCGCTATTAAAGGGGAGTTTAAAGCCCTTTATCCTGACGTTGAATTTGATGTTGTGGACGGCGGACAACCCGTCTACTCCTTCCTTATTGGCGTTGAATAAGATTTATCTTATTTCATAGCTATTAATTAGGTATGAAACTTACAACTTCGAAAAGATTAAATAGACTTCTTTATGAAATGGATATTCATTCTTACTATGATGTCCTTTTTCATATTCCTAAAAAATATGAAATTGTCTCGGTAAGTGATGACTCTAAACAGTATGAAGATAAAGAGAAGATCGTGGTAACTGGGCACTTAGAGGATAAACCCGCTCCGCTTCCATCCTATAAAACGAAAATGACCACCTTTACCGTTATTAGTGAGAAAGGGAGGGAGTATCGCTTTTTAGCGTATAACCAGGGTTATCTAGAGAAAACACTCGACACTAATATCACCTATACCTTTACCGGGCAGTATAGCTCGAAAAACGATTATTTCATTTTAAATAAAGTGAATAAGAGCGCTCCTAGTGAAGATGAGATTGTTCCTATCTACTCTTTATGTGGAGATATGAAACAGTTTGAATACACTAGACTAGTCGCTAAAGCCTTTAAACAGCTCGATGGAAAAATATATTCTCAGGTTCCCTATAGCCTCATTCATAAATATAATCTTCCCACAAAAGATATCGCACTTAATAATGTTCACTATCCAAAAAATAAAGAAGACATTCGAAACGGGCTATTATATTTAAAATATGAAGAAGCACTTTGTTTTGCGATGAAAAACAAATTAATTCGCCAGGAAAATAACGCGTTAAGTAAATTAAGTGTTAATTTTATCGAGATGAGTGAAGTAGATAAATTTATAAATACTCTGCCATACTCCCTTACTTTAGATCAAACTCAAGCGGTTAATGAAATAATTAATGATATGAATGGTTCTTCGCTTATGTATCGACTTCTTCAAGGAGATGTCGGAAGTGGAAAGACCATTGTGGCTTTTATCTGCTTATACGCGAATTTCCTTAGAGGGGAACAAGGCGTCTTTCTCGCTCCTACAGAAACACTAGCGAAACAGCACTATGAAAACATGAAAGAAATCTTTAAAGACACTAAAGTTAATATTAAGCTTCTTACAGGTTCTACTAGTTTAGAAGAAAAGAGACTTATTTTAGAGGATTTAAAGGATGGAATTATCGATATTTTAGTGGGAACCCACGCGGTTTTCTCTAAAAGCACTGTCTATTCTCATTTAGGTTTAGTAGTGGTTGATGAGCAGCACCGCTTTGGAGTAAATCAAAGAAGCAGTCTCATTGATAAAGGAAAAGAGGTCGATTTACTCATGATGAGTGCCACTCCTATTCCACGAACATTAAGTCAAACTATGCTTTCTGATCTTTCTGTTTCCACCCTATATTCTTTCCCAAATAAAAAAAGAGATGTTAAGACGAAAATCATTAAAAATGACGCCGCTTTAAAGGATAAAATAAGTGAAACGCTTTCTAATAGCGGCAAGGTTTATATCATTGCCCCAGTGATTGATAGTGAACAAGAAAAAGAAACAAATTATTCCCTTTTTGCAAGGTATAATGAATTATTTCCTAATAAAGTGTGCCAGTTAAACGGAAGAATGGGCTCGGAAGAAAAAGAGGAAAATGTTAATAAATTTAAATCGGGAGATAAACCGATATTAGTTTCCACTCAGGTAGTGGAAGTTGGTATTGATGTCGGCGATGCCTCTATGATTGTAATCTACGGTGGACGAAGATTTGGGCTATCTTCTCTTCATCAATTAAGAGGGAGAGTGGGCCGAAATGGACAGGAGTCAACCTGCTACCTCGTTACTGACCTTTCCTATAGCCAAGAAGAAATAGATAGACTTAAGATTCTAACAGAAGTTGATGATGGGTTTACCCTTGCGGAATACGATTTGAAATCGAGAGGACCTGGAGAGCTCAGTGGACTCAATCAAAGCGGTATCCCAGATTTTAAATACCTTAATGTTATTAACGATGTAAAGATATTCCAAAGTGCAAATAGAGATGCCGATGTGATCCTAAAAAATCAGAATGATGATAAAGGATTTAAAGCCTTTATTGATCACATGGAAAAAGAAATTAATTATGACGGAGATGTCTTTAAAGGATAACTTAGAAATTAAAACTCATAGTGTTTTAATTTTATATGATAAAATGAGACAATAAGCGAGAGGATATATTTATGAAAATAGTGGTTGATACAATGGGCGGTGATAATGGAAGCAGCGTAGTCTGCGCCGCTATTATCGAGTTTAAAAAGAATAACCCCGATATTGATATAATTGCGGTGGGAAATAAAGAGGAACTTTCTTGCTTAACAGGCGTCTGCACTGTCGTTGAGTCTAAAAGCGTTGTTCCGATGGATGCCCACGCTTTAGAAGTTTTAAGGATGAAAGATTCCTCGATGATGGTGGCTCTTGATAAGCTTATTAGTGAAGATGCTGATGCGATTGTTAGCTGCGGGTCTACAGGCGGCTTTTTAAGCGCTGCGACTGTTAAAGTTAAATTAATTCCTAGTGTAAAAAGAGCGGCCCTTGTCGCTCCATTCCCAACAGCGATTAAAGGGAAGAAAGTCGTTATTTTAGATGTTGGCGCTAATAATGAAAATAGCGCGGAAGAACTCTATCAATTTGGCTTTATGGGAAGAGCGTATTCTCAAGCGGTTTATGGAGTTAAAGAGCCTGCACTTTATCTCCTTAATAACGGGACTGAAGAAGGAAAAGGTTCGCCCGCGGTTAAAGATGCATATCAGCTCTATAAAACTAATAATTTCCCAGGTTTTAAAGGAAATATTGAAGCAAGAGACTCCCTTTATGGAGAAGCGGATGTCATTGTATGTGACGGATTCTCCGGTAACGTTTTACTAAAAAGCACCGAGGGCGTGGCGAAGTTTTTTAATGATGAACTTAAAAAGATGTTTAAAAAGAATGCGATTACTAAAATCGGCTATTTGCATGTTCGAAAAGGCATAAAAGATTTAAGAGAAACAATGGACTATAAAAACACTGGAGGAGCGATGTTACTCGGTGCGAATAAAGTCGTGGTTAAAGCGCATGGTAATAGTGACGCGAGAGCGTTTGTGTCCGCTCTTGATGTCGCTAAGAGTCTATGTGAAGCGGATATCGTAAGTAAGATTAAAGAAGGATTAAGCGAGTAATGGAAGTTGAGCCTCTATCGGGTTTATATAAAAAGCTTAAAATAACTCCTCATAATGAAGAGCTATTTGAACTTGCTCTCACTCACTCCTCTTATAATAGCGACGCTAATACTAAACATCACGATTATGAAAGACTTGAGTTTATGGGAGACTCCGTTATTGGCTTTGTGGTGAGTGACCTCATCTATAAAAATAAGGGCGATATGGAACCTGGCGACATGTCAAAATTAAAATCCTATGTTGTTAAGTCTCATTCTCTAGCGACTTTTGCCCGTTCCCTTGAATTAGAAAAGTATATTAAAGTGGGGAATTCTTTAGACCGAGACCAACTTTTTAGTAAAGATAATGTCTTAGAGGATGTCTGTGAATCCCTTATGGGGGCCCTTTATCTCGATCAAGGACTTGATTATGTTTATGAGTTAATTAAAGAGCATTTACTAGATGTCATCTTATCCACTGATGAAGATGTTGTCATCGACTATAAAACAAGACTTCAAGAAGAAATGCAAAATGAATATCGCGATTCTGTTACCTATGTCGTCGATAAAACGGAAGGACCCGCTCACGACAGGACTTTTTATGTTTCGGTCCATTTTGGAGATATGACCCTCGCAGTGGGTAAAGGAAAGAAAAAGAAAGATGCGGAAGAAGACGCCGCTAAAAACGCTCTTAAAAAGAGGAGTAACTAATGGGATTAATATCTTTTATCAAAGATAAATTTAATAAAAAAGATAAGGAAGTTGATGAGAAATATGTTAAAGGGATGGATAAATCCCGAAAGAATTTCTCATCTAAATTATCTTCTCTTTCTCGTTCTTATAAAAAAGTAAATCAGGAGTATTTTGATGAACTAGAAGAAATTCTAATTGAATCAGATGTTGGTGTTTCTCTCACTATTAAGATTATTGAAGAAGTGATGAACGAAGCTAAAAAGAGAAAAGTAGACAATCCAGATGATATAAACGAGATTCTTATCGAAAAGATGTTTTACGAGTATACCTCTAAAGGAGATATACCAAGCGATATAAGGTTTAGTAGTAGTGGCCCTACAGTCCTTCTTGTTGTAGGCGCGAACGGCGTCGGGAAGACCACAAGCATCGCTAAACTTGCTTACCGCTATAAGAATATGGGTAAATCTGTTATGCTCTGCGCTGCTGATACCTTCCGAGCAGCCGCAGTTGAGCAGCTTACTATTTGGGCAAATCGTCTTGAGATTCCCATTGTAAATGGGGATAGTAATGCTGATCCCGCCTCTGTTGCCTATGAAGGAGCGAAAAAAGCGAAAGAGGATAATATTGATTTATTAATTGTCGATACTGCCGGTAGACTCCAAACAAAAACTAACTTAATGGATGAACTTGGTAAGATAAAGAGAGTGTTAGGAAAAGAAATACCTGGTGCTCCTCACGAGACATTTCTTATTATTGACGGGACAACCGGTCAGAATGGCGTCATTCAAGCCAAACAGTTTAATGAGGTCGCTGAAATTAGTGGAATTGTTCTTACTAAACTCGATGGAACCTCTAAAGGCGGGATTATTCTCGCTATTAGGGATGAACTTGGAATTCCTGTCCGCTTCGTCGGAGTGGGAGAAAAAATTGATGATTTAGTGGAGTTTGATCTCGACCAATATCTGTATGGACTTTGTGTAGGTGCGTGATGAATAATATAGAAGAACGAGATTACTATAATAACCTACTCGACATATATGGCGAGCTTCTTTCTAAGAAACAAAAAACTATTTTATATGAAGCCTTTTCTCTTGATATCTCCTATAGTGAACTCGCCATTGAATATAATGTTTCTAGATCTGCGATTAACGACGCTATTCAAAAGGGAAAAGACAAACTTGATAAATTTGAAAAAGATTTAAAAATTTATGAAAACAGTGTCAAAACACTCGAAATAACTGCAAAACTCAAAGAAGATAATGAAGATTTAAAAGATAATCAGTTAATTGATGAAATAGAAAGGATGAATAAGCATGGCATTTGAAGAGCTAACTGATCGCTTTAATGCAATATTTAAAAAGCTTCGTGGACAAGCTCGTTTAACTGAATCCAATATGGACGACATGCTTAAGGAAATCCGTATTGCTTTACTCCAAGCTGATGTAAACTACAAAGTGGTCAAAGATTTCATCGCGAAAGTGAGAGAAGAGTCAATCCATCAAAAGGTTCTTGAAACTCTTAGTCCCTCCCAAATGGTGGTTAAGATTGTCGACGAACAGTTAACTGAGCTTCTCGGTCCTGAAGACGCTACGCTTAATATTCCTTCTACTCGTCCAATTGTTATTATGCTTGTGGGACTTCAGGGAACCGGTAAAACCACAACCGCCGGTAAATTATCATATTATTTTAAACATAAACTTAATAAGAGAGTCCTTCTTGCGGCTTGTGACGTCTATCGTCCCGCTGCTATTGAGCAGCTTCAAACAGTCGGCCAGCAGGTTGGTGCGGATGTCTTCTCTCTTGGTAGTGATGTAGATCCAGTTGAAATTGCCTCGAAAGCAAAAGAAAAGGCTTTTAATGATCACTATGGCGCTCTCATTATCGATACAGCGGGCCGTCTTCAAATAGATGATCAGCTTATGGACGAACTTAACAATATGAAAGAAGCGGTTTCTCCTGAAGAGATTCTTCTTGTGGTGGATGCTATGGCGGGTCAAGACGCCGTTAACGTCGCTATGGCGTTCCATGAAAAACTAGATTTAACCGGTATTATCATGACTAAACTCGATGGTGATAGCCGTGGTGGAGCGGCTCTTTCCATAAAATATATGTCAGGAGTTCCTATTAAATTTTCTGGAACCGGCGAAAAGATGACCGACCTTGATATATTCCACCCAGATAGAATGGCGGAAAGAATCCTTGGTATGGGAGATGTCCTTACCTTAGTGGAGCAAGCCGAGGATAATATAAGCGAAAAAGAGCTCAAAAAGACCGCTAATAGAGCTATGAGTGGTAAATTTGATCTTAATGATATGGTGGATAATCTTAAAAGCGTCCAAAGGATGGGGCCACTTTCTTCTATTATGGGAATGATTCCAGGAATGCCTAAGATTGATAAATCACAAATGGAGAGAGTGGAAAAAGAAACCGTTCAGATTGAAGCGATTGTTAACTCGATGACTCCCGAAGAAAGAGAACATCCCGAGATTCTTAAATATTCCCGTAAGCAGAGAATCGCTAATGGTAGTGGAACCACCCTTGCGGATATTAACCGAGTTCTCAAGCAGTATGAGATGATGAAAGATCAAATGAAGCAAATGGAAAAATATACCAAATCTGGTAAAATGCCGCCTAATATGGGTGGGTTAATGCGTTAACTATTTTTAATAAATTTTTTACCTTTACTAATAGCATCCTGTTCCCATTTAGGATGTTCAATCCCCTCATCAATTTCACTAATGAGGGCTTTTTCTTGCTTACTTAATTTTCGATTTTCAAGTAAATCAGGGCGGTACTGCTTAGTTATTTTTAGACTCTCTTTTAAATGATATTTATCAATTACCTGGTGATTACCGCAGTATAGAATATCAGGAACCTTATCCCCTTCAAAGTCATAAGGCTCGGTGTACTGTGGATATTCTAGTAGTCCGTTATCAAATGATTCTGATTCTAGTGACTCGCTACTAATAACGCCGTCGATTAATCTCACCACAGAGTCTAAAACAATCATCGCGGGAATTTCTCCTCCGGTGAGAATATAGTCTCCCACACTAATAAGCTCATCGACGTATTTATTTACTCTCTCATCCACCCCTTCGTAGTGACCCGCAACGAGAACAATATCTTTATTTAAAGAACAAAGTTCTTTACACTTTTCCTGTGTATATTTTTCTCCGCGAGGTGAGAAAAGAATAACATGGCTATTATCACCTCTTACTGCTTTTAGGGTATCGACTATAGGCTGGCATTTCATAATAAGACCAGCACCCCCACCGATTGGAGGAGTATCTACTCTTCCGTATTCATCTTTAGTGTAATCTCTAATATTAACAACTTCGATTTGAACAAGATTTTTTTCCTGGGCACGCTTAATAATTGAGTTACTTAAAACCCCACTAAACATCTCTGGAAATAAGGTACAAATTGTTATTTTCATAGCATACCCTCGATTAAATGAATGATAATCGACCCTTTTTCGATGTCAACATTAATGATAAATTCATCCACAAATGGAACAAAGAAGGTTTCTTTATTTTCTTTTTCTACCTCAAGCGTTATTTGAGCGGGAAACTCTTCTACTTTTATAACGTGCCCGAGTTTATTTCCCTCTTCATCATAAACGTCACACTTACATAAATCCCCAAAGAAGTATTCGCCTTTATCTAATGTGATCTCGTTTTTACTCGCGTAGACATTCATATCGACATATTTCTCTGCTTCATTTGTATTAGTTATCTCATCCGTAGTTACATAGTCAAATTTATCAATTGTATGATGCGCTTTGACAGTAAACTCCACTAAATGATCTTCATCAGCACCAATATAGATTTTATTTCCTTTTTTATATCTCTTTTTAGCGTAAAAAGTCGAACTTAAAATTTTAAATTCTCCGTTAACCCCTCTTATTTTGGTTATTTTTCCTAAAACTACGAGTTCCATAGATATAAAAAAAGAAGGTGTTTATTCAACACCTAATCCTTCATCAAAAGATTCAAAGGTAATGTGAACGTGAATCTCGTCGCTTTTCCCGGCGATAGAGACGATTTCTCTAATAGAATTTGCTATCTGGCCTTTCTTTCCGATAAGGCGAGAGATTTCATCTCCTTTTGCCGCGACAACAATTTTTAAATCCTTGCCGTTATTCTCATTTATTTCTCTAATAAAGAGAGACTCAGGATCATCCACCATTGGATCAATAATTGCATGAATGATTTTTGTATAGTCCATTGCCATTGTTACTTGCCTCTTTTAATCTGGTCATATTTTTCCATGATGCCTTTGGCTTTAAGAATTGAACGGACAGTATCGGTTGGAATAGCGCCTTTTTCAAGCCACGCTAAGGCTTTTTCTTCATCGACGACGGCTTCGTGAATATCTTTATGAGGGTCGACATAACCGATTTGTTCAATAAAACGGCCATCACGAGCGTACTTAGAATCCGCAGCAACGATACGATAGAATGGATCGAGGTGTCTTCCAATTCGAGTTAATCTTAATTTGACTGCCATATTACTTCCTCCATTAGTCGTCTTATTATCATTTAATTTATGATTAGTGTCAAGTTTTTTTACTTTACACTTTTTCTCTAATTTACATTTATATAATTATTAGTATAATAATTTAGGATTATGGCAGACGAAGAAGCAGTAAAAAAACCTAACTGTATAGACCGATTCTTTCATATAAGTGAGAGAGGAAGTTCTTGTCGTAAAGAAATTCTTGCAGGTATTGTTACCTTCGTTTGTATGTGCTATGTCCTCCCAGTCAACTCTTCGATTATGAGTGACATGGGAATGAGCTCCTCTGGAGTCTTCATGATGACGGCGATACTTGGCTGTATCGTGACCCTCATCATGGGACTAGTCGCTAATTACCCGATAGTCATAAGCGCGGGAATGGGCCTTAATGCTTATCTTGCTTATACTGTATGTCAGGGGCAGGGTTTCTCCTGGCAGGAGACTATGATACTTCTTACGGTCGCCGGACTCATATTCTTCGTCTTATCCATCACTCCAGTCCGAACTAAAATAATAGAAGCAATTCCGCGTGTTTTAAGAAATATTATCGCCGCTTCGCATGGTATTTTTATTTGTGTCGTAGGTTTAGTTAATTCTGGAATTATTGTCTCTAGTGGCACCGCCACGCTAATAGAACTTAATACTTTCCTTGACCCGGCAATGATACTTGGAGTCGCTGGTATTATTGTCTGTTTTGGTCTGTTCTTTATTAAGCGGAAAACTATAAAAGCGATGGCTATTCCTATCACTATTGTAGGAGTAGTGATCATTGGCGTTATTATCTCAACGATTATGATTGAGACTGGCGGCATTATTGAAGTCGATGGAACTTTTATTTATACATATAAAAATCTAGGCGAAACGGCGGTTAATCTTCCAATTTGGCCTTGGTTTGATGACGCGGTTAGTTGGGCGGATTTCTCTGGAATTAAGGAAGTATTTGCCTATGGGGCCTTCTCAAGTAATAGCAGTTTTGGAGAAAACGGATTTGGTGGGGCGTTAGCCAATATTTTCACTAATCCTGTTTCCTATATCGCTATTTTTTCACTTGTTTTTGTTAACTTATTTGACACCACCGCCACTCTCTTATCAGTTGGAAAAGATGCTGGGATGATCGACCATAAAGGTCATCTTAAAAACTCTCAAAGAGCGGTTCTTGCTGATGCCACTGGCGCCCTACTTTGTGGACCGATGGGAACCTCCACAATGACGTCTTTTGCGGAGTCAGGCGTTGGAGTTTCGATGGGAGCGAGAACAGGACTTATGGCGGTATCAGCGGCCGCTATGATGCTCCTATCTATGTTCATCTATCCAATCTTTTCGATGTTTACCGCTGGATGCGTCATTGCGCCAGCCTTAGTGTGTGTTGGCGGCTCTATTTTCGTAGAGAACGCGAAAAATATCCATTTTAGGGATGGCGTTATTGGAACAACCGCTTTTGTTTCTTTTATCTTTACCACCCTGTCGTATTCCATTGCCACTGGTATTGGAATGGGGCTTATCGTTTACTGCGCCGCGATGCTCTTCTCTAAAAAGGGAAAAGATGTTCACGTCGCGATTTATGTTATCGCAGCTTTATTCTTAGTTTCGTTCGCCTTAGATGCGATTATTCTGATAATCTAAAAGTCTGAACTTTTATATTGCTATTTTTATCTTATATATGTAAGATAATCGAAGATATTCCGCTGTGGTGGTACATGAATATCGGTATATAGTTACTTGTTAATGGAGGACACTATGAACAATCAACTAGTTGATGAAATTACAGAGTCCCAGCTACGTAAAGACCTTCCTGATTTTAAATCAGGTGATGAGATTAAGGTCAATGTCAAAATTATTGAAGGCAACAAGAGGAGAATTCAAACTTTCCAAGGCGTTGTGATTCAGGTTCGTGGATCAAAAGTTAGTAAAACCTTCACCGTGAGAAAAATCTCTAGTGGTGTGGGTGTAGAGCGAACCTTCAACTACAACTCCCCAAGTATTGATTCCATTGAGGTTGTTAAACACGGTAAAGTAAGAAGAAATAAACTCTACTATCTCCGTGGACGTAGTGGTAAATCTGCTCGTATTAAACAGAAACTCTAATTTATTAACTAACGGAAGAGGAGGATTTATCCTCCTTTTTTCATAGTTTCTTGTTATACGCGTAGGCATGTTTTATAATCTTCGTGTATGGAAGACACAACTAAAGTTTCTTATTACTCGAGAAAAATCCTTTTTGTGATTCTCATTTTGATACTCGCTGTAGTTGCTATTTTAGGTGTCGCTGTCGGGTTTCACGCTTTCTACTATGAAACATTCTATGTTTTTGGAGATAGCATGTATCCTACCTTTCATGGTGTTGATCCCGTTAACGGAGGAGAAGGCTACTTTGGAATTATGGATACCCACCGCCTTGCACACACTAAAATCAACCGTTTTGATATCGTTGTGTCTTATTATCCATGGGAAGAAGAAGACTACGCTCAGCCCTATACAGTTGGGGATGAACCATTAGAAAGCGCTAAATATGAAGTGAGCAGGGTGGTTGGGATGCCTGGAGATACTTTAAAAATTGAAAATAACAAGATCATGGTGCTTAATGAAGAAACAGGTTTATATGAGGAAGAAGTTCCTTACTATGAGACTAATATTTCAGAGGGCACTCTTATTAATACCGAGCCAATCACTTTAGGGGAAGAAGAATATTATGTGATGGGCGATAATTATGATGACGGAATTGATTCCGCTTCGGTTAATGAGCCTATCCATATCGAGAATATCGTGGGCACCGCTGTGGCCATGGAAGGAATAGCTAATCTTGAGTTTACTGATGAGGGAATAAATGTTCTCTCCAAGAAATTTAATATGCTAATGGTGTTCTAGTCTTATGGGACAGCAGCAGGTACACTGGTTTCCAGGGCACATGAGTAAAGCCCTGAATGAAATAGTAGATAGAGTTAAATTAGTGGATTTAGTGATAATCATGCTCGACGGAAGAGCACCTTTTTCTTCTATTAACGAAGAATTTGATAGGTTATCCTCAAATAAACTAAAGCTAATTCTCATTACAAAATCCGATTTATCGGACCCTCTTGTCCTAAATAAAGAGATTGCTCTTCTTAAAGAAAGATATAGCGATGTTTTATGTGTGGACCTTACCTCGCCATCATGTAAAAAAATCATCATTAATGAAATTAATAAATTAGGCGAGGCTAAAAGAGTAAAGGACCACTCAAGAGGCATGAAGACGCAGCCAATTAAAACGATGGTCCTCGGTATCCCTAATGTTGGAAAGAGCACGCTTATAAATAAACTCGTGGGGAAAAACGTCGCTGCAGTGGCTAATACCCCTGGTTTTACACGGGGAGAGAAATGGATCAGGATTAATGAAGACGTTCACCTTTTAGACACTCCTGGTATTCTTCCAATGAACTACGATGACCCGAAAACCGCTAATAACCTTGCATTAATCGGCTCAATTAAAGAATCAATTCTTCCAAATAGTGAACTAGTGGACTATTTACTTACCTATCTAAGAGAGTATTATCCAGACGCTTTAAGTGAGAGATTTGGGATAACAAATATTGGTGAAAATAGTGAAGTTTTAGATAGTATTTGTGAATCCCGTCACCTTATTCGCGCTAGTAATGCTCCTGATATTGACCGCGCGGAGACCCTCCTTCTTAAAGAGTTTAAAGACGGCCTACTTGGAAAGATATCTTTAGAAAAAGATCTCGTATGCTAGAGGGAGAGAAGAAATATTACTCTAGTTCGGTTCAAACAATCGTTGGGACCGATGAAGCGGGAAGAGGGTGCCTTGCCGGCCCAGTCGTTGCTGCCGCCGTCATTCTCCCTATTAATTTTATTAATAATGATATAAACGACTCGAAAAAACTCACGAATAAAAAGCGAAGAGAACTCGCTGAGATTATTAAAGAGGATGCTCTTGCTTATTCTATTAAAAGAGTGGAAGCCCCTGTTATTGATGAGATTAATATTTTAGAGGCCTCTCGCCTTGCGATGAAGGAGGCGATTGAATCTCTTGATATTCCCTTTGACCTAGTTTTATCGGACGCTGTTCATGTGGATACCATTGCACCCTGTATTCCACTTGTAAAAGGAGACGCCATCTGTATGTGTATCGCCGCGGCGTCTATCCTCGCCAAGGTCACCCGTGACGATATTATGATTGGTCTAGACGAGAAATACCCCGCTTATGATTTTAAGTCGAATAAAGGCTATGGAACTAAAAAGCATCTTGAAGCTTTATCCACTTTTGGTCCTATCGAGGGAGTGCATCGCTACTCCTATTCCCCTGTCGCCTTATATTTAGGCGCTTTAGAAAAAAGTTAAAAATTTTTTGCACAAAAAGCCCGTTTTACCCCCTATATAAGTAGGAGGTATTTTTATGATTAAAGGTCGAGATTTACTTATTTACTTTTCGGTTAAGTATAATGGCGACTGGAATGAAATTTATAACGCCATCAAAACGAGGAACAAACCTGATCCTGAAGAAGTTGAGGCCACACTTAAGACGGTCAAGGCTAATGTCCTCACTCTTTTAGACGAAGAATACCCTAAAAGATTTAACTTTATGACCTGCCCCCCATTTGTCCTCTTTTACTACGGGGATATATCTCTTATCGCTGATGATAAGAACTCTATCGGTGTTATTGGCTCAAGAAACAATACTGATTACGGAAAAGAAATGACGGAATACTTAGTAAGCGGGATTAGTAAGCAGTTAATCGTTGTTTCAGGTATGGCAATCGGAATTGATAGTATTGGTCAACAAGCCTGTATCGATGCCGGCGGTAAAACTATCGCTGTCCTTGGAAGTGGGATTGACTACTGTTATCCCGCTCGAAATAAAGAGCTTTACGAAACGCTTAAAAAAGATCATCTCGTGATAAGCGAATACCCTAACGATTTAAAACCTGAGCCTATCCATTTTACGGAGAGGAATAGAATCATCGCTGCGATACCCGCGGCACTCCTCGTTCCCGAGGCTCATAATAGAAGTGGCTCTTTATCCACTGTCTCTCATGCTCTTCAGCTTGGTAAACCCATTTTCTGTGTTCCTCACCTCGCTACTAGTGACTCCTTATGTAACGCTTTAATTAAAGACGGGGCCATTTTAGTGGAGACACCTGAAGAAGTGCTCGATGATTACAATTATTTTAAATAAAATTTCATTTTTTATTTAAGGTAAAAAGTACAAATTTCCCTTGTTGACATTAAATTAAAAACGCTTTTATTATGGGAAATATATGAAAAATTTAGTCGTTATTGAATCACCTGGAAAAATCGAAAAAATTAAAAGCATCTTAGGGAGTGACTATGATGTTATTAATACGAATGGACATATTTGTGATCTTGCTAACTCGGGAGAAAGAGGGCTAGGTCTAGACCTAAAAAACGATTATCGTCCTATCTTTATTTCGGATGCAAGTGAACAAAAGATTATAAACGATCTCCTTAAAGCGAAGAAAACGCATAAAGAAGTTATTCTTGCTACCGATGATGACCGCGAGGGAGAAGCGATTGCCTATCATGTCGCTCAGGCTCTAAGCCTTCCTTTAACGGATAAAAATAGAGTGGTTTATGAAGCGATTACCGAAGAAGAGATTCTTAAAGGGATGAATAACCGCCGCTCTATCGATATGGATTTAGTGGCTTCTCAGGAAGCGAGAAGAGTTCTCGATAAGATACTCGGTTTTGGACTATCTAATTCGATTCGAAGAATTAATAAAGCGGAATCCGCTGGGAGAGTGCAGTCTCCTGTCCTTAAGCTTATCTGTGACCACGATAAAGAGATTAAAGATTTTGTTCCAACGACTTACTATGTGATTAAGGTTAGCGGCACGATTAATAGCGTTCCTTATGACCTCACCTTTGACTCCTATAAAGGGAGCAAAGAGAGAATCACTGATGAAGCTCTCGCCGCGGAAATAACCTCTAAAACTCCACTTGAAATTCCAGTTTTAGATGTAAAAACATCTATAAGCACCGCTAAACCCCGCCTTCCTTTTGAAACATCTTCACTTCAAAAAGAGGCTTCAAGCCGCTATGGATGGAGAGTGGGAACAGTCATGACTACCGCTCAGCATCTATATGAAAAGGGCTATATTACCTACATGAGAACGGACTCCGTTCGTCTCTCTGATTCTTTTGTGGATTCTGCGACTAGTTATATCGGAGGGGTCTACGGAAAAGAATATATAGGAAGCCTCCACTCTAAAAAGAAGGGTGAACATGATCAAGACGCTCATGAAGGTATTAGACCCTCTAATATTAAGTCCACTCCAGAGAGTTTAGCGGGAAAACTCGATTCCTATGAGCAAAAACTTTATGAACTTATCTATAACCGCACACTTCAGGCCCTCATGAAACCTAAAGAGGAGAGAGTGGAACTTATTAATTTAGGAGTTAATGATATTCTTTTCCATCTCGAATTTAGAAAAACTATCTTTGATGGTGCCTCTATCTTAGATAAGAAAGATAATGGAAATGAAAATATTCCTGAAATTAAAAAGGGAGATATCTTTTTAGTCACCGCTAAAGACGCGGAAGAAAAGCAGACCGAACCACCTAAGCACTATAGTGAAGGTGACGTCATTTCTCTTATGAGAGATAAAGGCATTGGAAGACCTTCTACGTACGCTCAAACAATTGGTACTTTAGTGAAGCGTAACTATGTTACGAGTAATAGTGATGGGATTATTTCCACTGAAAAAGGACAGCAAACCTCCGCTATTTTAACAAAATACTTCCCTCAATACGTCGATACAGACTACACGAAGAAGATGGAAGATGACCTCGATGCCATCGGCTCTAAACAGACGACTTATATCGAGGTTGTTAGTAGGGCGGATAAAGAAGTTCTTAATGCGATTGAATACGCGAAAGAGCATGCTTATAAAGAGCCCGATAAAGTAAGCGATGAAACCTGTCCGTTATGTGGGGCTCCTCTTGTCTATAAGTACAACAAAAACAAAGAAAAGTTCCTCGGTTGCTCTAATTTCCCCGCTTGTAAGTTTACTAAATCTCTTCCCGATGAAGAGAAAGTTATCGATAATCATAAGTGCCCAAAATGCGGGTCTCCTATGGCGTTTAAAAAAGGTCAGTACGGGGACTACTATAAATGCACTAATCCAGAATGCGGCTATAACCAATCAGCGAAGAAAAAATACCATAAATCAAAGAAATCTTAATCCCCTATATTTAGTTTTTGCACTTAATGTGCAATAATAAAGTTATGAATAAAGTGGAACAAGAATTTCTCGATTATCTAAAAAACGAACGCAATTATACGAAAGATACAATTCGTAGCTATCAAAATGACCTCGATAAGTGGTTTGATTTTCTTCTTCATGAAGACTACCAGTTTGACCAGGTTGATCCGAAGTTTATTCGTAATTTCCTTTCGAGTGAACTCATGGATAATGGGGTCTCCCGTCGTAGCTGCCGAAGAAGACTTTCCTGCTACACCACGTTTTATTCCTATCTCCAGCAAAAAGGTTATATAAGTGATAACCCCTTCCTTCTTATTGAAGGTCCTAAGATGGAAAAGAAGTATCCAGACGTTCTCACTAAGGAGCAAGTAAATGAACTTTTTAAAGTTAATGGAGAGAGAACGGATGAACTTATGCTCCGCGACCAGTGCATCATTATGATGCTCTACTATATGGGTCTAAGAGCGAGTGAACTCGTTAATCTAGAGATTCAAAGTATCGATTTTAAAGCCAGAATTGCTAGGATTTTTGGTAAAGGACAAAAAGAGAGAATCGTTCCCTTCTCTGAAGAGTGTCTCAAAGCGATGCAAAAATATAAAACTGAGCTCCGTCCTAAACTCATGGGAAGTAAGATTACTCCAGTCTTCATTTTAAATGATGATGGGGAGCCGCTTACCGTAAGAGGGTTAGAATATATTATTGATTCGATTCAGGAGAAATGCGGACTATACTACGGGATGCATCCCCACACTCTCCGTCACTCCTTTGCCACTCACCTCCTCGAGAATGGCGCGGACCTCCGCGTTATTCAGGAGCTACTTGGTCACTCCTCAATAAACGCCACTCAGGTTTATACCCATGTCAGTGATAAAGAGATGAAAGAGACTTACTCTACTTATCATCCAACCGCTCATAAAGAAAAATAGTTTATATGCAATATAAAAGTATTGATTATCTCACTTTTATTTTGCTATAATCTAGCAGGCTTAAATAAAGCCAAACTAATACACACACTGCCAATTGTATCCCTTTTGTCCCATATCGATGTGGGTGGCTGGTATTTCGAAGCAGTGGAGGAAATAACAATAAGGAGGTCTTCCTAATGGAAGAAGAAGAAAAAGAAGTAGTGACTCCTGCTACTGAAGAGGCTCTTGCCCCAGCTACGGAGGCACCAATTAACCCTGAACCCCAAGAAGGGGATTTAATGGCGCAGGTGATGCATGACCCAGACGCCCCGGTCATCACCATGAAAAAATTACTCGAGGCGGGTGCCCATTTTGGACATCAAACAAGACACTGGGATCCAAAGATGAAGCCATACATCTATGGAGCGAGAAATGGTGTCTATATTATCGATTTAGCCCAGACTGTAGAAAAGATAGAAGTAGCCTATAAAGCTATGAAAGATATCGTCGATAAAGGCGGTAAAGTTCTTTTCGTCGGCGTTAAAAAGCAGTGCCAAGAAGCTGTTCAAGCAGAAGCTCTTAGAAGCGGTAGCTTCTATATCACGAATAGATGGCTAGGTGGCACCTTAACTAACTTTAGAACTATTCAAGGCCGTATTAGATATCTCCAAGAGCTTGACCGTAGAGAAGAAGACGGAGAAATCGACGCTCTTCCAAAAGCGGAAGCAGTGAAACTCCGCCGTGATAAAGCCAAGCTCGAGAAAAACTTCACCGGCATCAAAGAGATGAGAAAGATTCCAAACGCTCTCTTTGTAGTGGATCCTAATCTCGAAATGAATGCGGTGAAAGAAGCACATCGTCTCCATATTCCAGTCTTTGGAATTTGTGACACTAACTGTAACCCTGAAATCCTTGATTATCCTATTCCCGCTAACGACGATGCGATTCGTTCTGTTAGCCTTATTCTAGCGGTAATCGCTGATGCGATCGTTGAATCTAAAGGCGGTGTTCCTGTGGTCGCCTACGTCAAAGATGAAGGCGAAAGCGTCACCATGAAGGATGTTATTAAACAAACTGAAAAAGAAAACGCGGAGAAACTCGCGAAAATTAGAGCGGATCGTAAAGCTCGTCAAGAAGAGTATGAGAAACTTCAGACTCGTAGAGTGGCCCGTGAAAAAGAAGAAGCCGCAAAAGCTGAAGGAGCTGAAGGAACAAATAAACCTCCTGTGAAGAAACAAAAAGCTCCCGCTAAACCTAAAGAAGAAGGAAGTAGTGAGGCTCCAAAAGCGGAGAAACCTGTTAAGGAAGCTCCTAAAGAAGCCCCTGCTCAAAGTGAAAGCGAAACAAAAACTGAGGAATAATTTATGGCAGATTCAAATTTAATTGAACTTATCAAATTACTTCGTGAAAGAACCGGCGCTGGTCTTATGGACTGCAAAGGCGCACTTGAAGCGAATGATTTAGACCTCGATAAAGCCTGTGATTGGCTTAGAGAGAAAGGCCTTGTCAAAGTCGCAAATAAAGCGGACCGTATTGCCGCGGAAGGGCTTGCCCTTACTTCAACCTGCCCAAAATGCGGGAAAGTTGCTATCTACGAAGTAAACTGTGAAACCGACTTTGTCTCATCTAGCGATGCCTTTAAGAGCTTTGCGGGCGAAATCGGTTCTAACTTACTCGCTAATGAACCCTCTGATCCCGAGAGTGCTATGAAAGGGATGGAGTCTCTATTTAGCGATGCCACTGTCAAAATTGGCGAAAAACTCTCCCTACGTAGGTTCGAAATTATTCACCCTGAAGGTGAGACAGGTATTTATACCTACATCCATATGGGCGGTAAAATTGCGGTGGCTTTAGTACTCGCCGCTAAAGACGACGAACTTGGAAAACAGCTTGCGATGCATGTCGCCGCTAACTCTCCTAAATATGTCAAAATGGAGGATATCCCAGCTGATGTTCTCTCTCACGAGAAAGATATTCAACTTGAAGCGGCTAAAAATGATCCTAAGCTTTCAAGTAGACCTCCTGAAATGCTCTCGAAAATTATCGACGGCAAGGTCTCTAAGATCTTCCAGGAAGTCACCTTAAGTGAGCAGCCCTTCTTAATGGATGACACTAAGACAGTCGGAGAAGTTCTTAAAGAAAAGAATAACTCCGTTCTCCACTTTGTCCGTTATGCAGTGGGCGAAGGAATTGAGAAAAAACAAGATAGCTTCGTCGAAGAAGTTATGAATCAGGTAAACGCCTAACTATTATGGAAATAGAAAGACATAGTCTTTCTTTTTTCTAGGAGGATAAATGTATAAGCGTGTTTTACTTAAACTAAGTGGTGAATCTCTTCGCCAAGAAGAGGCTTCTCAAATTATTGATGTCGACTACCTAAAGTCTACGTGTGACATCATTAAACTTCTCTATGACCAGGGAATAGAGATTGCTATTGTTATTGGCGCTGGAAATATTTGGCGCGGTAAACTCGCCGATGAAATCGGAATTGAAAGAGCTCCCGCTGATTATATGGGAATGCTTGGGACAGTTATTAATGCGGTGGCGATTAGTAGCGCTCTTAAAAATATCGAGGTTCCTAGTATTGTCTTCTCCTCTATCCCCGCAATTGATGGGGTCACAGTCCCCTACGAGAAAGAGGAAGCTAAAAAAGCGATGAAGGAAGGAAAGATTATCTTCCTAGCGGGAGGAACGGGTAAACCCTTCTTTACCACCGATACCGCCGCCATAACCCTTGCTATCGATATTGACGCTGATGCCATCCTTATGGGTAAAAACGGAGTGGACGGCGTTTATAGCGCTAATCCATATGAGGATCCAAACGCCACTCTCTATAAAAGTATCACCTATCAGGAGATGATTGATAATAATCTCGAGATTATGGATATGACCGCAGTGAAGATGCTCGTGGACAAAGATATTGAGATACGTATCTTCAATATGGCGGAACCAACTAATTTTATAAAAGTCATAAACGGAGAAGATGTGGGAACCACATGTCGAAAGGGGTAAATTATGGAAGAACTTGCGATTGAAGCGAAAAATGATATGCAAAAAGCGATTGAGAATCTTGAAAGTGGACTCGCTACGCTTAGAACTGGGAAAGCTTCCCCAGCGATGCTTTCTCATATTCAGGTGGAATACTATGGGACAATGACTCCTATTATTCAGATTTCTTCAATTACCTCCCCAGAGCCTCGTCAACTTCTCGTTAAGCCTTACGATAAAAACGATATGAAGAGTATTATTGCAGCGATTGCCACTAGCGACCTTGGTCTTAACCCCGTAAGTGAGGGCACTGTTATTCGTATTACTATTCCCCCAATTACTGAGGACCGCCGTAAAGAAATCGTTAAACAAGCCAAAAAATATGGAGAAGAAGCTAAGGTCTACGTTCGTAATATCCGCCGTGACTATATGTCAATTGTGAAAGATGACAAAGAAATGAGCGAAGATTTAGCGAGAAATATTGAAGATGATATCCAAAAAGTCACCGATGAAGTGGTGAGTGATATCGATAAAATTGTGTCCGAAAAAGAAAAAGAAATTTTGACCCTATAACTACTGGGTTTTATGAATATTAATTAAAAGCACTGCCGAAATGCGGCGCTTTTAATTGCTCTAATTTTCCTTTTTACGCGTTTTATTAGGCAAAGTAAAAGATTTATTTAAATAAGTCTTTTAGAATGGTACAATAAAAAAACATGGGAAATAGAAAACTAGTTGAGACCAATGAAATAAAACCAGAGCAAAAAAGATCCACTCTTACAAGGATCATTAGTGCTGTTGTGATAATTGCCGTCGCTCTTCCTTGCACCTTTCTAGGTGATTATTTTTTCTTTGCTTTTATCCTTATCGTTGGCTTTCTAGGCTGCTATGAAGTCTCTAAATGCGTAAGCTCTAAATATAAGATTCTTCTTACTATCTGCGCTGTTATTTTAGTGGCGGTTATCGCCTGCTGGCCAATCTTTGGAAAGCTTTTTTCCTCTAATCCAATTTACGAAGGGAATGTCTATAGAATTTATATCAACTACGATTCGATTTATCTCTCTGTTATTGCCTGCATTCTTATTGCTCTTATTGGAATGTTCATCGTTATCTGTGATACCGATTTCTCCGTGAAAGACGCTTGTGTTTGGTTTCTTCTCCTCATCCTCGTTGGACTTGCCGTGGAGAGCATTTTATATCTAAGATACTTCCCTCAATATGAGACTTACATTATCGGAGAAAATGCTTTTGAGGAGTCTTACTTTAATGTCTATGATTCCCTTATTAGTTCAACGCTTGTTCTCTATGTCTTCCTCGCTGATTACCTAACCGACGCGGGAGCCTATTTTGTCGGAATGCTCTTTGGAAAAAATAAACTCAACGTGAGAATATCTCCAAAAAAGACTTGGGAAGGCTTTATCGGTGGAATCGTGGTTTCCTTTGTTATTAGTTTCTTATTTGCCTATATCTTAGCGGTCTGTGACTATCCAGTTTGCTCCGTCCTTGACGCTTCGCACTGGTATCTCATTCTAATCCTCTCCTTTATTATTCCGCTATTTGCCACGCTTGGGGATTTTATCTTCTCTTCCGTTAAGAGAACATATGAGATTAAAGACTTTTCTCATATCATTCCAGGACATGGAGGAGTATTAGACCGTATTGATTCACTTTGTGTCACCTTAGTGGTGGCTGCCTTATTTATTTGTATAGCCAGTGCGATTATGACCGGCTCATTTGGAAGTATTTTTGGATAATTATGGAAGAAATCTTACTCTTAGGCGCGTCCGGTAGTATTGGACGCCAAACACTTGAAGTTATCGCGCGTCATCCACGTGATTTTCATCTCGTTGGTATTTCAGTCGGCCATAAAGTGGAAATTATTCCCGATTTACTTAAAAGATATCCCACTATTAAATGGGTCTATGCGATCGAAGAAGAAAAAATTAACTATTTAGTTAAGTCGTATAAAAATATCAAATTTTATTATGGAGATGAAGGCTTAAGTCAAATCACTAATGAAGCGGAATATTCAATGATGGTGAACGCTATCAGTGGTTTTGCGGGTTTTACTCCAACCTATTATGCCCTCCTAAGAGGGAAGAAAGTCGGTCTTGCTAATAAAGAGTCTATTGTCGTGGGTGGAGATTTAATTAAAAAAGTCCTCGATGAAAATCATGGTGTTATCTATCCAATCGATAGTGAACACTCCGCCTTAACCCGCTGTTTACTCGCAGAAGATACAGATATTGACCGCATTTTACTTACGACCTCAGGTGGTGCTCTTCGTAATTTTAGTCTAAGCCATCTCTCTAGCGTTACCCCCGCGGAGGCCCTTAGACATCCTAACTGGGACATGGGTAAACTCATCACTATCGAAAGTGCTCTTATGCTTAATAAAGCCTTTGAAGTTGTGGAGACTAACTATTTATTTGGGACCACTCTTAAAGATATGGATGTCGTTATGGAACCTAACTCCCTTATTCACTGCTTTGTTAAATATAAAGACGGACATATTAGACTCTATGAGTCTAAACCTGATATGCATATCCCAATTGAGTTTGCCCTATATGGCTGCACCACAAGTGAACCTCATTATGGCACTAAAGTCATTAAAAAGAGTGACTATAAATTCCCACTTCTCGATCCTAAAAGATATCCCGCGATTATGTATGGACCCTATATTGTAAATAAAGGCGGTCTTTCCGGCGCTATTGTTAACGCCGCCGCGGAATATGGAATTAATGAATTTCTAAATCAAAAGATTAAATTTACGGAAATAGAGCCTCTAATCAATCAAATTATTAAAGAATTTGAAACTTATGAGGTTAGTGAATTGACCTATGAAAATATCATAAAAGCGGATGACATAGTAAGGAAAAGATGTAAGGTTATCCTCGGGGAGAGAAATAGCTTATGATAGTGGTCTATATCATCATCTTTATCATTCTCCTTTCCCTTCTCATCGTCGTCCATGAGCTTGGCCATTTTGCCATGGCAAAAGCTTTTAATGTCTACTGTTTTGATTTCTCAATCGGATTTGGGCCCGCTATTATTCATCGAAAGAGGACCAACGGAGAAACCTATTTCTCCGTCCGTATTATTCCCCTCGGCGGTTTCGTCTCGATGTATAACGGGGGAGATGACGATGACGATGATGTCGATGAACAGGTCGAAGAGCTTCAAATCGACCCTGAAAGATCAGTGGACGCGAAAAAGAAAGGGAAACAGGCTATTATCTATGTCGCTGGAATCGTGATGAACCTTCTTTTAGCCCTAGTTATTTTCTTTATCTATGAAGTCTTTTTCCCTCAGATGGCCCTATACACAAATGTCATTGGAGAGGTTGAGGAAAACTCAATCGCAGAAACTGCGGGTATTAATGAAGATGACGCTATCCTATTACTCGGCCCAATAAGTGCTGAAGATGGTGACTATTCCTATTATGTGATGGATGGAAATGCGCTTCTTACCTATGAAGATGGAACCACTAGAGACGGACTTTCAATTGGTCTATATCTCTCTAATAACGGCATTCAAATCGATGAAATCGGTTTTGACCAGTATTTAGGGGTCTACTCAATCATTGAAATATATGAAGACGGCGAGCTTGTGGATTATGATTTAGTAAATATTCTCGAAGAAGATAATTTATCCACATTAACCTTTAATATGTATGTTCGTAATGAAGATAGTGTTATATATGAAGAAGATGAATATCCAGAAAACTATGAACTTCTCGATGATTACACCGCTCACGAAATAACGCTCGGTTTTGAATACGATGAAGAAAATGATATCTATCTATTTGGGGATAGACTTGGGGTTTCAATGTCCCTTACTAAGTATAGGCAGGGATTTGGCGTCGCTATTAAAGAAACCTTTATCGATTTTGGAGAAAGTAGCACTGCCGTGGTAAAGGCAATAGGTAACTTATTTAGAGGTAAAGGATGGAGTTCACTCGGCGGTATTATTTCAATTTATAACACCACCACAACGTATTTAGTTAACTATGGAGTGGGATTCTTTATCTACACTTGGGGTCTTATTAGTGTTAACCTCGCCCTCTTAAATATTATTCCTATCCCGGGTCTAGATGGGTGGCAGCTTCTCGTCTGTGCAATTGAAGCGATAAGCCGAAGAAAAGTCCCAAAGAAATTTAAGACCGTTATGTCGATTATTGGTTATGTTATTATAGGCGGACTATTTGTCGCTATTTTAGTTATGGATATATTAAGGCTGGTTTAGTCTATGAGCGATAACATGATTAGATTTCTAAAGAGTATTGGTATCGAAAATAGCGAGAAGTTCGATATGGATTTTGAAATGCTTGGAAAGAATAGGTTTAACCCCTCTCAGTTTGATATGGTTATTCTTAAAGGCACCCCATGGAACTATGAACTACTAATAGAGCTAATGGATCACCTTCCAAATATAACTTATAAATATTCTCTTCGTTTCACCTACGAAGTAAGACCTAATAGTGATGACACTCTTAAACTCTTTAATGAGTGGTATATCGGAACCTATAAATTTATTTCTCCTTTAACAATTAATATAGGGGAAGAACCTAATACCTTAGAGGTTATCTATAACGGAGATGAAGAATCAGACCAATATCATCCCGTTATTAATGAATTTAAAAAGCTCCTCGAATTTATCGGCTATGAGATGGAAATAAATGAAACCATCATTCCAGTGGAAGTTAATAACTATACCGAAGAGGAGAAACAAGAAGCGGAAGAAAACGCTGAGCAAGTAGCAACGGAAACCATTACCAAAAACGTCGAAGCGGTCAGCTTTGAAGGTGCGCTTGATAGTGAAGAGAGTAAATCCGATGACGATAGTGAAGGCTTAACTGATTATGAGGCCTCATTTCTTAGGGAATGGAAGAACAATTATAAAGACATGATTCAAGAGAGGGAGAGAGCCCGATTAAATAGAAAAGGACACTATGTTCCCTTTGATTTTATCGATGAGCTTGACACTAACTCCGAAAATGTTGATATTAACGGCAAAGTCTATTCGACGCAGCTAAGAGAAAATCCAAGCGGTAATGACACCCTTACAGTTGGTATTTATGATCCACATGGCGGGGCTATCAGCGCCCGTTTTAATATGAATGACTCAACGCTTACAAGCGAGAAAGCCTCACAAATTAAGATTGGCACTAACGTTAGAGTTAGGGGAGCGGTCTATTATAACTCTTATGCCAAAGACCTTGCGATTAAAGGTCACTATATCGATATCCTTCCCCCTGATGTAATAAAACATGAAAAAGCGGAGACTCCAAGAGTGGAACTCCATCTCCACACTAAGATGTCTACGATGGATGGTGTAACTAATATAAGTGACTACTGTAGCTACGCGAAAGCTCTCGGCCATAAAGCCATTGCGGTGACTGACCACGGAGTCGTACAGTCATTCCCCGCTGCTTTTAAAGCGGGTAAAGAAAATGAGATGAAGATTATCTATGGATGCGAGTTCTATATGATGGATGAAAAGCAGATCTATGTCTATAATCCAAAAGAAACTCAGCTTCGTGACGCGACATATGTTGTATTAGACTTAGAGACATCTGGCCTTTCTATAACAAGAAATAATATTATCGAATTTGGCGCGGTTAGGGTGGAGCACGGCACTATTGTTAGCCGTAAAGATATCTTAATTGACCCAGGCTATCAAATTGACGATAAGATTGTTAATCTCACTCACATTACAAACGCGATGCTTTACGGGAAACCTAAATTAAAAGACGTCATTCCTGAGATTCTTGATTTCATGGGGGACGCGATATTAGTGACTCATAACGCTTCCTTCGATTTAGACTTTTTAAATGCCGAATTAGAGAGAAATGGATATCCAAAACTTAATAATATTGTTATTGATACTTTAACACTATCGAGGTATTTCTACCCTCAAAATAGATCACACCGATTAACCGATGTCTGTAAGAGAATGGATATTTATTTCGATAATAGTAGCGCTCATAGAGCGGACTATGATGCGGAGAGATTAAATGAAGTATGGCAGGGTATGCTTGCTAGTTTTACTAAAGGCAATAAAGAGTTTATGGTCTCTGATTTAGAGAAGTTAGAGACTCCAGAAGAAGCATTTAGACATATTAGACCTCGTGATATATGTGTCCTCGCTAAAAACCAAGCAGGTCTTAAGGATTTATACCAACTTGTTAGTATTGCCCATATTAATTATTTTAACGAATATCCCCGAATTCCTCGTCATGAACTAGAAAATCATCGCAAAAACCTCTTATTTGGAAGCGCTTGCTGTAATGGAGAAGTCTTCGAAACCGCTAGAAACAAAGGAAAAGAAGATTTAAAGAAAATAATGAAGTTTTACGACTATATTGAACTTCAACCAAAAGATTGCTACTCTCATCTCATTAATCTTCACGATTTAAAACCGAAAGAACTCGATGATATTTTAAATCTCATTGTGGAGTGCGCTGACGAGCTCCATATTCCTGTCGTGGCCACTGGAGACGTTCACTATGACATTCCAGAGCATAAAGTTTTCCGTGATATCTATATCGCTGGAGAGCCTAATGAAAAAACCCACGCTAAAACAAAAAGACACCCTCTTAATCCCGCGGAGAGAAAGCTCTATCCCCGCTACGAAAATCCTAATCAAGGATATTTATCTACCGACGAGATGCTTAGTGAATTTAGCTGGCTAGGAGAAGAGAAGGCCTATGAAGTAGTGGTCACTAATTCTAATCTAATCGCTAGTCAAATCGACGATGATATAATCCCAGTTCCTAATGATAAACTCTACACTCCAAAAATTGAGGATATTACTTCATTAATGGACGCAGAGCCTGAATATACTTCAAAAGATGAGAACATTATTAGAGAAATCTGCTATAAGAAAGCCTATGAAATATATGGAAATCCTTTACCTCAAGTTATTGAAACTAGACTAAGTAAAGAGTTAAACGGCATTATATCCCATGGATATTCTGTTATTTATTATCTCGCTCATAGAATTGTGAAAAAAGGTAATGAAGACGGCTATGTTATCGGTTCTAGAGGATCAGTAGGATCCTCAGTGGCCGCATTCTTTGCGGGTATTACTGAGGTTAACCCGCTTGAACCGCATTACGTCTGTCCTCACTGCCACCATCTAGAATGGACTTTATCAACATATCCAGAGTGTCGAAGTGGATATGACCTCCCCGATAAGAAGTGCCCTGAGTGTGGATGCGAGATGATTCATGACGGACAGAACATTCCTTTTGAAACCTTCCTCGGTTTTGAAGCGGAAAAGGTTCCTGATATCGATCTTAACTTCGCAGGTGAGTATCAAAAGACGGCTCACGAATATGTGAAACAGCTTCTTGGAGAGCAAAACGTCTTTAGAGCAGGCACGATTGAAACAGTCGCGGATAAGACAGCCTACGCAAAAGCAAGAGACTATATCTCATGGCTTGGGATGGACCCAGACTCATACTCTCGTAATAAACTTAGCTACCTATCTAGTGGATGCGTTGATGTTAAGAGGACCACAGGTCAGCATCCAGGTGGGCTTATTGTTATCCCTAAGGGATATACAGTTACTGATTTCACCCCAATTCAGTATCCAGCGGATGAGAAAGACGCTGACTGGATGACCACCCATTTCGATTATCGATCTATTCACGATACGGTTTTAAAAATTGACCTACTAGGTCACGTTGACCCAATGGCCCTTAAGATGATGTGTGATTCCACAGGTGTAGATATTCACTCTATCCCCTTTAATGACCCTAAGGTCTTATCGGTTTTTTCCACAAGTAACGAGCTAAATCTCTCAAGCGATTTCTTAAATCAAAGTAATGGGGCTCTTGGGCTTCCTGAATTTGGAACCCCATTTGTAAGAGGAATTCTCGATGCCACAAAACCAAAAACCTTCTCAGACCTTGTTATTATTTCTGGAATTTCACATGGAACTGGTGTTTGGAACGGAAACGCTGAAGACCTCATCACAGATGGAACAGCGTCCTTAAGAGAGGTCATTGGATGCCGTGATGACATTATGTCTTATCTCATTAGTAAAGGCCTTTCCTCCTCGGTTGCCTTCTCCATTATGGAGGATGTACGTAGAGGAAAAGGAATAAAGCCTGAATACCGAAAAGTAATGGAGGCAAATAATGTTCCGGAGTACTATATTAACTCCTGTAATAAGATTAGATATCTCTTCCCTAAAGGACACGCAACTGCTTACGTGATGATGGCCGTGAGAGTGGCCTACTTTAAGATATATTATCCTCTTCACTATTACGCGACTTTCTTCTCTGTCCGTTCTAAGCAGTTTGATATTGAGACGATGATTGAAGGAGAAGAAGCCATTATGAGAAGAATTACAGAACTCTCCGATAAGAGCAAAACCCAAGGCGAAGATGTCACTAAAAAGGACGACGATATTTTAAAAACACTTCAACTTTCGATTGAAATGTTTGAAAGAGGATACTCTTTTGGGAATATAGATTTATATAAGAGTGACTCTGTTAACTTCGTAATCGATGAAGAAAATAATAAACTTATTCCTCCATTTATTTGTCTAAACGGAATTGGAGAAAACGTGGCCCAGTCAATCGTTGATTCAAGAAAAGACGGAGAGTTTAAATCAAAAGAAGACCTCTCTAGTAGAACTCTTCTCAGTTCCACTAATATTAAAAAACTTAATGACATGGGAGTGATATCCTCTCTCCCCGACACAAATAAATCGCAGCAGCTATCTCTATTTGGAGATGATTTCCTCTTTTAACTAGTTATCGGAACGTAGCACAGCTTGGTAGTGCGCTTGGTTCGGGACCAAGAGGTCGTGAGTTCAAATCTCATCGTTCCGACCATTTTGAAAAATAAAAGGGCACCTATGGTGTCCTTTTTATATTCATAAACTGACTAGATTAGTGTTATTTTAATAAGACGATATCGATTGGATTCACTTCCTCTTTGAAGGTAGTGATAAAATCTTCTATCTCCGCTTTACTTTTTCCGGAGCAGGTCACGTGAGTTCTAAGACATTTCTGACCTTCATGCTCGGCAAAACTAGAAGATAGATCACGATATTGAATATGATATTTCTCGAGATACTCGAGAAGCTGGGAGAGAATTGGAGACTCTAAATCTGATAGGACCACAATATGAGAATTTTTCTTATTCGCCCAGATGTCAACTTTAGCAAAGACGACGAGGACAATCATAGCGATAATCGTCACTAGAATCGCGATAACAAACCATCCCGCTCCGCAGCATAGACCAATTGCAGTCACTAGCCATATAGTCGCGCTTGTTGTTAAACCTTTGACTGTGGAACCATTTTTAATGATACAGCCCGCACCGATAAATCCAGCGCCTGCAACACCAGCAGCGGCGAGTCTCATTGGATCTCTTGTTCCTGAAGCATTAGAGGAACTGAGTCCATAAATGGAGATAATCATGATTAAAGCCGTGGCGAGAGAGATTAGAACATGTGTTCTAAATCCTGCGGCGTGTCCATTTAATTCTCTCTGCATTCCAATTATTCCGCCTAAGACAGTAGCGAGAACAAGAGAAATAAGGACGAGGATTAAATTACCCCACCAGCCAAGGCCATTAAAATAATCAACGATAATTCCGTCTAATGTTTCGTATCCCATAGTGGAATTATTATAACATTCTTTTAAGATTATTCAACCCACATTTAATACGCAATATAAATATTATTTATATGATTTCATTTTTTGATATAATAAAAAACTGATATGAGTGATACCGCTGCTGTACTTGAAGAACCCGTAGATCGAAAGCCAAAGGTAAGAGCCTTTGATAGGAGAGTCCACGAAATTGATTTCCTAAGAGGGATATGTATTGTCCTCGTTGTTTTTGATCATATCATGTATGACCTATATGCTTATCAAAGCATGGACTTTGCCGCCTGGTACTGGCACTGGACCGCAAGAGAAGTATTTAGAGAGTTTGTCTTATTTCTATTTTGTTTTTTAAGTGGGATCTCCACTGCCTTCTCAAAAAATAACTATAAGAGGTCATGTGAACTTATTGCTGTCATGATTTTAATCATGTTTGTCACTAATATTGGGACAGAATGGGGAGTTTTTGGTAATATTTCCATCGAATTTAATGTGATTGGTGTCCTGGCGGTATGCACCCTGATTTACGCCTTTGTGGAGAAAAAGACGTGGAGAGTCCTTCTTGCTGTCCTATTGATATGCGTTTTATTTACAAATATTGCCCTTCCAGTTCTCGAAGATAATTTTGGAAGAGCGTATTTCCCGATTCTATGGGCTAATAAAAGCTATGGTGACTATATGTCGCTCTGTCCTTATATCATCTGGTTTTTTGCGGGCGCGATCTTCTCCCGCTTCTATTACCAAAATAGAACCTCACTTCTTAAACATAAATATAACTGGGAGAGACCTATCTGCTTTATCGGTCGTCATACCCTTATCATCTATATCTTACATCAGATAATTTTAACTCCTATTTTCTACTTTATCTAAGGAGCTAACCTATGTTTGAAGGTTTATCACTATATGAAGCGTTCCTTATTGGAGCGAGCCGTAATCCTAAGGCAGCTGCGATTTACTATGAAGGAAGGAAAATCTCTTTTACTAAACTCGAGGAATATATTAATTATTACGCCGCAATTTTAAAAAATAATCTCGGTATCAATAAAGGCGATGTTGTTTTAGTGGCCCAGCCAAATATTCCGACCTCGATTATTCTTTTATACGCTCTTAATAAGATAGGAGCGGTATCCTGCCTCATGCATCCTCTTTCTCCCTATTCCCAGATGGAAGAGGTCATGAATAAGGTTAATGCAAAATACGCTTTTCTCTTTGAGCAGAGAATCGCGGATGATGTTGAACCCTATGAGAAAATGAGCGATAAGATCTTTGTTTCAAGAGTGGAAGATTATCTTCCTTTCTTTAAGAAAGTTGGTTATCACTTATTCTTAAATAATAAAACCCGTCGAAAACTAAAAAAACATGGGGATTTTAAAGGTTTTACGTATTTAAAACACTTAAAACCAGTTTCGAAAGACGTTTCAACTGAGTCTAACTGGGCGGATGAAATGGCCATTATTCTCCTCAGTGGATCCACCACCGGAGATCCTAAGATAATCTGTTTAAGCAACACGAATTTCAATTTCCTTGCAGATCAGGCTCCTCATCATTTATGCGTTAGTAATCTATGGGAGCATAAAAATGAAGGAATGCTTTCTGTCCTTCCTTCTTTCCATGGGTTTGGTCTACTTTGGACCATACACGCGCCTCTATGTATCGGCTTTGCTTCAGTTCAGATTCCTAAGTTCACTCCGAAAGCGGTGACTCAGGCTCTTCATCATTTTCCGCTTCTTGCCATCGCCGGTGTTCCTAATATGTACCAAAGACTCGTGGACTATAAACCCTTCTCTAAATGTAAAAATCTTAAATACTGTCATGTCGCTTGGTGCGGTGGGGACTCTCTCCCTCCTAAACTTACTGAGCAGTTTGAAGAGATCCTTCATAAAAACGGAAGTCATGATGGAAGGCTCTTTGAAGGATATGGACTTACCGAAGCGGTCACTGCGACTATTCTTAATACTCATGAATGTAACTGCCCCGGCTCTATCGGACATGCGGGCCCTGATATCGAAGTGAGGATTGTGGATGAAAACCATAACGAAGTTCCTATCGGGGAAGTTGGAGAGCTCGCTCAGAGATGTAAAGCCACGATGATTGGTTACTATAATGATTTAGACGCCACTAAGGAAGCCATAGATGAAGACGGATGGCTCTATACTGGAGATTTATGTTACATGAATGAAGACGGCTTTGTTTTCTTTAAGCAAAGAAAAAAGAGAGTGGTGAAGGTCAATGGAGTAGCGGTCTTCCCTAGTGAAGTGGAAAAATATATTGAAACTATTCCAGGCGTTAAAGAAGCGAGCTGTGTTTCGGTCCCCTTTAGTAAAACCGGGCACGCTCTTAAAGCCTTTGTCACGGCCTCCACAGGTGATGAGAATAGTCTAGTAGAGACTATTATGAATAGCTGTCGGAAAAATCTAATAAGATATTCAGTTCCTGTTGAAATAGAGATAAGGAAATCACTTCCTCATACGATGATTGGGAAGGTCGATTTTAAGGTCCTGCAACAGGAAGAGAATGAAAAAAGAGGAATAAAAGAGTAATATAATACTAATATGTGGCCATGGCGAAATTGGTAAACGCGCTAGTCTCAGAAGCTAGTGGGGGACGTCCCCCTTAGAAGTTCGAATCTTCTTGACCACACCATGACTTAACTTATGAGTGGACGTGATAGAAAAAATCTAAGTGAAGATGCTAATGCAAAAACAAGGCATAACTGCAAGATTACGGCGATTGTTTTTGCTATTATCTGTGGAGTTTGTTTCTTCTTTTTAATCTTTAACGGGATTCTTTCTTGGTTTGTAAATGATTTTGCCTATGGGGACGAGGCCTATGCTACCACTCAAACTGTATGGATGTTTATCTTTGTTTTTGTGGGTCTATTTGCGATAGCCCTTGCCCTTGCCTCAGTTGACTGGGACGCCCGAAATGAAGAAAAAGCGAGAGAAAAGAAAGAGAAAGAGGAAATATATCTAGCCAAGCTTCATAAAGAAAGAAGTAAAAGCGAATCATTAGACCCTGAAGAAGAGTTTTGGGGATCTAATAGGGACACCCCAGATGATGAGATGTTCCGTCTCAGTATGTGGGATATGCTTGATGGTGATGACCCTAATGACGATGATTAATATGCCTGTGTGGCGAAATTGGTAGACGCGTATGACTCAAAATCATATGTTCATTGGAACGTGCCGGTTCGAGTCCGGCCTCAGGCACCAAAGGAAAGACTAAAATATGTCAACTGCTCTTACAATTACCTTATCTGTGATAGGCGGAGTCATTGTTCTCGTGGCGGTGATTTTTTTGTGTATCAGTGTTTTTCCTCGTCATAAAGTCAAAAATCTTTCTAAGAAAGTAGATGACTATATCAACCGGCTTCCGATTGAAACAAAAACGATATATAAGAATATCCTTATCCCTGCGAAAGATAATCCAGTGAAGTTTGACTACATAGTAGTCACCACTAAAGGTGTATACGCTATCCTCGTTAAAGATTTCAGTGGTGTGATTGAAGGTAATAATGACGACCCTTACTGGAAGCAGACCACAAAGGATAAAAACACGAAAACCTATAAAGTTTATAATCCCGTTAGGGAGATTCAAGGGGATGTTCCCGCGCTCTCTAAAATCATTAGTAAGGAAAGAGAGTATGTTCATCCAGTCGTCGTAATTGGATGCGAGTCTTTTGATGTCAAAAACCCCACTGCTCCAGTCGTAAAACCCTCAGATCTTACGGAAATTATTATAAAATGGGAGAACGCCATGCCCACTCTCTTTACTCATAGAGAATATACGAGAATTGTTGAATCCCTTAATTTTGTCCGTGATAATCCCCCAGCAATAAAAGAAATAAGCACGCAAAACCCTGACCAATAATTTTATTATTGATTTCTGACATAACTATGTACATAATTATGTATAGAAGATTATGAGTCAGATAATTCCTATTAAAGATTTGCGTGACACTAATAAAATTAGTGAGGCTTGTCATTCATCGAATGAGCCCCTTTTTATTACTAAAAATGGTTATGCTGATTTAGTCGTGATGTCAGACGAGTATTACCGCTCACTTATTAGCGCTTCACCCATCCAGCAGCCACTATATTTAGCACCAAAGAAACAAATTACTAAATTTGAATATAAAGTTCTCGATAAGAATTTCTTTGGTTATATCAGAGTGGGCGCCGCTTCCTTTGATATCGCTGTTGGGGATGTAAATCACAATGTTGCGGAAATTAAAAAATATATTGATATGGCGCTTGATAAGGAGATTAAACTTTTAGTCTTTCCTGAGCTTTGTCTATCTGGGTATACCTGTGGGGATTTATTCTATCAGTCTGATCTTCTTAATCAATGTGAAAAAGCTTTATTAGAACTTAAAGAATACTCCGCTAATAAAGACATAGTCTTTATGGTGGGCGCTCCTCTAAGAAAAGACTCTCATTTATATAACTGTGCAGTCGTTATTTATAGAAGCGAAATTCTTGGGGTATACGCTAAAAAATATCTTCCTCATCAAAATGAATACTACGAAAATAGACAGTTTGACCCCTATACTTTAGAAAATTCCACCATTGTGATAGGGGAGAAAGAATATATTTTCGGAAATAAATTTATCTTCGAGGATTTAGAGCATTATAAACTCTCGTTCGGTGTCGAAATCTGCGAAGATTTATGGGCGATAGAGCCGCCCTCAACGGCTATGGCCATAAACGGCGCTAAGATTATCTTTAATCTTTCAGCGTCAAACGAAATCCTCGGGAAAGAGGAATTTCGAAAAGACTTAATTAAATCTACCAGTGCTAGACTTATGTCTGGCTATGTATATTGCTCAAGTGGTCCAAGTGAATCAACTCAAGACTTAATATTTTCATCGTACAAAGGTATTTATGAAAATGGTAATCTCCTTAATGAGGGAAGAATGTTCATGGATGGGCTTATCTATTCTGAGATTGATATCGAATCACTTGAAAACGAGCGCATCCATGCTTCTTCCTTCACCTTAGAAAAAAGTAGTGAAGTGGAAATTATTCCCTTCAAAATGGAATTAAATAACCCTTCACTTTCACGTAAAATTAAGCAAAACCCGTTTATTTATGACGATAATCAAGTCTATGAAAAAGTCATTTATATGCAGGCTCTCGGCTTAAGAAAAAGGCTCAGCGCCACCAAAATCGATAAGATAGTGCTTGGTTTATCAGGAGGACTTGATTCCACCCTCGCCCTCTTTGTCTGTATTGAGGCATTTAAACTCTTAAATATCCCCACTAGAAATATTTATGTCCTAACAGAGCCCGCTTTTGGAACGAGCGATGAGACTCATAAAAACGTATTAGAACTCGCTAATAATCTCGATGTTTCCTTTAAAGAAATCGATATCAAAAAATCTGTAACCCAGCATTTACTCGATCTTGGTCACGATATTAATGATAAAAATGTGGTTTATGAAAATGCACAGGCGAGAGAAAGAACCCAGGTTTTATTCGATTACGCTAATGAGATTGGCGGCATAGTAGTGGGCACTGGAGATTTATCAGAGCTTTGTCTAGGCTGGACCACATTTAACGGTGATCACATGTCAAACTATAATGTCAATGTCTCTCTTCCTAAAACATTAGTGAGAGAACTAGTTAGGTATTACGGGACTATCCATCCTGAAATAGAGGATGTCGCTAACCGCATTGTGATGACCCCAATCTCTCCAGAGCTTATTGATCCAGTTAACGGAGAGATTAATCAGCTAACCGAAGATAAGATAGGTCCATATGAGCTCAATGACTTTTTCATTTACTACTACTTAAGAAGAAATTTCTCTCTTAGTAAGATTTTATACCTTGCGGTTTACGCTTTTATGGGTAAATACGATGAAGAAACCATTAAAGGTCATTTAAGGAATTTTGTCCGCCGCTTCTACTCTAATCAGTTTAAGAGAAGTACCCTTCCAGATGGTCCTAAGATTACCTCTTTATCCGTTTCTCCACGTGGGGACCTCCGTCTTCCCCCCGATATGAGCTATAACTCTCTCCTTAGTGAACTCGATTAATGAGATATTGAAATTTTAGTAAATACTTTTATAATATTTACTACAAAGCAAATGCCGACTTAGCTCAATTGGCAGAGCAACTGAATCGTAATCAGTAGGTTGTGGGTTCGATTCCTATAGTCGGCACCACTAAGTTAATATCCCTACAAAAGTAGGGTTTTCTTTTTTAAAAAAATAATCTCGATTAATTTTTTAAAGTTGCAAAAGTATATAAGTGTTATATAATATTCTTTACTGCGACTATGTCGCATTCCCATTGGACACTTAGCTCAGATGGGAGAGCATCTGTTTGACGTACAGAAGGTCGTGGGTTCGAGTCCCTCAGTGTCCACCATGTGCATTCGTAGTTCAATGGTAGAACTTCAGCTTCCCAAGCTGAATACGCGGGTTCGATTCCCGTCGAGTGCTCCATTTAGAGAAAATTAATGATACACAGCTATCATTAGAGGAGAATGATACTAATGTCATATCATGACGCGCTTGTTCTAGCGTTTCAAATTATTGGTTATTCGTATATCGGTCTAAGTGTCCTTAGTTTAATTCTCTACATTCCCCGTATGATTTACTGGCTTGAACCAGCAAAAAAGCACGAAAAACTTCATAATGATAAAATAAATGATTTCTGTATTGTCGTGCCCGCAAGACAGGAAAGCCAAGTTATTGGTCGTCTTTTGAAGTCGATTCTCGCCCAGACTTATGACCACTCTCATTTTAGAGTAATCGTCGTGGTCGATAATAAAACCGACCCGACAATTGAAATTGTTAAAGATCACTTCGAAGGGAAGATTAAATATGATATTGTCATATCTCCTGACCAGCACTGTAAAGGTGATGCCCTCGACGCTGGACTTAAACACGCTTTAGAGTTGGGAGAGAAATTTGATGAAGTTCTTGTTATTGACGCTGATAACAAGATGAAAGAAGACATGCTTGTCGAGCTTAATAACGCTCTTGTTAAAGACACTGATGTTGTCATTTGTAACCGTCGTAACCTTAACCTCCTCTCAAATAAGAAACATATGAATAACTGGATTAGCTGCTGCAGCGGGCTAACCCATGCTCTTCTTAATGAAGAGGGCAACTGGTACCGCTCTGAGCACGGTTTATTCCTTACATTCTGTGGAACTGGTCTCGCCTTTAAATTTAAACTTGCGGAAGAGATGAACGGCTGGGAATATAAACTCCTTGCCGAGGACTATCAATTTGGAACAGCCGCAGTCGCTAAAGGATATAGTGCCTACTACGCGAACGAAGCGACGACATACTGTGAAGAAGTTACTACCTTTAGAGGAGATATCCGCCGACGCGCTAGATGGCTAATTGGGTATGTCGTTTCCAGAAGCATGTATAAAAAAGACATAAAAGCAGCAAAAAAGATTAAAGATCCAACCAAGAATAAATTTAGATTCCTCGATTTTAAGTGGTCACTTGCTCCTCTTATTTTGTGGATAGCTGTTTCCATTGTGGCCGCTCTTGGTTCCCTTGGCGTCTTCCTTGCGGCATTACTCTCCGTTGATATGGAACTATTTGACCCCTTATATTACTCAATGACCTTCTTTATGATTTTTATTCCATTTGTTATTTTATACCTCGGCTTATTCCTTTTTACCTTCATTATGATTCATACAACGAGGAAAACCTCGAACATGAATAACCGTCAAAAAGCCTACACGATGTTTGCTAATCCTATTTATATGGCGTTATATTTGTTCGTTTTAATCGATGCGACATTCGCTAACCCCGCAAATAAGCAGTGGGTTGAGAACAAGCGGCTTGATATCGATGTATAAAAAATCCGCCCGTAATTCAACTGGATAGAATATCAGACTTCGAATCTGAGGGTTGCGGGTTCGAGTCCTGCCGGGCGGGCCATTAAATAATAAGAAACTATTCTCCGAATAGTTTTTTTATGTCGATATCGCTTCCCATCTTATCGATAACTGTTCTTCTTGTGACAATTCCAATAAACATGTCGCGGTCATCCACAACCGGAACATAGTTTTGAGTGATAATTAATTCATATAACTCTTCTGCCGTAGCATCAATTTTAAGCGGTTTAATAATTCGCTGCGGGGTTACATCAGTTATTGGAAGCTGTTCCACTTCTTTTAAATTTAAATCACGAGCTTTTAAATACCATAGTAAATCCCCCTCGCTTATTGCGGAAACGTATTTTCCGTCATCGCTAAGTAAAGGGATTGATTGATATCTATGGAATTCCATTTTCTCTAAAGTTTGTCTTATTGAATAGGTTTCCACGACATAAGCGACATCTTTTTTAGGAGTTAAATAGAACAATATATTCATTAAAAATGACCCCCTTAATTTTTATATATATTTAATGCATGTAATAATCTATATTAAGCAAAATTCTCAGCGGTCTCGATTGCCGCTTCAACCATTTTGGATAGACCAGTTTGTCTCTCTTCTGAAGTGGCCTTCTTACTTCTATCGTTAAAGTTATCAGTGACAGTTAGCATCGTAAGCGCTCTTTTATGCTGCACCGCGGCTTCAACATATAAAGCATAACTTTCCATTTCCACCGCTAAAACGCCAAGTCTTTTCCATTTTTTCCAGTATTCCGTATCTGGATCATAGAACACATCCGCACTAAGGACATTTCCAGCGTGGAGAGTCTCACCTCTTCCAGTAATAACTTCACTAGCGACTTTAGTGAGTTCAAAGTCGGAACCCGCACTATACTGAGGAACATCATACTGATAAATCCAGTTACTATCAGTCGAAGCACTTGTGGCTAAAATAATATCAAATAAATGAATATCTTCTTGATAGGTTCCGCATGTTCCAATTCTGATTATGGTTTCCACTCCATATTCACAGAAAAGTTCATGGCAGTAGATACCTATTGAAGGTTGACCCATTCCAGAAGCCATAACCGAGATTCTTTTCCCATTTTTAGTTAATCCTGTATAGGCATAAATGCCCCTAACATCACTAACTAATTTAGCTTCTTTTAGATAGGTCTCCGCAATCCATTTAGCTCGGAGTGGATCTCCCGGCATGAGGACGACTTTAGCAAAGTCGCCATCCTTAGCATTTATGTGTGGTGTGCTCATTTCTGCATCCTCCGATAGCCTTATTATACTATATTTATATAGAATATTCAAATACACCCAGATAAGGCCTTATAATGCATAAATTTAAACATTTTATTTATTAATTAGAAGGTAATTAAAAAAATGTCTTTGATTTTTAAATATTACTTTTAAAAAATAGGTTAATTTTGATATTATTTTAATAGAGAGAATAAACAAATGGATAGCACAGAATTATATGTCTGGAATAGTATGTCAATGGCGGCCTTTATTATATCAATTTGCGCCATTTTACTCGTGTATCTCCTACTTTTTTATTCTTTTGGAATGGTTATTAAAAGAAAAGTTCCTTTTATTATCTTAACCTTTTTCTTTGTTTTAAATATCCTAACATTTATCTTTAATTTGATGTATGTCTTTATCATGGTTAGTGTCTTACTTGCCGTGTATCTTCTTTATATGCTCTACACTAATCTGGGAGACTTTAGAAGCTTCCTTGGTAACCCCTTCAAAGTGGTCAACGCTAAGAACGCAAAACCCTCCATTGAGCGTATATATGATAGAGAAGAGTTATATGATCAGATTAATACTGCGGTGCTTTCGCTCGCTCACTCTAAAACAGGTGCAATCATTACCTTTGAAAGAAACACCACTTTAAAAGATATCATAAAAAACGGCATTGAAGTCAATGCCCCTGTGAGTAGTGATTTGCTCCTAACTATATTTTATCCTGGAACTAGACTCCATGATGGAGCGGTCGTGATCCATAATAATACTATTTTAGCGGCTAGTGTCTTCTTTACACCTTCCACTCGTCCTTTTGCGGTTAAGTACGGCTCTCGTCATAGAGCGGCTATCGGAATTAGTGAGGTAAGCGATGCCGTAACGGTTGTGGTGAGCGAGGAAACCGGAAGAATTTCTATCGCGGTTAATGGCTCTTTAGAGACAGTCAGCACTGAAAAATTCCTCACTGTGTTTACAAATTATATGTCGATGGATATTCCTGAATAGCTAGACTTTTACACTATTATTTCGTGCGTCTTCAATTTTAATAAATTCGATTCCTATCTCAAGGAATCTTTCTTTTAAGATGTCCTCTGTTAATTCATCGCAGTTATTAACAATATCCATTAGGTGATCATAAATAGTGATTTTCCCATAGTGATATTTCACGACATCGACGATTTTATAATAAATATTTATCGTATTTTTATTTTCTAGTGTATATGTGCGGCACTGCATCTCCGTGGAATACCAAGCTCTTCTATGATAGATAAGAGGCATATAATAATACCAACCTGGACCTAAAACCTCGTAAAACTCGTAGTATTTTTCCATTATTGCCACTCTGCCTTCTTTAACATGGTAGATTCCTGTTGCAAAAAATATGCCTAATCCAATAACGATTACAGCCGCGATAACAATAATTGCAATAAGCCAAAATTCCATAGACTAGCCTTTCCTAAGTTCATATTATGTTAAAACATTTCTCACAAATATTAAATAAGATTAAAATATAGGTATGGATAGTAAATACATTTATGATTTTCTAATAAAAGTCCAGTCGATAGCGAAAATTGGACTAGTCTGCTCCAAAGATGAGTACGCTTTAACTAACTATAACGAAATTAATGATTTGAGCCGTGACTTCCTTGAAGATTTTGAAAATGTCAAATTTGACCGCAATAACTACTTCGAAAGAGATGTCTATCCCACTCCTAATGTAAGTGTGCGTAGTGTTATCTTTAATGAAGCGAGAGACAAAGTCCTAATGGTTAGAGAAGCTAATACCCATACCTATTCTCTTCCAGGAGGATGGTGCGATTTATATAATTCCCCTGCAGAAACCGCGAAGATGGAATGTATGCAAGAAGCCGGAGCGGAGATTGAAATTGTTCGTTTAGTGGGTATCACTAATAGAACCCCCTTCAAACAAGCCACTTCAGTCCCTGAATACGCTATCATATTTGAAGCTAAAGTCGTAGGGGAACTTCATGAACACGAATATGAAACCGATGAGGTTAGCTGGATTGATATTCATAATATCCCCGCTTCTCATAAAGTGAGTAATGAAGAAATAGATAGGTTCATTAAAGCCGCTCTTAGCGGCGAGACTATTTACGATTAATCTTTTACTTTATATTAACCTTTATTTTGATAAAATAAAGCCATGCTCGAAGAAAAGAGAATTAAACGAAATAAATTATATGCCGCCTTATTAGACGGACTCTTTATTGTGATTTTATCCCTTATTTTTGTTTTACCTGCGTCTTTATATTATGTTGATGCCTCTAATAATGGGGTGGTCACTAATTTAATTCTTACTTTGTTTTCTCTTTCTTTTGTATTTGCCTTTCTTATTTGTTTTTTATATCTTTATATACCCGCTTTGGCCTTTAAAGGGGAGACTATTGGCATGCGAATCTTCTCAATTCAGTATGTCGATAAAGAAGGAAACCCACTTAAAGGGGGCAAGATGGCCTTAAGAGCTATTATTGTTACTCTTCTTACTTATTTAACGGCGGGCCTCGGGTTTATCATCTGCCTCATCGCTATTGGTGTTAGCCATGATGGGAGAACTTTTTATGATGTTATTATTTCAGATAAGGTGGTTTCGACGTTAGCATGAGCGGGATTCAAATCTTTTATATCGTCTTTACTGTGCTTATTGGTTTACTTATCGTAGCCTTTGTTTTATGGTTTCCACTTAAGAATGTTTACTGCAAAAATAACTATATAAAGTTATACTACAAAAAGGTATACAAAATTGCTTTAATGAATGATTATTTACTCATTAACAACTTTGGTTTTAAAGATGATAATGATGATGTTCACACCATAGATCACTTCCTTTTTGGAGATAAATTTGTTTATCTCATAA
>JAJQAL010000036.1 GCA_021203815.1 Coprobacillus sp. | reverse complement strand
GTTCATCCTGAGCCAGGATCAAACTCTCAAAATTTGTATTCTAGTTCATTATTATTCTGTTTTTAGCGTTATTTTAAAAATAACAAGAATTGACGTTTGCTTGTTCGTACATCTGTTTAGTTTTCAAAGATCTCTTGGTATGCACTCAATTACATTAAATAATGTAATTAAAAAGTCCGCTTAGACTGCATACTCGAATAGTCTATACGCTTTACTGTATAGGTGTCAATAACTTTTTTATAGAAAAAATTATTAAGAAGAATGGACCAAGGGCCACTATCTAACACCCTTAGATTTCGTTAGTAATTATTATATCTATATATATAATAAATGCAAATAAAAAATCACCCAAATGGGCGATTTTATTTTTTAGGTTTTAAAAGTTGACTAACGTCTACCGCCAAACCTCATAATTAGGCGTAAAGCGTAGATAAAGATAACGATATAGTCCGTATATAAACGGAAGGCGCAGTAGAAACAAACATCCCGAGAATAGTTATCTTCACTTGCGATATTTCTAATACGACGGACATCCACTGCGGTTATAAGAAGCATCGCAATAAACATGATAATTATTACAAGGTAATAAGTCATCGTAAGAAGTCCAGGGGCAAAGAACATGAAGATAAGGCTAAATAAAGAGATGAATAAGGCGCCGACGATAAGCCCAGATCCAATAGAGGCCACCATCCTAAGGTTACGCTTGGCGATAGTGCCCACAAGGGCCATTCCGCCAAAGGCGAGACCAGTCACCGCAAAGGTAAGACCAAGGATTTCCCAGTCGATCCAAAGGGTAAAGCTACTCATCATGACGCCCATAATGACGGCGTAGAGGACCGCCATAAAGGTGGTGCGCTTACTCATGCCCTTTCTCGCGCCACTCATACTCATCGCGATACATAAGACAAGTTGAGCGACACAGGAAACCACTAACGTTACCATGATTCCGGTGTTAGCGGCGCTATAGTTATTCCCCATCCAAACATAGAAGGCATAGCCAAGAAGAAGGGCAATAGCAGCGGTTAAAAGAATTAGAAAACACATATAGCCATAGGTTCTGGCCATATTTAAAGTGCCGCTTTCCGCTCTCCTCTTACTTCCGCGGTACTCATGACCTTCATCGACCACGACTTGGTCGCCGTCTAGGTCACTAACATTACGATAATCGTTATAATCAGGCACTAGTTTACTCCTTAAATAATGTTATCTAGAAGAGCGACATAGGACTCAATTTTGAGAGACGCTCCCCCAACTAAAGCGCCATCGACATCTGGAAGAGTGAGATACTCTCTGATGTTTTCGGGCTTAACGGATCCTCCGTAGAGGATACGGATATCTTCCGCGGTATCCCCAAATAGTTCATGGAGGATATCACGAATATATTTACAGATTTCCTCAGCGATATCGCTGGGGCAGTTTTTTCCGGTGCCGATGGACCAGACTGGTTCATAGGCAATTACTAAGTCTTTAACATCACTAGATGTTAAACCAAGTAATCCAGTAATGACTTGGTGACGGACAATCTCTTTCGTGGTGCCCGCTTCAAACTGGTCAAGGGTTTCCCCAACGCAGTAGAGGGGAACCATATTATGAGCGATTAAAGCTTTGATTTTGGCGTTACAAGCCTCATCCGTCTCATTGAAGTAGGTTCTTCTTTCGGAGTGACCGATGATAACCCAGTTCACTCCAAGCTCCTCAAGCATTTCAATAGAGATTTCTCCGGTATAAGCACCGCTTGAAAACTGATGGCAGTTTTGAGCGGCCACGAGCATATCTTTATGAGCGTACTCTTTCACCGTTGATAAAGAGAGATAAGTCGGAGCGACACCGATATCGATATTATGGGCAGTCGCTTTTTCAATAACTGGGTACGCGGAAAGAGTAAACTCTTTGGCCTCAGAGGCGAGTTTATTCATTTTCCAGTTTCCCATTAATAGTTTTCTTCGCATTTTTATTTATCTCACAATATCAATTCCAGGGAGATGACCATCATTTTCAATCATCTCAAGGGAGGCTCCACCTCCAGTGGAGACGTGAGAGAAGTTATCACTATAGCCAAACTGCTTAATCGCCGCAGCGCTATCACCGCCGCCACAGACTGTAAAGGCCTCAGGGATTTCTTTAATCGCATCACAAATCGCAATTGTTCCTTTCTGGAACTCATCTTGCTCGAATACTCCCATTGGTCCATTCCAGAAAATCATATGGGCATGGCTAATTTCTTTGCTATACGCCTCAATGGTTTTTGGTCCAACATCGAGTCCTTGGAATCCAGCGGGGATCTTATCGGAGTCCACGACTTTGACCTCTGTTCTCTCGCTTTCTTCAAAAGCATTACCACAGACAGAGTCCACTGGAAGAAGGATTCTTCCATTTGCTTCTTTATAGCAGTTTCTTGCGTATTCAAGCTGCTCATCCTCAACTGGAGAGTTACCGGTTTCTCCGCCTAATGCTTTAACAAAGGTATACGCCATCGCGCCGCCGATGAGAATCTTATCGCACTTCTTTAGAAGTGAATCGATAACTTTAATCTTATCGGAGACTTTAAA
>JAJQAL010000050.1:37648-45256 GCA_021203815.1 Coprobacillus sp. | reverse complement strand
CTTTATCTCCGTCCACTACCTTATTCTCTAGGGCTATTTTATAGGAGAGATCCGCTACGCTCATGGTGTGCACGTATCTTCTCTCTATAAGATAGGACTTAATTTTTGGAATATAGTAGAGCTCGTTTTCTTCGATATACTTAAGTACACTAGGCGCGGTATCACTACGCTCTAAATTCCTAATCGCTGTAGAGTCGATATTCTTTTCTTCTCCTGGGACTTTCTTCATATTATAAATATGAACGTTATCGTTATTTAGGGGGTGAGCGGGTCTTACAAAATAGATAATTTGAACTAGTCTACTTATCTCCCCCGCTTCTTTCCAGTAGTTAAAAGCGTTTACCTGGTCATTACCTATAAGAAGGTATAAGTTATCATCTGGGTAAAGCTCTTTAAAGTGTCTTACTGTTTCTATCGAATATGTTCTTTCTTTCCCGTTTTCATTTTCCCACTCACTAATATACATATTAGGAATATCCTTAATAGCGAGCCGTAGCATATTAACTTTATGCTTAAAATCAACGGACTCATCTTTCCAGATCGCAATTTTGGCGGGTATAAACACGACCGGAGCGTCCCCTAAATATTTAGAAGCGGACACCGCCATATTAAGGTGTCCATTATGAACGGGATTAAAATCTCCCCCGAATAAAATAATATTTCTCATGATAGTTTACTAAACTTATATATCGGTTTCTTTCTATTTTGTTTGAATAAGATGATGACTCTTCCCCGAGTGTCTACGACCTCGCACCCTAGCGTGTCCGCTAGGCTAAGGGCGACTTCATTAACGCTTTTACTTACTGTTTTTAGGAGCTTTACTCTTACGAGTTCATGGGCTTCTAAGGCGTTAGCAAGCATCTCCACTACCGCATCAGTTAGTTCATTTTTTCCTACCTGGTAGGATACATCTAAATTAAGCGCCTCTTTTCTTAAATAGGCTTTTTGCTCTTTATTTAGCATTACTACTCAATCTTACTTCGGCTTTCTCTTAAAGCGCTTAAATGAGGGAGATAGACATAAAAGATTTGCCCTTTTCCGATAAAGGAGATCCAGCCGAGCCCTTCAATAGCGATATCATGAGATAACCCGTCATTTTCCATATCGTATTCAAATAGGTCAAAGTCCATAAAGTGAGAAAGCTTCTCACTTACTGGTCTTATCTCTTTTTTATCTTTATTCCGATTAAAAGTGGGTTCATATCTATAGGAAGGGATTACTTTAGATTCCACTGATTCAGCGGTATAGATAGTGACCGGAGTGTCAACCCCGCTATAAAGGTGATAGGAAGCGATATTTCCGATCATGAGGCACTCCCCAGATTTAAGAGATTTCTTTGTGACTTTTACTTCTTTTTTGGGGCTAATCTGTTTCGCGACTTCTTTTTCAACGCAGCTAACGACGCTATGAGAAAGAGCAAAGCCTGGAACTTCATAGATAAAGCTCGAGTTTGATAAAGGGATTGTGAGAACCTGCTGCGAGCAGCCTGGAAGAGTGGTTCTAGTTATTGACCAGATAGAGTTATTTGTGTACCCAGTTAAGGCTTTATTAATAAGCGAAGTCTTCCCGCTTCCAATATCTCCAATGATATAGACATCTCTTCCTTCTCTATATTCATCGGCGAATCGGACGAAATCCGTCGCGCTATATTTATCGTTTTTCCCGGTGACACGGACGTGCTCGGGATATATCTCATATTCATTAAAACGCTCCGTAAGCCACTCAATAAGACGGGGAGCGATATCCTTTTTGGTGTTAAAAAGGTCAATTTTCGTCCCCACGACAAGGACATGAAGGTGCTTAATCTTTTCCGCGACATCATTAGGAAGCGTCCCGTTAAAACTAAAGAGATTAACGACGTAGATGATTTCCGCGTCGGTATTAACCGCGCGGTCTAAGATAGAGTTAATCTCATCGCCGACTGTTAAATCAAGTTTTGAGTTATTTAGCTTAATCATCTCGTCATAGCATTCCTGACAGTATAAAATCCTATCATGCACACTGATTTCGCTTAGTAGGTCTTCTTTAATATAGCCTGGCTGCGCGATGTCAGTGGTCTGAAGGGTTTTCCCGCACCTGTAGCATCTAATTAATCTTTTTGCTCTTGCCATACTTCTCTCCAGTCTCTTAGTTTATTCTCACTTTCTAGTATTTTTCTAGCCTTTGTGTCTCTTTTTCTATTGATTATAGTGAATATCTGATCCCCTTTACGGATCGGCGTAGTAAGGATAGAATCGATATGTAACTTAGAGGCCACTTCGATATCAGTATATATTTGGTCCCCCACTATCACAATATCATTTTTATTTAGATTCTGAGAAGTAATAAACTTCTCAAATCTTCTTTTAAAGGGTTTCATGAGGCGGTAGGTATAGACTACATCAAGGCCCTTCGCGTATTTTTTAACCCGGCGCCCACTATTATTTGAGGTGATATAAGGGGTAAGACCTGCCCTTTTTAGCGATGTAAGTAGCTCCCCTACCCTAGGCGCGGGCTCACTGTCCCTACAGTTATCAAGCGTATTATCTAAATCGATAAAGATCGCTTTATAGCCTTTGCTAACAAGAAAAGCGGGCGCTATCTCAAATACACTTTCCGCAGTGTAGGTCGGTATATACTTAACTTTCACTTTTTTATTTTAGCATAAATAAAAGAAAAATTAACCATTTTCTATGGTTAATCTTCTCTTTATATACGCGTTTATTTATTCATCATCAAAATCATCAAAGATTGACATCTGAACAAAGGGGGATTCTTCTTTTTCTTTATCTCCACTACCCTTTACTTGGGGCTTAGACTCCACTGGAGTGGGTTCCTTTACCTCTTCACTAGTTTCTAAGTGAGGCTCTAGTGTTTCATCCTCTTCCTCTAAATTGTCTAGCTCCTCCCCGCTATTAACTTTTACTGGTTTCTCTTTTACGATGATATCACGAGCAACATTTGTGTCATTAACGGTGTTTAAGGTGAGGCCATATGCATAGGCCACTCGATCTTTAAGGGTGATCCCAGGAACATTCTTTTTCATATTTTTAGAGTCTTCGGTGAGTCTAAAGTCAGTGACGAGGTAAGATACTACTCTTGTGTCACTTAGCTTTAAATAAAGCTCTACTGGCTCTTTCCCGTTTACATTCACCGCTTTTATGAGTTTATGATTATCATTTTTAAAGCAGGTAAAGATCTCTTGAACTTTACCGAGTCTACTCGTTTTACTTATTCTCGTATTCTCAGTTACTCTAACGCATCCCTTATCGGAGATAAGAATAATCTTACTCTTTTCTCCCTCTTCATAAGAGAGAAGAGAAACAGCGCTATCTTTAGCAAGACCGTTCATGGCTTTAACGCCTCCCGCTTTACTTGAAAGGATTGTAAGCTCATTTTCATTAAACATCGAGGCTTTCCCGTTTTCAGTGAGGACAAGGAGGTCACTATTCCCGCTTGTAAGGGTGACAGAAACGACTTCATCAGAAGGGGAGATCTTCATAAATCTTGTGGGCCTAGAGTGTTTTGCGTAGTCGAGCTGATCGATATTCATTCTCTTAATCTGTCCGTTTCTTGATAGACTTACGAGATATAAATCATCTCTTTTTTGATTAATAACGAGTCCGTCTATTATCTTCTCTCCCTGAGAGAAGGTAAAGAACTGATTAAGATGGCTTCCTTCATCTTTCCATTTATTCTCGCTTAGATAGTGAATAGGGATACAGACGTAGTTACCTCTACTGGTAAAGGAGACAAGATAATCCGTCGTAAACGCCGACGAGATCCCTACGAGCACATCTCCCTCTTTAATTCCGGGGAGGGGATTATCACCGCTGGCCTTATAGGATTTAAGAGTGCTTCTTTTCGCATACCCATCCCGAGTTAAGGAGACCATTTGCTCCTCTTTAGCGATAAGCTCTCTTTTATCGATGGCAACTGTTTCGCCTTTTTCTTCAATCGCCGTTCTTCTTTCGTCGCCATAGGCTTTACTTATTTCTCTGAGGTCACTTATAATCTCCTTTTCAAGCTTAACTTCATCGCTTAGGAGCTCGTGACATTTATTAATATTTTTTTCAAGCTCTTTCTTTTCATTTTCAAGCGCGATTTCATCGGTATGAGAGAGTTTATATAAGGGCATGGTCACTATCGCTTCCGCTTGAGTAGAGGAGAGCGCATACGCTTTCATTAAGTTTACTTTCGAGTCCGCTTTATCTTTACTCTTTTTAATGATTTCGACGACTTCATTAATATTAAGTGAAGCGATAATAAGCCCGTTTACGATATGAAGCCTAGCGGTAAATTTCTCTAAATCGTATTTTGTTTTTCTAGTTACAACATCTTTTTGATGAGCGATATAAGCGTCGAGATAATCTAAAATATTTAAGGTTTTAGGACGCCCGTCAACGATCGCTACCATATTCGCACTGTAGGATACGCGGAGCGAGGTCTTATTCATGAGGTAGGCTAAAATTAAATCGGCTTTCGCGTCTTTTTTAATGTCCACTACGATCTTAATTCCAGATATATCAGATTCATCTCTAACCTCTATAATTCCATCTATTGATTTACTCACTCTTATCTTATCGATTTCATAAGCGATATTTATCTTTACTACTTTATAAGGGACTTCACTGATAATAATCTGCTGCATATCTTTTAGTTCCACTATCTCCGTTTTCGCCGCGATTTCAATCCTTCCTCTCCCGGTGGTATAGATACTTCTAAGTCCATCCGAGTTATAGATAATTCCTCCGGTTGGGAAGTCTGGTCCCTTTATAATAGAGAGGATTTCATCAAAGCTGCACTCCTTATGTTTTATGCGGTAAATAGTGGCCTCTATTACCTCCCCTAAATTATGAGGGGGAATCTCCGTCGCTAGGCCCACGGCAATACCTTCAGACCCATTAACTAGTAGGTTAGGAAATCTGGAGGGTAAAACGATTGGTTCAAGCCTTGTATCATCATAGTTTAGCTGCATATCGACAGTCTCTTTATCGATATCGCGGATAAGTTCATTTGAGAGCTTAGAAAGACGCGACTCAGTGTATCGGTACGCCGCAGGACCATCACCGTCAATCGAGCCGTTATTACCTTGGAAATCGATAAGCGGATATCTTACTTTCCAGTCCTGACTCATTCTCGAAAGGGCTTCATAAATCGAGCTATCTCCATGAGGGTGATAGGTTCCCATAACCGCGCCGACAGTGTGCGCACATTTCTTCGTGGGTTTATTAAAGGTATTTCCGTCTTCCCACATCGAGTAGATAATCCTACGCTGAACGGGTTTAAGTCCGTCTCTTACGTCAGGAATCGCTCGGTCTTGGATGACGTATTTCGCGTAAATGGCGTATTTATCTCCCATGACGTCTTCTAAAGGAGAGATCGAAATATCCTCTTTTATCTCTTCTGTAACGGGCGCATTTTCTTTCTTTTTAGCCATTTTTTACCTCTTTAAGGAAGGGGTCAGGTTTATTAAAATCGACGTTTTCCTCCACCCACTGCTTCCTCACTTGGGAGTCATTTCCCATTAAAATGCCCACTCTCTTTTCCACTAAAAATGGGTCTTCTATATCTATTTGTATTAGTCTTCTAGTCCTAGGGTCCATAGTGGTTTCTTTAAGCTCATAGTCTTCCATTTCCCCAAGTCCTTTATAGCGGTTTATCTTATAGCCCGCTCCGATTTTCTTTTTGGCGGCCTCTAGACTTTCTTCGTCCCAGCAGTACTCCTGACTTATCTGTCCTTTCCCGTTTTCTTTATACACTCTATATAGCGGCGGGACCGCCACATAAACGTGACCGCTAGTAATAAGGGGCCTCATATAGTGATAGAAAAAGGTAAGAAGAAGGGTCTGGATATGAGCCCCATCACTATCCGCATCGCTCATAATAATAATCTTTCCGTATTTAATGGAGTCAAGGTCAAAGGACTGACCATATCCCGCGCCAATTGTCGCGATAATGGTACTCATTTCCTCATTTTTAAGAAGACGCTCTAAAGAAACTGAGTCCGTATTAAGGGGTTTACCTCTTAAAGGAAGTATCGCTTGATGGACTCTATCTCTTCCTTTTTTCGCGCTTCCACCAGCGGAGTTACCCTCAACGATAAAAAGCTCGTTTCTCGCGTAGTCTTTACTTTGAGCGGGTGTTAGTTTATCGCTTATTATTACTTCTTGCTTCGGTTTTCTATTACTTCTTAATTCTTCTTTAGCTTTACGGGCGGCGTTTCTAGCGTTTTCTGAGTCAATACATTTTTTAATGATATTAAACGCGGCTTCTTTATTCTCGTTTAGATAGTAAGTGAGCTTAGAATAGATGAAGTTATTGACGATCATCGTAGCCTCATTAGTGCCGAGTTTTCCTTTTGTCTGCCCTTCAAACTCGAGGTACTGCTCCGGGATCTTAAGCGATAGTATCGCGGTGAGACCCTCTCTTACGTCACTACCCTCAAGGTGTTTTCCTTTATTCATTTTACTTGCGTCACAAAAGTCATTAATCGCTTTGGTTAGGCCCATCTTAAAGCCCGTTTCATGAGTGCCACCATCTCTAGTTCTCGCGTTATTAACATAGGAGAAAATCGTTTCATTATAGTCATCACTACTATACTGCATCGCTACTTCTGTCTCGATTCCAGTTTCTAGGTCAGTATCTTCAAAATAGATAACGGGAGAAAGGGCGGTGTTATTTTGATTAACGGTTTCAACGTATTCCACTAGGCCGTTAGGATAATGATACTCCGCGCTTTGACCGTTTCTTTCATCGATTAAAATAAAGGTCACATCCTTCATGAGATAGGCGTATTCTTGGAGGCGGTCACTGACTGTTTCCCATTTAAACTCCGTAGTGGAGAAGATAGCTGGGTCAGGGAGGAATCTCACCGTAGTTCCGTGTTTTTTGGTGGGGCCAAGGACCTCAAGCGGGGTCTCGATATGCCCTCCGTTAACAAAATGCATATGCGAAATCTCTCCGTCTCGATACACCATAACATCGACGTAAGAGCTAAGGGCATTAGTAACAGAAGCCCCAACACCGTGTAGTCCCGCAGCGGTTTTATAGACGTTATCATTAAATTTACCCCCAGCGTGAAGCTCGCAGAAGACGAGCTCTAACGCGCTTCTTCCTTCCGCTTCGTTTATCCCAGTGGGGATTCCTCTTCCTTCATCGGAAACCGAACAGGATCCATCCTTATGAAGGGTGACAATAATCCTATTTCCATACCCACTTAAGGCTTCATCAATGGAGTTAGTCACGATTTCCCACACTAAATGATGAAGACCATTACTATTAGTGGACCCAATATACATCGCCGGTCTTTTTCTTACGCCTTCTAAGCCTTTAAGCACTTGAATATCATTTTCTGTGTAATCATTCATAGTCTTTAATTATAACTAAAATAAAGAGCCTAAATAAATAACTTTTACTTATGTAAAAGGGGTCAAGATGCCTAAAAATAAGGGGAATATTGTTATACAATATTAACCCCCTAAAAAATAGAGAGAAAAATTTTACAAATTTTTTTATTTAAGATGAGTGAAAAGCGCTTCTTAAGCGTAAAATCATAAAAAAATCATAAAAATAGACCTATTAAAATTAGCTTAATTAAGAATTAATTACGTATAACTACTCATTTTG
>JAJQAL010000050.1:29253-37548 GCA_021203815.1 Coprobacillus sp. | reverse complement strand
AGACCTATTAAAATTAGCTTAATTAAGAATTAATTACGTATAACTACTCATTTTGAGCGAATTTAGAGAGGTAAATAAGCGGGAAATCTAGCTAGAAATAAGAAAATAAATAAGAGGGATGAGATAAGTATAAACACACTCTAAAATAGAGAAAAATCCCTAGAAATGAATTTTATAAAATAAATAGAAATCTTTTATTTTAAAATATTCTAGTAGTTTACTAGTAAATAAATAGTAGACATTTTTTAAATGAATAATTAGAGGAAATTATCTTATTTTTAGTGGATATCACTACTTTTAATAGCGTATTTTTCTCTTTATTTTTCTCTTATTTTAAGCCGTTTATTTTTCCCTCTTTTTAAGTAAGAAAAAAGCCTCTAACAAGAGACTCATTTTCTTTAAATAAATTATATTAATTTATTTATTTATTTGGTATTTTTCATTTGGTTCATGATCTCACGAACCTTGGCTTCACTAGGAGTTCTTCCCATAGAAGCGTAAATCGCTCTTATTTGTTTCTCGCTAATAGGGGGATTATTCTTCATTTGACGCTGGAAGAACCATCTTCCAATAAAGAAACCAATAACTCCGCCGACAATAAGGGCGACCACCACAATAACAATCCAAGTCCATGTAGCCATTATTTTATCTTCCTCCTAAATTAGGCCCTTCCATCATATTCCCCGGTGTCAGTTCTTACTAGAACTGTCTCGCCGTTATTAATAAAGAGAGGCACTTTAATATGAAGCCCAGTCTCAAGCGTTGCGTCTTTTCTTGCGCTAGTCACGGTGTCTCCTCTAACTGCTGGCTCGCACTCCGTAATGGTAAGAGCGACTTTCGCGGGAAGAGAAATACCGAGTATTTCATCGTTATATGAGGTGATATCAACGATTTCATCGCCTTTAAGGAACTGTAGTTCCCACTCAAGTAGAGACTTAGAAATCTCGATTTGATCGTATGTTTCTTGATCCATAAAGACAAGTGCATCTCCGTTATCATAAAGATACTGCATGCTTCTCTTATCAAGACGGATAAGCTCCACTCCATATCCAGCGTTATGAGTGATTCGACTGATTGTGCCGGTCCTGACGTTTTTCACCTTTACATCCGCGATCATTTTTCTCATCGCCGTTTTATTTAAAAGAATATCCATTACCTGATAGATATTACCATCTTCGGTAAAGTAGTTTCCTGGTCTAAGATCTGTGACGTCGGTCATTATATATTTCCTCCTATTCGTTAAAAAGAAATAACTAAGTTATTTCTTCTCTCTATGTAAAGTCTTCTTTTGGCAGCGAGGACAATACTTTTTCATTTCGATTCTCTCGCTGTTATGTTTCTTATTTTTACTTGTGAGATAATTTTCTTCTCCGCATTCCGTGCATTTTAGAGTAATTGCGATACGATCTTGCTTTGCTTTACTTTTGCCCGCCATAGGTTTTCTCCTTTAATTCAGTTTTGTATTATATCTTTTTTACCCTATAAATAAAAGTTTTTATTTATTTAGTGGAAATAGGGATATGATATAATCAAATTATGACGACGAGAAATAAGACAAAATCAATATATATTGGGAAAGTAAAGATGGGAGGAGACTCCCATATACTTATCCAGTCCATGACCTCCTGTAAGGCCTCTAATATAGATAAAACTATCGAGCAGATAAATAGATGCGCCTATTTAGGCGCAGACCTTATGAGGATAGCGGTAACTGACGAAAAAGACGCTTTAGCGATTAAAGAGATAAAAGTGAGGACCACTATTCCTCTTATCGCGGATATCCATTTTGACGCTCACCTAGCGCTATTAGTAATGGATAACGGCATTGATAAAATAAGAATCAATCCCGGAAATATAAGTGAAGATGATATTAAGCTCATCGTAAATAAAGCAAGGGAAAAGCAGATTCCTATAAGGCTCGGCTTTAATAGCGGCTCCCTCCCAAGAGATATCATGCTTAAGGATGAATCCACGACCGAGAAGATGATGGAAGCGGTCCGTCGCGGTGTAGCCCTCGTGGAGTCCTTAGGCTTTTATGACATAGTCATAAGCGCAAAGTGCTCTGATGTAATAGACACAATTAAAGTTAATGAAATGATCGCGGAGGAATATAGCTATCCAATTCATCTAGGCTTAACCGAAGCGGGACCTAAAGATATCTCCCTAGTTACTAGTAGCGCTGCTCTCTCGCCCCTTCTCCTTGAGGGAATTGGAAATACGATTCGTATCTCAATAAGCGGAGACCCAGAGGAAGAGGTTAAAGCGGCCTCTACCCTACTAAGCTCGCTTGGTTTAATAAGCGCTCCTAAAGTTATCTCTTGCCCCACATGCGGGAGAAGTGAAATCGATGTCATTACCTTAAGTAATGAAATCTATAATTACTTACTAGAAACTAGGAAAAATATCACCGTGTCGATAATGGGATGCGTAGTTAACGGAATAGGAGAAGCGGCCCACTCTAATCTTGGAGTGGTTGGAGAGAAAGGTGATGCTTTAATCTATAAAGATGGAGCCTTGCTCCGTAAAGTAAATAAAAATGACCTTTTTAAGGTCATTAAAGAAGAAATAGATCACTACTAATTATTCTGTAGCTAGATATTTATCTTTCCAGCCTGGAATCATCTTCCCATTTCTAAGCATACTAATCTCGTCTTTATAAGGCGGCTTCTCATTCACATAAGGAGTCTCGAGTATCTTAGGAATGTTTTTTAGCTTAGGATGGACGAGATACTCGTGTAAAACGTCAAATCCAATTTCTCCATATCCAATATTTTCATGTCTATCCTTATGAGCGCCCATTATGTTTTTCGAGTCATTAAGGTGGACCACTAAAAGGCGGTCAAGTCCGATAACGCGGTCAAACTCATTAATAACGTCATCCACTTTACTGACATCATATCCCGCGTCATTAATGTGACAGGTATCAAGGCACACCCCAACTCGGTCTGGATAGTTAACGCCGTCTAGTATTTCTTTAATCTGCGTAAAGGTGGTCCCGATCTCTCCGCCTTTTCCGGCCATAGTCTCAATAGCGATTCTAACATGAGTCTTATCCACCGATAGGACTTCATTAAGAACTTCAATCGCTCCTTTTATTCCCGCCTCCGCGCCTGCGCCGACGTGGGAGCCGGGATGAAGAACGAGAATTGAGACATGAAAGGCCTCGACTCTTTCTAACTCTTTAAGAAGAAAATCACGGGCTAAATCTCTAGTTGACTGATTCACGGTATTTGCGGGATTTATGATATAAGGGGCGTGAGCGACGATATTCTCTTCTTTTATTCCCGCCTCCTTAATAAGCGCTCTCCCTTCTTCTATTTTGAAGCGCTCAGTTGGCACTCTAAAGGTATTTTGCGGGGCCCCGGTATAAAACATAAAGGTTGTGCATCCATAACTAAGAGCGTCCCTAACGGTCCCTAGATAATAGTCAGGGGAGTTAACGTTACAGTGGCAGCCAAGGATAATTTCTTCTTCCATTTATCTATTTCTCTTTCTCTATTATACAAATATTAATGCGAAGGGGAGTAGAAAATGATAATATATCCATTATGAAAAACGTGACTTTAGTGGAGCCGTATGGCTACTGCGAGGGAGTTAAAAGAGCGCTCGCCGTGGCCCATAAGGCAAGAGAAGAGAATCCCGAAAAAAACATCTATGTTCTTGGAGACCTCGTTCACTCTCATTATGTGAGGGAAGAGCTATTTTCTATTGGGATTAAAACCCTTATTTCGGATGATCAAAAATCCTATAAATCAATTATTCAGTCCTTTAAAGCGGATCAGGATATTGCGATATACTCCGCGCATGGGGCGAGTGAGATGTTTAAAAGAGTGTGCAATAAAAGAAAGCTTAAAGTGTATGACGCGACCTGCCCAATCGTTAAGGCTAACTACGAAAAAGTAAAAGAAGAGATAAAAAATAAGCATCAAGTTATTTGGGTGGGAGATGAGTTCCATGAAGAAGCGATCGTCGCTTTATCTATGGGTAAAAAAGTTCAGCCCTATTTTGCCTGCGATATGAATAACTACCTAAATATTAGAGATAAAAGCCCCTATGTGGCCTGTCAGTCTACGCTCGCGCAGTCGGAAATAGACGGCTTTTATAAAACAATCAAAGAGAAAAAGCCGGACGCAAGATTCTCTCGTGAAGTCTGTCCGGTAGCGAGAACAAGGCAGGAAAACGTCATTAATCTCCCCTCTGACACCGACTGTATCGTCGTCGTTGGCGACCTCACTAGCTCGAATACAAAAAGACTCGCCGTAGTGGCAAAAGAGTCGCATCCAGAGGCGGAGGTTATTAAAGTGGTCTCGCTTGAAGACCTTAAGCTTTCAATGCTTGAGGACCATCAAAATATCGCCGTCACGAGCGGCGCCGCGACTCCGCCTAATGTGGTAGAGAGTATATATGAAGCGATAAAAGCCTTAGATTAAAGTGGGTAGACCCTCGTGGTCAATTATATATATTTCAAAAGTGGGATCCATTTCAAGAAGGATCTTTTTCATTTGCGTCATAAATATTCTTTCAATTTCATGAGGTAAATCTAGATAGTTAAAGCTATTAGTGACGATATCTCTTCTAACGTGATGAGGGGCATCCCCACTTATATAGATATCGCTTCCGTTAGCTTTCGCTTCCTCCCATTTATAAGAGCCCCCTCCTGCGATAAGAGAGACTTTACTAACTATCTTATTCCCTTTATCGATAAGAAGAGCGTACGTAAGGTCAAGCTTTTCTTTAACGTACTTACTAAATTCGCGCACTTCCATTGGAGCGGGGAGCGTGCCCACTCTCATCATGGGGTTAGACGCGTCTGGATGGATATTCTCTAGTCCCAGCTCTTCCATTAAAGCGTCATTCATGCCCTTCGCCCCGGTATCGAAGTTAGTGTGCATGCTATAGACTGGAATCCCTAGACTTATTAGCTCGTTATAAACCTCTTTTTTCATGGGGTCATGCTCTAAAACGTATTTTCTCGTCCCATAAATAAAAGGGTGATGCGAGATAATAAGGTCAGGATGTAAGTCCTCTTTTTTCATTTCCTTTAAAGCGATATTATCAAAGTCGAGACAGAGGAGAATCTTATGGGTTTCCTCTTTAAGCGTTCCGCACATAAGCCCGACATAGTCATGATTCTCTTTGGCGATGCTTTTAGGAAACATCCTCCCAAGTTTACTGATTAGAGTTTTCGTCCTCATTTAAGCTCGCTCCTAATCTTTTCCCTTTCGCCTATAAGGGTAGTGACTCTATTTTGCGGGAGAGCAAGGGTAAGTAGGTAATCGATCTCTTTAATTCTCGCTTCATACTTTTCGATAAAGAGAAGGCCTTTCTCTTTTCTTAGTATCGGTCCATATTCATAGTCTTCCTCGCTATAAAGCGGTCTTTCGCTTCGCTGAAACTTCACGATTTCATAGTAGATATCATCTTCTTTAATAATCTTCTCATCAGTGATGTTATAGCCTAGCTCTTGACATATATATTCTCTCACTTCTTTAATCATCGAGTGAGCGTCTACGATTATCGTACTTACATTATGAAGTTTCTCTTTAAGGGAGAGAATCTCGATAATCGTCGCTCCGCCCATCCCCGCAAGAACAAGAGTGTAAACATCGCTTGGGAGCTCACTTATTCCGTCTGAAAACATCGGGGTAATCTTCCCGTTCATCCCCGCTTTGGTGATATTACTCACGAGCGTTGAATATGGTCCCTTTTTATTTTCAATCGCGTACCCTTTTGGGATCACTTCATTTTCCGCAAGAGCGATAATAAGTTTTCCGTGGTCACTGCCAACATCGGCTACGCAGCCGCGTGGAACCATATCATAAATCGTTTTAAGGCGAAGCGAGAGATCCATAGCTATTTTCCCGTATAGTCTCTATAGTCTCCAAGGCGTTTACTACGAGATGGATGTTTTAGTTTTTTGATGGCTTTAGCCTCAATCTGACGGATACGCTCACGGGTCACCCCAAACTCTTTTCCGACTTCCTCAAGGGTTCTTGGTCTATTATCATCAAGGCCGTATCTTAGTCTAATCACTCTCTCTTCTCTTTCGTTTAGTTCATCGAGAACGGAGTAGAGCTCTTCTTTTAGCATCTGCTTCTCCGCGTATTCGACGGGAGACTCACTATCTTTATCTTCGATAAAATCCCCTAGATGCGAGTCATCTTCCTCCCCAATTGGAGACTCAAGGGAAACCGGCTCAAGGGCAAGACGCTGAATATGACGGATCTCTTGAGGAGTGAGCTCTCCTTTCATATCTTCACTTATCTCTTCCGCGGAGGGCTCTCTCCCTAGCTCCTGAATAAGTCTACGCTGGCTACTGGTAATCTTATTAATCGTCTCCACCATATGAACGGGGATACGAATCGTACGGGCCTGGTCGGCGATCGCTCTCGTTATCGCCTGACGGATCCACCAGGTGGCGTAAGTGGAGAATTTATACCCTTTCGTATAGTCAAATTTTTGAACCGCTTTCATTAGGCCGATATTCCCCTCTTGAATAAGGTCCACAAAAAGCATGCCTCTTCCTACATAGTGCTTAGCGATATTTACGACGAGACGGCAGTTTGAGTTAATAAGCTTGGCTCTTGCCTCTTCGTCTCCCTCTAAGATTCTTTTAGCGAGCTCTGGCTCCTCCTCTGGAGTGAGAAGGGGGTATTTTCCGATATCTTTTAGGTAGAGCTTAACGCTATCATTAACTTTGACGTCACTAAGAAGGTCCGCGTCATTAAGATAGCTATAGTCATCTTCATCTTTAACGTCGAGGTCATCTTCTAAATCGAGGTCATCTTCATCAAAAAGAGAGTCATCGGCTTTATTAAAATCAACGCTCTCCACGATATCGTCAAGAGAGTCATCTTCTTCATCTTCCGCGTCGGTATCAATAACCTCAACGCCTTCGCTCGTAAAATAGTCCATCATCTGTTCAATTAGCTCATCATCTAGTTCATACTGGTTAAAGATGTCGTATATTTCACTTTGATTGATTTTATTATCATTAGTTCGAGCGAGGGTTACGATTTTTCCTTCTAGCTCTTCGGCGGTTAGAATGGAACCGTCTTCGGCGTAGATAGTGATTTCTTTCTCTTTCTTTTTAGCGGTGCTTTCGCTTTGAGGAGCTACTCCTTTTGGGGGGCGTCCTCTTTTCTTTTTCTCAGCGCTTTCATTTAGCGCGGCTCCCTCTTCAATTAGGGGCTCTTTTTCTTCTACACTTTCTTTTTGTTTTGCCATTATATTTTTCCTCCTTTACTTTTTATCGATATGTCTATCCCGCTGATGATCCATATAGATACGGGCTTTCTCTTTACTGTCTTTTCCGGTTATTGAGCTACGGAGAATATCCGCTCGATGGATAATATTCATCTGACTAGCGATGTTAGTGGCTAGCGATTTAATAAGCGCCGGGGTACACTCATTGGTATATCCCTTTTCGTAATAGATTTCTTCTATCTCATTATGAAGTTTTTCTTTTTCCGCTTCGGTTAATGAGCTCGACATATAAATAGAATTAAGAATATCGTTATAATCGATTTCATCGTGACTAGCGGCGTAGTCCACAAGGTAATCAGCGACCTCTCTATATACTTCGTTATATAGATGCATTTCGTTTTTATTATAATAGTCCACCGCTTCTTTACTATGAAGCATATGATAGGTATATTCTTTCTCCATTAGATATAGCCTTCTTATATCTTTATCGCTATAGATAAAGCTCGCCATTTCTTTTGACATACCCGCTCTATTTTTTGGGGTATTATGATACTTATCAAGGGCCTCAAAAATCACTTTTGTGGAAAACCCAGTGATCGCGGCAATCTTATTAACATAGTCATTTCTAGATAGGTTATCACTCACGCTATCAAGGCCTGGAAGTAAGTCATTAATAAACTTACTCTTCTCTTCATTAGTTTTTAGTTTATTGGTGGAGGCGTAGTAAGTGAGCTCAAAGTCAAAGCTATTTTCAAGACGGGTAATACAGCCCCTTAGTCCACTTTCTCCGTCTTCACTATAGATTTCATCAAGGTCACGATTGTCTCCATCTCGGTTTACGATTCGATGAGGGAGATTAGACTGGGAGAGGAGATGGCTCATCTTAAGCGCGGCGTCTAGCCCGGCGCTATCTCCATCAAGGCAGATCCTAAGTTCCACTTTAAGCTGACGGAGGAGGGCGATATGCTCTTTAGTGAGCGCGGTTCCCATAAGAGCGACCGCAGACTTCACGCCAATCTTTTCTAAAGCGATGACATCCATAAATCCTTCAACGATATAAAGGTATTCATCAAGACGGGAGCTTTGATA